>NZ_JBEPDM010000003.1:0-349771 GCF_040300305.1 Streptomyces sp. NPDC000410
CCCTCCCGAAGGAGGTTCATCGTTCGACTTGCATGTGTTAAGCACGCCGCCAGCGTTCGTCCTGAGCCAGGATCAAACTCTCCGTGAATGTTTACCGGTAATCCGGTGTGACACTCGCGTTGAGCGGAACAGGCCGGAGGAATAATCCAGCCCGTTCACAGCGTCCTCGCTGTGTTTTCTACAAAGGAACCTCATCTCCGTGATGGAGACGGGGTATCAACTAATCTGGCGTTGATTTTTGGCACGCTGTTGAGTTCTCAAGGAACGGACGCTTCCTTCGTACTCACCCTCTCGGGCTTTCCTCCGGGCGCTTCCCTTCGGTTTTTCGTGTTTCCAGCTTAGCAGATCCGTTTTCCGTTTCTGCCACCCGCTGGAGCGGGCTGCCGGGCTGTTCTTCGCTTTCGCGTTTCCCTTTCCGGCGGTTCCGACTCTATCAGATCCTTTCGGGCCTGATTCCCAGTCAGAGGGGGGCGTCTTTGCGGCTGTTGTGCCGTTCCGACGTTTCAAACTCTAGCGGATTTCCCTGGCGACTCATAATCGAGTCGTTCGAAATGAATTTCGGCATGCCGAAATTCGTCCCGGTAGGGAGATCGTACGGAGTTTGGGTGCCGCATCAGCGGCGAGATCCGTCGTCGCAGAACCGTTCCGGCTCCGTGACAACTCGAAGAACCTTACGGATCCACCAGGGGTGTGTCAACTCACCCTTGCGTCCATCTGGCCGACACCTTCTAGTCCAGGTCGGTGAGCCGGCCGCCGGCGTCCGGCTGTGCGTGTTCCACCCGGCGCAGGAGGCGGATCAGCATGTCGCCGAGCGCTCCGCGCTCCTCGGCCGAGAGGTCCTGGAGGAGGTCCTCTTCGAACGTCGTGGCGGCCCGCATCGCCTCCAGCCACTTCGTACGGCCTTCGTCCGTCAGCTCGACGATGACGCGCACCCGGTTCTTCTCGTCCCGGTCACGGGTGACCAGGCCCTCGTTCGCCATGCGGTCGATGCGGTGGGTCATGGCGGCCGGGGTGAGGCCGAGGCGCTTCGCGAGTTCGCCGGGGCCGAGGCGGTAGGGGGCGCCGGCGAGGACCAGGGTCTTCAGGACCTCCCACTCGGCGTTGCTGATGCCGAGGGCGGCGACCTGGCGGCCATACGCGACGTTCATCCGGCGGTTGAGCCGGCCAAGGGCCGAGACGACCTTCTCGACCTGGGGGTCGAGGTCGCGGAACTCGCGCTGATAGGCGGCGATCTGCTCGTCGAGGCTCGGCTCCTGCAGGGAGGTCTGCGGGCCGGGCTGCTCGGGGGTGTCGGACATGCGGCCACTATCCCATGCCTTGGTTGGCTTCTAAGTCCTTCCATGTGTATTGTTAATGTTCTAACTTTAGCTTCGAAGTCTTCGAAGCCTGATTGAAGCAGGTGAGTGTGTCCAAGGCGATGGGTGCAGCGATGCGCCGGATCCAGGCAGGGAACGTGCTGAGCGCGTTCGGGCTCGGGTTCACCGTTCCGTACCTCTATGTGTATGTGGCTCAGGTGCGGGACCTGGGTGCCGGTACGGCGGGGGCCGTGCTCGGCGTCTTCGCCATGGCAGCGCTCGTCGTCCTGCCGTTCAGCGGGCGGGCCATCGACCGGCGCGGACCGCTGCCGGTGCTGGTCGTGTCCGCGCTGCTGGCGTCCGTCGGCGCGCTGGGTATGGGACTGTCCGCCGGTGTCCAGACCGTCGTCGCCTCCGCCGCGCTGCTGGGCGCGGGTACCGCCGTGATGCAGCCCGCGCTCGCGACGATGATCGTGTGGTGCTCACGGCCGTCCGCGCGGACCCGGGCGTTCGCGATGCAGTTCTTTCTGCAGAACCTCGGGCTCGGCATCGGCGGGCTGATCGGCGGGCAGATCGTCGACGCGAGCCGGCCCTCCAGCTTCACCCTTCTCTTCGCCATCGAGTCGGCGATGTTCGTCGTGCTGGCCGGGATCGCCGCGACCGTGCGTATGCCCGGTGCGCCCGCCCTCCAGGGGGCGCGGCCGGCGGCGGAGACCGGGGGCGGCATGCGCGCGCTGCTCGGGCACCGGGCCATGGTGCAGCTGTGTGTGCTCGGGTTCGTCCTCTTCTTCGCCTGCTACGGGCAGTTCGAGTCCGGGCTCGCGGCGTACGGCTCCGAGGCCGCCGGGATCGACCCGTCCACGCTGGGCATCGCTCTGGCGGCGAACACGGGCGCCATCGTGGTCGCGCAGTTCGTCGTGCTCAAGTTCGTCGAGCGCCGGCGGCGTACGCGGGTGATCGCCGCCGTCGGTCTCATCTGGGCCGTGGCGTGGCTTCTGGCGGGGTACGCGGGGCTCGGGCACGGCAGCCAGGAGATGGCGACGGCCGCGTTCGTGTCGACGTACGCGCTCTTCGGGATCGGCGAGGCGATGCTGTCGCCGACCGTGGCGCCGCTCGTCGCCGATCTGGCGCCGGAGGCCCGGGTGGGGCAGTACAACTCGGCGTTCGCCCTGGTCAAGCAGCTCGCGCTGGCGGTCGGTCCGGCCGTGGGCGGGCCGATGGGGGCGGCACTGCACGGGCCGTACATCGTGACGTTCGTGCTCTTCTCGCTGGGGATCACGGCTCTGGCGCTGCGGCTCGGTAAGCACCTCGCGCCGGTGCAGGACCGGCCCGCGCTCGCTACGAAGTCGCGGATCGTGGCCCAGCACCGGCCCGCGCAGGACGCCCGGGTCGAGGCCGCGGCCTAGTCGGGCAGCGCGAACTCGCACCACACCGCTTTGCCGCCGCCCGGCGTGCGGCGGCTGCCCCAGGACGAGGCGATCGTCGCGACGATGGAAATCCCGCGGCCCGCCTCGTCCTCCGTTTCCGCACGGCGGCGGCGCGGCAGGTGGTCGTCCCCGTCCGTCACCTCGATGATCAGACGGCGGTCGGTGCGGCGCAGACGCAGCCGCATCGGCGGGGTGCCGTGCTGGAGGGAGTTCGCCACGAGCTCGCTCGCGGCGAGCACACCCAGGTCGCGCAGCTCGACCGGGAAGCGCCAGGAGGCCAGGACCCCCGAGGCGAAGGCACGCGCGCGGGGGGCCGCTTCGATGCCGCCGAGCAGCTCCAGGGCGGCGTTGTGGAACAGCTCCGCGTCCGTGCCGGTACGGGTGGGGTGCTGGAGGACGAGGACCGCGACGTCGTCGTCGTGCTCGGCGGTCACTCCGAGGGAGCGGATGAGCCGGTCGCAGACGACCTGGGGGGACCCGGTCGCTCCGGACAGGGCGCTCTCCAGGGCGGCCACGCCCTCGTCGATGTCCTCTCCGCGCCGTTCGACGAGGCCGTCGGTATAGAGGACGGCGGTGGAGCCGGGCAGAAGCGGGATCGTGCCCGAGGTGTGCAGCCAGCCGCCGGTGCCGAGCGGGGGGCCCGTCGGGTCCTCGGCGCGGTGGACCGTGCCGTCGGCGTCGCGCACAAGGATCGGCAGGTGGCCCGCCGACGCGTACACGAGCCGTCCCTCGTTGGGGTCGTGGACCGCGTACACGCAGGTGGCGATCTGGCTGGCGTCGATTTCGGCGGCCAGTCCGTCGAGCAGCTGCAGGACTTCGTGTGGGGGCAGGTCGAGGCGGGCGTACGCGCGGACGGCCGTACGCAGCTGGCCCATCACGGCGGCGGCGCGCACCCCGCGGCCCATGACGTCCCCGATGACGAGGGCGGTGCGGCCGGCTCCGAGGGTGATCACGTCGTACCAGTCGCCGCCGACGGCGGCGTCCGTGCCGCCCGGCTGGTACGTGGCGGCGATCCGCAGGTCGTCGGGCTGCTCCAGCTCCTGCGGGAGGAGGGAGCGCTGCAGGGTGACGGCGGTTTCGCGGTGCCGGCGCTCGCTGGCACGCAGCCGCTCGGCGGCCTCGGCGTGGTCGGTGACATCGGCGGCGAAGACGAGGACTCCGCCGGGGTCGTCGGATTCGGGGGCTTCCGCGGGCAGGCAGGTGACCGTGTACGAACCGCCGCCGCGGACGCGGCGCGATTTCACCGTGCGCGGCTTGCCGCTGCGCGCCACCTGGTCCATCAGCGGGAACAGCCCGAGCTCGTCAAGCTCGGGGCACACCTCGGCGGCCGGGGCGCCGGCCGGGCGGGGGCCGAACGCCGCCGCGTACGCGTCGTTGACGTACACGACGCGGTGATCGGGGCCGTGGACGAGCGCGACCAGTGCGGGGAGGCCGCCGAGCAGCTCCCCCGCCGAGAAGTGCTCCAGTCTGGTGCCGGGCGCGGCGGCCGTGTCGCCGAGGTCGTCACCGGAGGCGTCCGAGGCATCGGAGCGGGACCCCGGCCGCTGGTCGTACTCGCCGCGGGCCGCGGGCACGGAACCGCGGTCGATCCGAGCCGCGGCGCGACGCTGCGTACCGGGGAGCCGGGCGCTCCAACGCGTGAAGTTCACGGATCTTCTAGCCTCGTGTGGTTGGTTGCTGGTCGTGTCGGGTGGCCGCCGGCCGTCTCGGTGGCCGCGCCCCGTGGACAGGTCACTCTGTGCAGGTGTCAGTCCACCTATCGTCACACGTCCAGTGTGGCCGACCGCACTGACAGCGGGCTCAGTCTCCGGGGTTCTGCCCGGGGTTCCGGCCCTTCCCGCCCTTGGGCGGGTCCTCGTGGCGGCGTGTGAGGGGTTTGGAGGGGACGGCGCCCGCGGCGAGTTCGAATTCGGCGCGCGGGTGTTCCAGCGAGCCGAGCGAGACGATCTCACGTTTGAAGAGCCCGGACAGCGTCCACTCGGCCAGGACCCGCGCCTTCCGGTTGAAAGTGGGCATCCTGCTGAGGTGGTACGCCCGGTGCATCAGCCAGGCCGGGTAGCCCTTGAGCTTGCGGCCGTAGACATGGGCCACGCCCTTGTGCAGACCGAGCGAGGCCACGGAGCCGGCGTACGCGTGGGCGTAGTCCTGGAGGGGCTGCCCGCGCAGTGAGGCCACGATGTTCTCGGCCAGCACCTTGGTCTGGCGGACGGCGTGCTGGGCGTTCGGCGCGGTGTCCTTGCCGGGCTCGTCCGCCGTCAGGTCCGGTACGGCGGCGGCGTCACCGGCCGACCACGCGTGCTCGACGCCGTCGACGCTGAGCCGGGCGGTGCAGACGAGTCGGCCGCGCTCGTTGCGCGGCAGGTCCGTGGCGGCGAGAACGGGCGCGGGCTTGACGCCCGCGGTCCATACGACCGTACGGGTCGGCAGGCGGGTGCCGTCGGAGAGGACGGCGACGCGGTTCTCGCAGGACTCCAGACGGGTTTCGAGCCGTACATCGATGTTGCGGCCGCGCAGCTCACGGATGGCGTACCGGCCCATCTCCGCCCCGACCTCGGGCAGGATCCGGTCGCTCGCCTCGACCAGGACCCATTTCAGGTCCTCCGGCTTGACGTTGTGGTAGTAGCGCGTGGCGTACCGGGCCATGTCCTCCAGCTCGCCGAGTGCCTCCACGCCCGCGTATCCGCCGCCCACGAAGACGAAGGTGAGGGCCGCGTCGCGCAGGGCGGGCTCGCGGGTGGACGAGGCGATGTCCATCTGTTCGATGACGTGGTTGCGCAGGCCGATGGCCTCTTCGACGGTCTTGAAGCCGATGGCGTATTCGGCGAGGCCGGGGATCGGGAGGGTGCGGGAGATCGAGCCGGGGGCGATGACCAGCTCGTCGTAGCCGAACGGGACCCCGCCCGTGCCCTCCTCCTTGGTGGCGAGGGTGGCGACGGTCGCGGTGCGCTTGGCGTGGTCGACGGACTCGACCTCGCCGATGACGATCCTGCATCTGTCCAGGACACGGCGGAGCGGGACCACCACATGGCGGGGCGAGATGGAGCCGGCCGCCGCCTCGGGGAGGAAGGGCTGATAGGTCATGTACGGCTCGGGCGCCACCACGACGATCTCGAGCTCGCCACGGGCCAGCTCCGCCTTCAGCTTCCGCTGGAGACGCAGCGCGGTGTACATCCCCACGTAGCCGCCGCCGACGACGAGAATGCGCGTGCGCGGCGGGGAGCCGGGGGTCGTGTCCCGGGAGTTTGCAGCCTTCACCATCCCATGACGCAACGGCCTCAGGAGTTTGTCCACAGGCCCGGCAAATTGTGTGACCGGAGGTTTTCGCCGGGTGCCGCCGGGGCCACGTCCGGACCCGATGGAAAAACTGCAGGTCAGGGTGGGAGAGGGGGGTAACGGGAGCGGGCGGAATCGGGAGCGTTCCGGCTCTTGCTCCGATCGGGGGGCGGACCGTGCGGAAGAGCCTCTTCTGAATTGACTCCGACTCAACTATGTTCGTACTCCGTCGGGGTGTCGGGTCGGTGACTCGTCTGATTCACCTCGACTGTCAGGGCGGGGAGTCTCCGGGGGGAGACGACATCATTACCGGGGGAACACATATGCACATTCAGGATTCCCATTGGCAGACCGCTGTCGCGTCCGACGGCGGCAGCAACGGCAACGGGCGCGGTGCGTCGGCTGCGGGACTGGGAACGGGAATGGCCGACATCGGCCGTTCGACGCCCCTGCGGGTGGACGCGCAGCGCAATCTGGAGCACGTCCTGCGGGCCGCGCGCGAGGTGTTCGGCGAGCTGGGCTACGGGGCGCCGATGGAGGACGTGGCGCGCCGGGCGCGGGTCGGGGTCGGCACGGTCTACCGCCGCTTCCCGAGCAAGGACGTGCTCGTGCGGCGGATAGCCGAGGAGGAGACCTCCCGGCTGACCGACCAGGCTCGTACGGCCCTGGGGCAGGAGGAGGAGCCGTGGTCGGCGCTCTCCCGGTTCCTGCGGACGTCGGTCGCCTCGGGTGCGGGACGGCTGCTGCCGCCGCAGATACTGCGGGTCGGTGTGGACGTCGACGACTCGACGGCGGCGGGCGACGGGGCCCGGGTGCCGCAGCAGCGGCAGAGCGGTCCCGCGCAGGGCGGCGGCGCGTCGTCGGGGGATCTGCGGGGCGTCGCGCCGCGTCCGGTGGCTGTGGCCGAGCAGGACGACGCGGGCTCGGGCGAGCTGCTGGAGGTCGTCGGGCGGCTGGTCGAGCGGGCGCGGGAGGCCGGTGAGCTGCGGGGCGATGTCACGGTGGCCGATGTGCTGCTGGTGATAGCCACGGCGGCGCCGTCGCTGCCCGACCCGGCGCAGCAGGCCGCGGCCTCGGCCCGGCTCCTGGACATCCTGCTGGAGGGACTGCGCTCGCGCCGGTCGTGACCGTCGTAGCCGTCGTGACGGTCGTCCGACAATCGTGACGGTCGTGCCGGGGTGGGGTGGACGACCGGGGGTTTCCGGCCCCCGGTTCCCTCCTCTCCCGGTACGGCCTCGGTGGCGGCCGCGAGTGCCCCTGCGCACGGCGGGAAGGGTTACCCGTACGGGTGAAGGGCTGTGTTCCGGTCCATCAGGTTTCCCCGGACGGGTGGTTGACACGGCGTGGGCCGTACCGGCTCGCTCCGCTGTGGGACTCTTGGCCGGTGATGACGGGTGACGGTCCGGACGAACCACTCGCCGGGGCGGATGGAACAGATGCGGCCGGGCTGACTCCACGTCAGGTCCCGCGTCAGGGCGGCCGTCGTCTGCCGCCGTCCGACGCCGACTTGGTCCAGCGGATGCGAGCCGGCGACGACAGCGCGTACGAGGAGCTGTTCCGCAGGCACTCGGACGCGGTGCGCCGTTACGCCCGTACGTGCTGCCGGGACGCCCATACCGCGGACGACCTCACGGCCGAGGTGTTCGCCCGGACGCTGCAGGCCGTGCGCGGTGGCGCGGGGCCCGAGCACGCGGTGCGGGCGTATCTGCTGACGACCGTGCGGCGGGTCGCCGCCGCTTGGACGAAGTCGTCGAAGCGGGAGCAACTCGTCGAGGACTTCGCGGTCTTCGCCGACCAGGCCGCCCACGCCTCCGACCTGCCGGAGCGGGACACGCTCGAGCTCGGCGCGGACGTCCGGGCGATGCACGAGGCCGAGCGGTCGCTGGCGCTCCAGGCCTTCCGGTCGCTGCCCGAGCGCTGGCAGGCGGTGCTCTGGCACACCACTGTCGAGGAGGAGTCGCCCAGCGAGGTGGCGCCGCTGTTCGGGCTCACCGCCAACGCCACGGCGGTGCTCGCCAGCCGGGCCCGTGAGGGTCTCAGGCAGGCGTATCTGCAGGCGCATGTGAGCACGGCACTCACCTCGGCCGGCGACTGCGCGCGGTACGCCGACCGGCTCGGGGCGTATGCCCGGGGCGGGCTGCGGATGCGGGCCGAGCGGGGGCTGCGCAAGCACCTGGAGGAGTGCGCCAAGTGCCGGTTGGCGGCGGGTGAGTTGGAGCAGGTGAACGCGGGGATCCCGGCGCTGCTGCCGGTCGCGGTCATCGGCTGGTTCGCCGCCGGGTACTCGCTCAAGGCCGCCGGGCTGGTGGCGGGCGGCGCGGTGGGCGCGGCGGGGGCGGGTGCCGCCGCTGCCGCGACCGGGGTGGGTGCGGGTGCGGGTGCGAGCGGGTCGGCTGCGGGTGCGGGTGCCGGTGGGGGCGGGGGTGGAGTGTCCGGCGGGGCCGTGGCCGCGGAGGGCCTGGCCGCCCCGGCGAAGGCGGGGATCGCCGCGGCGGCGGCCGTCGCGACGGCCGCCGGGCTGGTGTGGGCGCTCTCGGGCGACCCGACGCCGGCGCCGCCGAAGCCCGAGGCGAAGCCGCCGGCCGTGGAGCCCGTCGTACCGCGGCCGCCCGCTCCCGCACCGAAGCCACCGCCGAAGCCGAAGCCCGAGCCCCCTGCGCCTCCCGCGCCTCCCGCGCCGTCCGCGCCGGAGCCGGCCCCGCCGCCGAAGAAGCCCTCGCCCAAGCCGAAGCCCCCGCCGAAACCCGGGCCTCCCAAGCCCGAGCCGACGCCGATTCCTCCGCCGAAGCCGCCCGCGCCGTCCACCCCGGTCGTCTTCCAGGTCAACCAGCTGGAGTACGGCGTCTCCGGCGACGGCACCGCACCTGAAGTGCGGCTCGGTGCGAGCAGCTGGCTCTGGCAGCGCTGGGGCATGTCGATCGCCGGCACCCGCTACGGGCACGGCGTCACGGTGCACGCCAAGTCCTCCGTCACCATCGATCTGAACCGGTCGTGCAGCACGTACGAAGCGCTCGTCGGTGTCGACGACATGACGCTGGGGCTGGGCGCGGCGCGCTTCTCCGTCTACGGGGACGGGGCGCGGCTGTGGCGGTCGCCCGTGCTGCGCGGCGGGGACGCGGCGGTGCCGGCGCATGTCGCCATCTCCGGGCGCCGGACGATCCGGCTGGTCGTGGAGCCGCACGAGCCGTTCGGCACGGTGGCCCTCGCGGACTGGGCGCAGTCTCGGATCAGCTGCCCCCAGGGAGCGTCTTCGAAGTAGCGTCGTCCGCCCGGAGGGCTTACGCCTGGAGTGTCGGGCGGGGCGGGACCCCGGCCGCGACCGCCCGCTGGCGTGGGGCCGCCGTGCCCGTCCAGCAGGTGCCGCGGCGGGCGAGGAGGCGGCGGAGCCACAGTTCCGTGGAGACCAGGTCGGCGAGGCCGTCCAGGGGAACGGGCTCGCCCTCCGACGCCGCCCGCAGCGCCTTGCGCACGACCCGGGCCTCCACCAGGCCCGCGTCCGCGAGGAGCGGGGTGTCGAACAGCGCCAGCAGATCGGGCAGGGCGAGCCGCAGACCCGCCCGGGTCGCGGCCGTCGACGCCGCCTGGGACGTCGCCCCCCAGCCGGTCGGCAGATCGTGGATGCCCGCGCCCGCGAGGACCGTCCGCAGGACCGCCGCCCGTGCGCCCGGCTGGACGCGGAGCGCTTCGGGGAGGTCGCGTGCCGCCCGTACGACCTGGTTGTCGAGGAAGGGCGCGTGCAGGCGCTGGCTGCGGACCTCCGCCGCCTGCTCCAGCACCCGGTGGTCGGCCGCGTGGCGCGCCAGCGCCGCCCGTGCCCGCGCCTCGCCCGGACGCTGCACGGACGTCGGCCGGGTCGCCGCCTGTTGGAGGCGAACCGATACTTCAGCGAGCGCCTCCCCGGTGAGCCACCGCGCGGCCGGCCCCGGCCGGGACCAGGTGAGGGCCGCCAGGGACGCGCCCAGGGGCCCGTTCACCGCCGCCGTGGCTCGGTTGGCCGAAGGCAGATGCGCCGCCGCCGACTCCAGCCCCGTCCGGTACGGCGTACGGGCGAGGCGCCGCGCCGCCCGGTAGACCGTGAGCGGGACCAGGAGCGAGCCCGCCGATGGCCCCTGCGCGCGGGCGAGCGCCGAGACGGGCCGCAGCAGCGGGCGGCGCCGGCGGTCCATCAGCAGATCGGCCAGCCTGGCCGGATGCGCGTCCAGGACCTGGCGGGCAGCGAGCCCCGTGAGGTGGTCGGCGCTGCCGGCGGCGAGGCGTCGCCGGTGGCGTTCGGCGGTGACGAGCGAGGGGCCTGGCTCATCGGTCAGCGGCCCGGATCCGAGGTCGGCGTACGGAAGGGCCTCCTCGCCCGCCGCCACGACGACGTGGTGCAGTCGGGGGTTGGCGGCGATGACGCGGGCCCGCTCCAGTTCGGCCTCCCGCCCCGCCCCGGCGGCCAGGTCGTTGAAGGTGACCGCCAGCAGCCGCTCGCCCGCGCCGGTGCCGTGGCCGAGGACCGTGCCGGGGACGCCCGGCAGCCCGGCGGCGAGCAGCGCCAGCGTGCCGGAGGCGCTGCCTCCGGACAGGTCCGCGCCGATACCGGGCGCGGGCGCGCCGCGTGCGGCGCGCCGTTCGGCGGGGCCCATCCCGGGAACGGGCCCCGGGTCGGGCGGCAGCGTCACGGGCGCGTGCCGGGGCGCGGTGAGTCTCGCGCGTACGGCGTCGACCAGCGCGTCCCGCATCGCGTCCATGGCGCGGTCCGGGTCGAGTTGGGGCGCCGCGACGGCGAGCGAGGCGACGGGTTCGTATCCGGTGATCTCGCGCGAGCCCTCGCGCAGGATCAGCGCGTGGCCGGGCGGGATGCGCTTGACGCCCGCGTACGGGGTGGAGTCGCGCAGCGCCTCCGGGGTCTCGGGGCAGGCGAGCAGCGCGGCCAGGTAGCCGATGTCGAGCTGGGCCTCGATGAGGTCGGCCAGCGGCAGTGCGGCGGTGGCGTACGCCGTGCCGTTCGCCCACGGGGTGTAGAAGACGGGCCGGGCGCCGGCCAGGTCGCTCGCGACGGTGATACGGCGGCCGACCTGGACGACCGCGGTGTAGCTGCCGGCCCAGGCGGTGAGATGGCGCAGCGCGCCGCCGCGCGCCGCGAACAGCCCGACCTTCAGCTCCTCGTCGCTGGCGGCGCAACAGCCCAGTACGGCAAGGCGGGTGTAGGGGTCGACGGAGACGACGCGGACCTCGTCGGGGCGCCAGTCGCCGACGGCCCAGAGCGGATCGGGATCGCCCCACAGCAGTTGCGCGCCCACGGGGTGGACGGTGCCGTCCTCGTCAGCGGACGACGTGGCCGAAGAACCGGCATGAGAACCGGCATGAGAACCGGCATGAGAACCGGCCGGGGAGCCGGCCGAGGACCTGGTGGCCCCCGCGCCGACCCGCCCCGCCGTACCGAAGCTCGCGGCGATACTGCTCCACCCCACCAGCCACCGCATCGCCGCCTCCACAGCCTGTGGACAACTCACGGCACCCCGCAAGGAGCACCCGATGAGGACATGCTGCCACGACAACGGCGCATAAGAGGGGCTCCGGGCGGCGTGCGCGAAAAGTGAAAGCGCCCCTGGCATTGGCCATTTGGCGACGCCCTCGCGCGGCCCGCAGTGTCCACGGACTGGACATTCAGGCGGTGGCATTCGGCCATTCTGCGGCCACCGAGGGGCCGACGAGGCCCGGGACGTCCGCATCCGCACGCGGCCCGGAGGGCTCCCTCGCACAGTCCGGGAGGTGGCGTCCACCTCCCGGACCGGTCCGCCGCCCGCGGGGAAATGAGGCGGCGGGATCCCCCAGCCCACCGGACCCTGTGCCGGCGGGCCGACCCACGCAGCACTCATGGAATCGCTCCCGCGCGAGCGGGACGAGAGCGCACGGCCGGGCGCACGGCCACACGGCGGGAGCACGGCAAAAGACCCGTCCCGGCCCGCCGTCCGCACACCGCCGTCGCCCCTCCCGGACCCCCGCCCACGCTCCGCCATGCCCTATCCGCGCTCCGTCCGTGCTCCGCCCACGCGCCGCCCTCGCTCCGTCCGGAGCGAAACACACAACAATCTCGCCATCCGGACCACCGCCTCTTAACGGTCGGGATGCGGCGAACTACGCTGGGTTCACTGCTGTTCTCCGGGGTGGGCATATTCCGAAGGGCTCGGCCAGGTGCTCTTGCAGCCGACGGCCGGGGTCCGGGAAGGGGGCTCTCCCGGGAGGATGCAACACGAGCGCCGGAGGCGTATGCCCCGGCGGCCGTCTGTGTGTCGAGGGGTGGCGTCGCATGTCCAGAGAGCAACGCGGGCCGAACGAAAAGCTCGGCACCGTTCTCGCCCTCGCGGGAATCAGCAACGCCGGCCTCGCCCGGCGGGTCAACGACCTCGGCGCGCAGCGCGGTCTGACCCTTCGTTACGACAAGACGTCGGTGGCCCGATGGGTGTCGAAGGGCATGGTGCCGCAGGGCGCCGCGCCCCATCTCATCGCCGCCGCCATCGGCCAGAAGCTCGGCCGCCCGGTGCCCCTGCACGAGATCGGGCTCGCGGACGCCGACCCGGCCCCCGAGGTCGGGCTCGCCTTCCCGCGCGATGTGGGCGAAGCGGTGAAGTCGGCCACCGAGCTGTACCGGCTGGATCTGGCCGGGCGGCGGGCGGGCGGCGGGGGGATCTGGCAGTCGCTGGCCGGTTCGTTCGCGGTGAGCGCGTACGCGACGCCCGCGTCCCGCTGGCTGATAACGCCCGCCGACTCCTCGGTGGAACGGTCCGTCGACGGCTCGGACGGCCCCGAGGACGCTCATGTGCGGGTCGGCCACAGCGATGTGGCCAAGCTGCGCGAGGCGGCGGAGGACGCCCGGCGCTGGGACTCCAAGTACGGCGGCGGTGACTGGCGTTCGTCGATGGTCCCGGAGTGCTTAAGAGTCGACGCGGCCCCGCTGCTGCTCGGTTCGTACTCGGACGAGGTCGGCCGGGCGCTGTTCGGGGCGACCGCCGAGCTGACCAGGCTGGCGGGCTGGATGGCCTTCGACACCGGCCAGCAGGAGGCGGCGCAGCGCTACTACATCCAGGCGCTGCGGCTCGCCCGCGCCGCCGCCGACGTACCCCTCGGGGGGTACGTGCTGGCGTCGATGTCGCTCCAGGCGACGTACCGGGGCTTCGCCGACGAGGGCGTGGACCTGGCGCAGGCGGCCGTGGAGCGCAACCGCGGCCTGGCCACCGCCCGCACCATGAGCTTCTTCCGGCTGGTGGAGGCCCGGGCGCACGCGAAGGCGAACGACGCGGTGGCGGCCGGTGCGGCGCTGAAGGCCGCGGAGAGCTGGCTGGAGCGTTCCCGGGCGGGCGACGCGGACCCGTCCTGGCTGGGCTTCTACTCGTACGACCGGTTCGCGGCCGACGCCGCCGAGTGCTACCGGGATCTGAAGGCGCCGCGCCAGGTGCGGCGCTTCACCGAGCAGGCGCTGTCCCGGCCGACGGAGGAGTTCGTACGCTCGCACGGGCTGCGGCTCGTCGTGAGCGCGGTGGCCGAGCTGGAGTCGGGGAACCTGGACGCGGCGTGCGCGGCGGGGACCCGGGCCGTGGAGGTCGCCGGCCGGATTTCGTCCGCGCGTACGACGGAGTACGTACGGGATCTGCTGCACCGGCTGGAACCGTACGGGGACGAGCCGCGCGTGGCGGAGCTGCGGGAGCGGGCGCGGCCGCTGCTGATGATGACGTCGGCGTGAGGCCGGTCGGCCGGCCCGGTACGGCTCCGGCCGGGCCCGGCACGGCTCCGGCCGAGTGCGATGTGACTCCGGCGTGAGGCGTGTCCCACCTGGTTTAGCGGCATTGTCAGTGGGCCAATGCATCATCGGGGGTGGGAGGTGAGTGGTGACGACGGCAGCTGCATACGCGAAGGCGTACGACTGTGACGTGGTGGTGATCGGCGGCGGGATCGTCGGTCTGTCGACCGCGTACGCCCTGACGCGCTCGGCGCCGGGCACCTCCGTGGTGGTCCTGGAGAAGGAAGCAGGCCCCGCCCGCCACCAGACCGGGCGGAACAGCGGAGTGATCCACAGCGGGATCTACTACCGGCCGGGATCACTGAAGGCACGTTTCGCCGTGCGCGGCGCCGCGGAGATGGTCAAGTTCTGCGCGGAGTACGGAATCGCCCACGAGGTCACCGGCAAGCTGATCGTCGCCACCGAGCGCGAGGAGCTGCCACGGCTGCACGCCCTCGTCCAGCGCGGCAGGGAGAACGGGATCCCGGTGCGCGAGCTGGGCCCCGCGCAGATCGCGGAGTACGAGCCGCAGGTGCGGGGGCTCGCCGCGATCCATGTCGGGACGACCGGGGTCTGCGACTTCGGGGCGGTCGCGGAGCGGCTCGCGGAGGCGTCCGGCGCGCGGATCCACTACGGCGAGGAGGTGCGGGCCGTCGACCGGCGCCCTTGGGGTGTCGCGGTGCGCACGGCCTCCGGCCGTATCGTCCGGGCGCGGGCTCTGGTGAACTGCGCGGGCCTGCACTGCGACCGGGTGGCACGGCTGGCGGGCGACGAGCCGGGCATGCGGATCGTCCCCTTCCGGGGGGAGTACTACGAGCTGGCGCGCCCCGAGCTGGTCCGCGGACTGGTCTACCCGGTCCCGGACCCGGCCTTCCCCTTCCTCGGCGTCCACCTCACCCGCGGCATCGAGGGCGGTGTCCACGTGGGTCCGAACGCGGTGCCGGCGCTGGCCCGCGAGGGGTACGACTGGTCCACGGTCCACCCGGGCGAGCTGGGTGCGACGCTGAGCTGGCCCGGCTCCTGGCGGATCGCCCGCCGCCACTGGCGGTACGGCGCAGGCGAGCTGCACCGCTCACTGTCGAAGCGCGCCTTCACGGCGGCGGTCCGCCGCCTCCTGCCCGCCGTCACGGAGGCCGACCTGCGGCCCACGGCGGCGGGGGTGCGGGCGCAGGCCGTCCTGCGGGACGGCACGCTCGTGGACGACTTCCTCATCCAGGAGGCCCCGCGCACGGTCCATGTCCTGAACGCGCCGTCTCCGGCGGCGACGGCGTCCCTGCCCATCGGTCGTGAGGTGGCGCGCCGGGTGCTGTCGTCGCTCGCGCAGGGGCGGGCCTGAACCGGGGCCCGCAGGAGTCCCGCCGCGGCCTCTCCGCAGACCCGCCGCCCGCGCACCCACCCGCCGTACAATCGGGGCATTGTGTCTGAGCTCGCGAACACCACCACCGAAGCCCCCCGCCCCGCCGACGCCCTCGCGGCGCCTGCGGCTCCCGCTGCTCCCGTGGCCCCGGCCGCTCGCGCCAAGGGTGAGCCGCGGTTTCCGGGTGGGCCCGCGGCCGATCCGGCAGGGTCGCACCACGAGCGGCGGATCCGGAGCTTCCAGCCGCGCCGCAGCCGGGTGACCGCCGGGCAGGGCGAGGCGCTGCTGCGGCTGTGGCCCACGTGGGGGCTCGACATCGACGGGATGCGGACGCTCGACCTCGGCGAGATGTTCGGCGGGCTGCCCGTCGTGCTGGAGATCGGCTTCGGGATGGGTGAGGCGACGGCCCGGATGGCCGCGGCCGACCCGGACACCGGCATCCTCGCCGTGGACGTGCACACGCCCGGCCAGGGCAATCTGCTCGGGCTCGCGGACCGGATGGGCCTGACCAACATCCGCGTGGCGAACGGCGACGCGATCATCCTGCTCCGCGAGATGCTCACCCCGGACGCCCTCGACGGGCTGCGCGTCTACTTCCCCGACCCGTGGCCGAAGAAGCGGCACCACAAGCGCCGGCTGATCCAGCCGGAGTTCCTGACCCTCGCCGCGACCCGGATGAAGCCGGGGGCCGTCCTGCACTGCGCGACCGACTGGGAGCCGTACGCCGAGCAGATGCTCGAGGTGCTCTCCGCGCACCCGGACTTCGAGAACACACAGCCGGACGGCGGCTACGCGCCCCGACCCGCCTTCCGCCCGCTGACGCGGTTCGAGGGACAGGGGCTCGACAAGGGCCATGTGGTGCACGACCTGCTGTTCCGCCGGAAGTAGCGGAGCATCAGCGGCGAAGCAGCCGAGCAGCAGCGGCCAAGCAGCGAAGCAGCGGCCAAGCAGCGGAGCAGCAGCAGCGAAGCAGCGACCAAGCAGCGGCTGACGTCATACCGACAGCGACAGCCACCGCGACGACGAAAGCAGTGGCGAAGTCGCGCCAAAAGTACCTTCGCGCTGTCAGTGGCGGTCGTTAGGGTCATTAGGTGTCCGACACGTCCCCGCAGCCCACGCGGCCCCAGCCCCACCCCGCCGTTCCGGCGTGCGACGAGCAGCCGCTGTTCGAAGCCGTCCCGGAGCGCGCGCAGTGGCGCTACAAACCGCGCCGCGCCTTCTGGCGCAGCAAAGCCGTGCGCGCCGGGGCCGTGATCACGCTCCTCGCCCTCTCCGCGCTGGTGATCCTCGCGCTGGTCCGCGAACAGACCGGCACCCAGGGCTTCATGGTCGGCCTCGGCCTGGCCCTGCTGCCCGTTCCGCTGCTGCTGGCGGCGTTCCGCTGGCTGGACCGGGTCGAGCCGGGCCCCTGGCGGAACCTGTTCTTCGCCTTCGCCTGGGGCGCCTTCGCCGCCGCGCTCGTCGCCATCATCGCGAACTCGTTCGCGACCCAGTGGATAGCCACCGCCACGGCCGACCCGGCCTCCGCCAACACCATCGGGGCGACGGTGGTCGCCCCGGTCGTCGAGGAGAGCGCCAAGGCCGCCGCGATCCTGCTGATCTTCCTCTTCCGAAGACGGGACTTCACGGGGCTCGTCGACGGAGTCGTCGTCGCCGGCTTCACGGCGACCGGCTTCGCCTTCACCGAGAACATCCTGTATCTCGGCCGCGCCTTCGGCGAGGACCAGGAGTCCGGCCACGCGGGCTTCGCCTCAATCACCGCGGGGACGTTCTTCGTCCGGATCGTGATGTCGCCGTTCGCGCATCCGCTCTTCACGGTGATGACCGGTATCGGCTTCGGCATCGCGGCGTTCACCGCCCGGCGGCGCAGGTTCCGCAGGACCGTGCTGCCGCTGCTCGGCCTCCTGGTCGCGATGGGCATGCACGCCCTGTGGAACGGGTCGGCGGTGTTCAGCCCCTGGGGCTTCCTCGCGGTGTACGGGCTGTTCATGCTGCCCGCGGTCGGCCTGCTGACGTGGCTCGCCATATGGTCCCGCCAGCGCGAGCTGCGCACGATCTCGTCCCAGCTGCCCGCGTACGCCGCGGCCGGCTGGCTCTCCGCCGCCGAGCCGCTCGCCCTCTCCTCGATGCGCGCGCGCACGGTCGCCCGTGACATGGCGGGGCACCGGCACGGTCCGGCGGCGGCCCGCGCCGTGTCCGAGTACGAGGCGTTCGCGACGTCCCTCGCGTTCCTGCGTCACCGGGCCCACCGCGGGGCGGCGGGGCCGGACTTCGTCGCGCGCGAGCAGGAGCTGCTGCACCACCTCTGGCAGCGCAAGCACATAGCGGGCCCGGCACTGACGTACGCGGCGCGGGCGACGGGGCGGGTGTGGGTGCCCCCGCCGTACCGGGACTACGACGGCTACAACCCGTACCGCGGCTAGCCACACACGCCACACACGTGAGGGACCGTACGGGAGACAACAGAACGGCAGCTCTGGCGGTCGCCGGGTGGCGGTGCCAGAGCTGCCGTACGGGCCTTCGTGAGATCCGGCCCTAGACCGTGAGGCCCTTGCCGCGCAGCCACGCCATCGGGTCGATGCCGTCGCCGCCCGCCGTGTGCACCTCCAGGTGCAGGTGCGGGCCCGTGACGTTGCCGGTGGCGCCGACGCGGCCGATGGTCTCGCCGGTGCCGACCTTCTGCCCGGCGCCGACGGTCATCGACGACAGGTGGCAGTACCAGACCTCGGTGCCGTCCTCGAGCTCCAGCACGATGCGGTAGCCGTACGACCCCGACCAACCGGCCGACTTGATGGTGCCGCCGTGCACGGCCTTCGCCGGCGTACCCGTGGGCGCGGCGAGGTCGAGGCCGGTGTGGTAGCCGGAGGACCACATCGAGCCGGCCTGGCCGTACGTGGAAGTGATCGTGTACGAGGACGTCGGCAGGGAGTAGCTCGCGGCGAGCTTGGCGAGCCGCTCGGCCTCCGCCTTGCGCGCCGCCTCCTCGGCAGCCGCCTTCGCCGCCGCCTCCGCCTTCCGCTTCTCCTCGGCGGCCTTGGCCTCGGCCGCGGTCTGCTGCTTCTTGGCCTCCGCCGCGGCCTGTTCCGCTGCCGCCTGCTCCGCGGCCGCCTTGGCCTCGGCGTCGACCTTGGCCTGCTGCTGCTCGGCCTGCTGGAGGATCCGGGCGCGCAGGGCCTCGCCCGCGTCGGCGGTGGCGTCGGCGCCGCTGTCCGCCGAGGAGTCGATGGAAAGCGTGGTGAGGGGAGCCTCGTTCCCGCTCTGCGCGTCGGCCTCGTCCTCGTCCGAGTCGGAGATAAGGGAGCCCACACCCGGCAGCGACTTGGCGTCCGGGAGGTTGTCCGTGATGGTGTCGGGAAGGGATATGGAGACCGGCGGCTTGTCCTGCGCGGTGGCCATACCGCCCGCGCCGACGGCCGCGATGACGCCGACACCGAGGACGGTGGAGCTACGGGCCAGTCCATTGCGCTGCTTGACGACGCGGTGCCTGCCGCGGACCGGACGGACGGACTCCTCCGTCGGGTTCCATTCCTCCCCCGCGGCGGTGGGGGCCCACTGGCCGGTGGGGACCCACTCGGTGGTGGGGGGATCCTGGAGGGCAGGCTCGTTTGACGCCACGGGGGCGTGCTCCTTTCCTTCCTTCTCGCCTACCGGGTTAGCTGACGGGTTCGGAGCAGGAAGGTCTCCTACGAGCACCACGAAGGCGCCCGATTCACCCCAATTGGTGGTTCCCCGGTTCCCTTGCGGGATTCGGCGCGTGCGCACGGTGCCGTCTCTTGCGACGGCTGGGACGACCGCGCTGCGTTATCGAACGTTAATAGACACCCGGTCGTGATTCCAAGCCGTTCCAGCTGATCATTAACACCCTCGCCATGGACTTACCAGGGCACAAGCGGGCGGAATCGGGCGAGTTGACCGCCCCTCAACCGGAATCCCGTCACCACCATCTTCTGACAGTTCGTCAAATGTTATGCGGAGGGGCGCCCTTCGGCTACGTTCCGTAGCGCACTCGTGTCTACGGAGCACGCCCACGGGACACGTCTACGGAACCACCGGTACCGTTTTGCGCCGCTCCGGCTGCCGCTCCCCCGGCCGGCTGACCGCCAGCAGCGCCATGTCGTCCGTCGACTCGCCGCCCGTGTGCCGCCGTACGTCGTCGACGAGCGCGTCCAGCAGTTCCTCCGGGCCGGGGAAGATCCGGCCCCCGAGGCGTTCGCGCGGATCGTAGAAGACGCCATGCGCGTCCCGCGCCTCGGAGAGTCCGTCCGTGTAGAGGAGGAGGGTCGCGCCCGGCGGGTACGCGCTCTCGTCCGCCCGGTCCGGCCAGGAGGCCAGATCGCCCATGCCGAGCGGCAGCGCGGGCCGGACCGGCTCCAGCAGCTCCAGTGCGCCGTCCGCGTGCAGGAGCAGCGGCGGGGGGTGCCCCCGGTTGACCACCCGGACCCGGCCGTCGCCGCGCGGGATCTCGGCGAGCACGGCGGTGGTGAAGCCCTCGAACGCGTCGAGCCCGGAGCGCCGCGTCCCCTCCCGCGCGAGCGCGCGCTCCAGCCGCTGGGCCACCCCCTCCAGCGTGGACTCCTGCTCGGCGGCCTCCCGGAACGCCCCCAGCACGACGGCCACCGCCTCGACCGCGTCCAGCCCCTTCCCCCGTACGTCCCCGACCACCAGCCGGACCCCGAACGGGGTGTCCTGCACGGCGAACAGGTCCCCGCCGATGAACGCGTCCGCCTGCGCCGCCTCGTACCGCGCGGCGATCTGCAGCCCGCCGATCCGGTCGGCGGGCGAGGGCAGTACGGCACGCTGCGCGGCCTCCGCGATGACGCGCGCGGACGCCAGGCGCTCGCCGCTGCGGCGCACGACACGGTTGATGAAGAGGGCGAGAACGGACACCGTGACGACGGTCAGGAATTCGGTCGTCGCCGGAACCTGGGTCATCGTGCCGTTGTGGATGTGCAGTCCGAGCACGGCGGCCACGGTGGCCACGGCGGTCACCAGCGTGCCGCGATAGGAGAAGAACGGGGCCGCGATCAGCGGCGCGGCGGCGAAGAGCGGCGAGGCGGTGTACGCCTCGGGGGTGGCGAGGTCGAAGAGTACGCCGATGAGGATGACCAGCCCCGGCAGCGCCAGGACGAGCCGGCGGGCACCGTCGCGCCGGGTGCCGCCGTCCTCGCCGTCGCCATGGGCCGCGCTGCCGTTGGCACTGTCGCCGTCGCCGTCGCCGTCGCCCTCTCGCTGCCCCACCAGTGATCTCCCGAGTGATCTCCCTGCGCGGTCCGCCCACGGCTGCGGACGGTACCGCGCCCCACCCAGGCTGGCCGGAGCCGCGCCGCACGGCGACTCGCCGTCCGCCGACCGGGTTACGGGGCCGTGCTCGCTGATCACCGGGGGCCCTCCCGGTGACCGCGCTGACGCGAGGACTCAGCCGCGGTTCAGCGGCTGTCCGGTCGATGGTCAGACGCTGATCAGCCGTCGCCGATCAGTCGCTGGTCAGTGGCTGGTCAGTCGCTGATCAGCCGTCGCCGGTCAGGCGCTGAGGTGGCGCTCCGCGTAGACCTTCATCGCGTCCCGGACGAAGACCGCGGTCCCCTCCCCGTGCCGGTCGTAGTTCGCCGTGAAGCGCGGGTCGGCGACGTACATCTCGCCGAGCCCGATGACGTACGACTTCGTCGGCGCGCTCGTCCCCGACAGCCACTCGCACTGCCGCCGCGCGATCTCCTGCGCCTCGTCGCCGTCCGGCGCGAGCCCGGCCTTCGCCGCCTTCCCGAAGTCACGGGCGATGGCGGCCTGCTGCTCCTGGAAGGCCCGCTTCTCCGCCGCGCTGAGCGAGCGCCACCAGCGGTCGCCCTTCTCGTACGCGTCGCGACCCCAGCGCTCGGTGACCTCCTGCTCGTACTGGGTGTGGTCGAAGCCGTCGAAGACTTCTTCCGCCATGAGTTCCTCTCCTCTCTCGGTCCGGTCGAGAGTGGTCCGCACCGAGGCGATCTGCCGCCCGATGCGCTCCCGCTCCTGCTCCAGCAGCCGCAGATGCGTCAGCAGGGCGGCGGTCGTGTCCCGCTGGCCTTCCAGGACCTGCGCGATCGCCGGCAGCCCGAGGCCCAGCTCGCGCAGCAGAAGGATCCGCTGCAGCCGGACGAGGGCGTCCTGGTCGTAGTAGCGGTAGCCGTTGGCGCCGATCCGGCTCGGTGCGAGCAACCCCAGGTCTCCGTAGTGCCTGAGCGTGCGGCTGGTCGTCCCGGCCTTCTTGGCGATCTCCTGAATGGACCACTCCGACTCCATGCCCTTCACGCTAAATCTTGACGTTGCGTAAAGGTCAAGCCGATACGGAGACAGATTCGGAGATGCGGAGATACGCCGAAGGCCCGGATCCAAGAGGATCCGGGCCTTCGGTTTCAGTAGCGGGGACAGGATTTGAACCTGCGACCTCTGGGTTATGAGCCCAGCGAGCTACCGAGCTGCTCCACCCCGCGTCGGTGAACACAACCTTACGCCATCAGGAGCAAGATCCGCGCCGATTTACGCTCCGGGCACCCCGAAACGCGGGCGCCCGCGCGCCGCCGGACGCCCTCATACGCCTCTGACCAGGGATTACTCGGCGATCTCCGTACGCTCCCACCATTCGTAAACGGGCAGCCGACCCTCCGGACTGTCCTCGTGGCGCGACGTGGCCTTGAAGTGCTCGTACCCGCCGCGATGCGGAATCTTCAGCTCCACTCCGGGCGGAGTGATCGGCACGATCCGCTCCTGCAGATCGTCCGGCCCGCCCTCGAGGAGCGCCTTGGCTGTCATACATCCAGTGTTGCCACCCCCGGGGCCTGACCGCACCTCCGCCGGGCCGGTGAGCCGGTCGGAGCAGGCCAGAGCCGGTCGGCCCCCGGCCGGAGCAGGTCGGACTCGGCCGAAGGAGGTCGGACCCGGTCGAAGGAGGTCAGAGCCGGTCGAGGAACGCGTACAGATTGTTCTTCAGCCGCTCGATCTGCTCCTCCACCGTGAGGGACTCCTGGAAGCGGCCTCCGGGCACCGCGGCCTTCGCGCCCCGCACATAGAGGGAACAGTCCAGGTCGGTGCACATGTACACACCGACCGAGTTGCCCTCGCGGCCCGCCGGGCCGGTCCTGCGGGCCGTCATCAGGGAGACGCCGTCCGAGGGGTGCGTCGTCAGACACAGGGAGCACATGCTGCGGTGGAGGTAGCCACGCTGCCGGGACGGGAAGCGCATGGACACACCGATCAGCCCGCCGCCCTCGCGCCGTTCGACGACGAGATAGCTGCGGTCCGGCGCGGCGGGGTCGCGCCACCCCAGGAAGTCCAGGTCCTCCCACGGCTGCTCGGCGAGCTCGCGGGGTACCGCCAGGCGCTTGGCCTCCCCCTTCGAGCAGTTGACGAACGACGCACGGATGTCGGCTTCACTGACTGCGATCATGCGGACGACGCTAACAATGCCTAGGAGTCCTAGGCAAAGGATTAAAACTTATAGGCAAAGGTGGAAGGCCCGATCCCACCTGACCGCCGCCCGACGTCACGAGGCGGCCTTGCCCATCGCCTCCGCGACGCGCACGGCGACCGCCTCGTCGCCGCCCTCGACACAGACGGCCATCGCGATCAGCTTCCCGCCGTCACCGCTCCCCGACCGGGCGTACGAGACGAACCAGGCCGCTGCCGGCGCCACTGCCGAGCCGGTCGTGCCGCCGAGCACGGTTCCGCCCGGCGCCGCATCGGCCGCCGCGCTCTCCAGGGCCGACCGCAACTCCGCGGCGGTCTTCTGCCGGATGGTCTGCTCCGTGCCCGCGCCGCCGCTGCCCCTCGGCCTCCCTGGGCTCGCGACCATGTGGGGAGCGACGAGCTTGCCGCCTCCCGCGACCACGGCCATGACCCTGGCCATCTCCAGTGGCGTGGCCGTCACCCCGCCCTGGCCCGCACCGGTCAGGGCCAGGTCCGCCGCGCTCACGTCACCCGTGGGATAGACGCTCTCCGCGGCCCTCACGGGTACGGCCAGCTCCGCGTCGTTGAACCCGAAGGCCTCGGCCATCGCCGCGAGTCGCGAGTGCCCCAGCTCGACGGCCATGCCGGCGAAGACGTTGTCGCACGAGTACCGCAGGGCCGACCGTATGGACGCGTTCTCACAACGAGCCGCGTCGGCCGCCCGCTTCGGGCTGCGCGTGTGCTCGTCGACCGACGCGTACAACCCTTCCTCCAGGGCCGCGGCGGCTACGACGACGCCGAACGTCCCGCCCGGCTCGACGGCCTTGCGCAGGGGCCGATTGAGCATCGGCTTGTCCGCGTCGCCCTGGAGCTTCTGCCACGTCGCCTCGTCCACCGCGCCGGCCCCGCTGAACAGCGAGGGGTCGAACGACGGCGCGCTCACCAGGCCCAGAACCCGCCCGCTCCCCACCTCCAGGGCGATCGCG
Source organism: Streptomyces sp. NPDC000410 (assembly GCF_040300305.1). Taxonomy (NCBI): domain Bacteria; kingdom Bacillati; phylum Actinomycetota; class Actinomycetes; order Kitasatosporales; family Streptomycetaceae; genus Streptomyces; species Streptomyces sp. NPDC000410. The sequence goes on from NZ_JBEPDM010000003.1 coordinate 23,514, forward strand.
GCGCCCCTCCGTCCCTTCAGCGCGTCGGCGGCCGCCTTCTGCACGGCGGGATCGATGGTCGTCACCACGCGGCCGGAGTTCCCGGCCGCCAGTACGTCGTCGTACAGCGCCTCCAGACCGGTGCGGCCGTACGCCATCGACCGGTACCCGGTGACGGACGCGTACAACTGGCCATCCGTGTACGTACGCCGGTACGGGACCTTCGCGTTCCCGGACGGCTTCGACCCGGTGACGGGCCGCCCGCCGACGATGACGTCGCCGAGCCCTTCGCCGTCCGCGGCCGTGGTCCCGGGTACGGGTTCGGCCCTGCTCGGCGGCGAACTCGACCCGTCCGTACACCCCGTCGCGGGAACGAGGAGCAGCGCGAGGAGGGCGGCGTGGACGGTGTGGCGCTTGATCGTCGAGTGCATGATCGTCAGCCTAGGGAGCGGCGGGGCCCGTACGGACGCGAACCCGAACGGACGGGCGACCCCAGAGGCGGCAGTGACGGCGCATCTGGACTCCCTGAGCGTCCCTGTGTTCGGGATCGGCCTGTCGCCGCACATCGCCGTGCCGGCCAACGCCGGAAGCCGATCACAGGGGGCTGGAGCATTCCGTATCGGCGACGATCACTCGTTCGCCCGCGCCCGGACCCCGGCGCCCGTGAGCACGCCTGGGGCGCGCATGAGGCCCCGCACGACGGAGCGCCCCGACCGGTCGTGACCGGTCGGGGCGCTCAATAGCAGGTCAGAAGGGGTACACCCCGCCTGCTCGCGGTAGGCCGTGTGGGACTCGAACCCACAACCAACGGATTAAAAGTCCGCTGCTCTGCCAATTGAGCTAACGGCCCGCACCCGCAGCATAGCCGCCGCCACCCGTCGGCTCCGACCCTATTAGGGAGTGGAGCGTCGCCGGGCGGCCCCCGTCACCGGACAGAGGCACGGGCCCCGGTCCCGTGAGGTCCCGGGGCCGTACCGCGGCCCGGCCTGGAAAAGCCCGGCCGGGCCCCCGGAAAAGCTGCCTAGCCGACGACGAGCCTGGTGCGCGCGCCGAACCCGTCCCCGGGGGGACGCCAGACGGTGGCAGCGGAGTCGACCACTGGTCAGAACAGCCCGGCGTGCCGCTGGTATCCACGACGACACACAACGGCACAGGGCCCGTACAAGCACCGAAGTGCTCGTACGGGCCCTGCTACCCGGTTACGGGATGTCAGCCGTTGCGCTTCCAGCGCGGCTTGTCGTCGCGGCGGCCGCCACCGAACGAGCCGGAGCCGGAGCCCGAGCCGCGGTGGTCGTCACGGCGGCCGTACGGACGGTCGTGGCCGCCGGCGCGGAAGCCGCCGCCCGACGGGCGGTCGTCGCGGCGGTCGCGGTTGAACGGACGGTCGCTGCCGCCACGGTGGTCACGACGCTCGAAGCCGCGGTCGTTGTCACGACGGTCACGGTTGAACGGACGGTCGTTGTCACGACGCTGGAAACCGCCACGGTCGCCGTCACGACGCTCGAAGGAACGGCCACCACGGTCATCACGACGGTCGTTGTCCCGGCGGAAACCACCACGGTCGCCACCACGGTCGTCACGACGCTCGAAACCACGGTCGTTGTCACGACGGTCACGGTTGAACGGACGGTCGTTGTCACGACGCTGGAAACCGCCACGGTCGCCGTCACGACGCTCGAAGGAACGGCCACCACGGTCATCACGACGGTCGTTGTCCCGGCGGAAACCACCACGGTCGCCACCACGGTCGTCACGACGCTCGAAACCACGGTCGTTGTCACGACGGTCACGGCGGTCGAAGTTGCCCCGCTCGTCACGGCGGTCGTACGACGGCCGCTCCTCGCGCACCACGGGCTGCTCGGGCACGGAGACCTCGGCCTCCGCCGCCTCCGCCGCCTCGGCGATCGCGGCCTCCGGGTCCTCGCCCCGCTCGCGCGCGGCGCGGGCGACCAGGCGGTCGGCCTCCTCGCGCAGCTCGGCGGCGCGGCGCTGCACCCGCTCCAGCTCCTTGGTGAGCTGGGAGACCTCGCGCTCGGCCTGCTTGGCGGCGTTGTTCGCGGAGTCGGCCTGGACCTCGGTCAGCGAGCGGGCGCCGGTGATCTCGGCGACCTCCGGGTCGAAGACGCCGGCACCACCGACGATGTGGCGCGAGGCCTCGACGCCCGCGTCCTCCATCAGGCGGAAGATCTGGCGACGCTGGTGCGGAAGCGCCAGCGAGACGACCGTGCCGGACCGGCCCGCGCGGGCGGTACGGCCGGAGCGGTGCAGGTAGTCCTTGTGGTCACCGGCCGGGTCCACGTTCAGGACCAGGTCGATGCCGTCGACGTGGATGCCGCGGGCGGCGACGTCGGTGGCGACCAGCGCGTTGACGTAACCGTCCTTGAAGTCGGCGAGGACGCGGGTACGGGCACCCTGCGTCATGCCGCCGTGCAGCGCGTCCGCCTTCACGCCCGCCTCGACGAGCTGCTCGGCGATACGGTCGGCGCCCAGCTGGGTCCGTACGAAGATGATGGTGCGGCCCTTGCGGGCGGCGATGGCGGCCGTGACCGGCGCCTTGTCCTTCGGCTTCACGACGAGCACGTGGTGCGTCATGGTCGTGACGTTGCCCTGGGCGCTGTCGACCTCGTGGCTGACCGGGTTGTTCAGGTAGCGCTTGACCAGCGTGCCGATCTCGTTCTCCATGGTGGCGGAGAAGAGCATGCGCTGACCGCCCTCGGGGACCTGGTCGAGCAGCTCGGTGACCTCGGGCAGGAAGCCCAGGTCGGACATCTGGTCGGCCTCGTCGAGGACCGCGACCTGGACGTTCTCCAGGGAGCAGGCGCCACGGTTGATGATGTCGCGCAGTCGGCCCGGGGTGGCGACGAGGATGTCGACGCCGCGCTCCAGGGCGTAGATCTGGTTGCCCATGGACGTACCGCCGCAGACGACCTTGATCTTCAGGCCGAGCACGTCGCCGTACGGCTGGAGGGCGTCCGCGACCTGCATCGCGAGCTCACGGGTCGGGGTGAGGATGACCGCGCGGGGCTTCTTCTTCTCGGTGTGGCCGCCGGCCAGCTGGGCCAGCGTCGGCAGACCGAAGGAGAGGGTCTTGCCGGAGCCGGTACGGCCACGGCCGAGGATGTCCTTGCCGGCCAGGGCGTCCGGGATGGTCGCGGCCTGGATCGGGAACGGGACGGTGACACCGTTCTGGGCGAGCTTGCGGACGACGCCCTCGGGCAGGCCCAGGTCGGCGAAGGTCACCTCGGGAGCCGCGGGAGCTTCGGAAGCGGCCTCGGCGGCCTCGGTCACGGCCTCGGCCTCAACCTCGACCTCGGAAGCTTCGAGGGCCGTCTCGACGGCCTCGAAGACCTCGACGATCTCGTCGTTCTCGGGCAGGACGGCACGGTCAGAACTGGAAATGGACATGCGAAATGCGAAACCTTCCGGAGTCTCGGCACGCGCCCAAACTCCGTGAATTCGCAAATCGACCGCCTCAATGCGGTCAGCCACGGCTAGGGAGAGTACGCGCCACACGGCGCTCTTCTGTGTCGGCGCCGGGCAATGGGATCAAACGATCTACCACCATACGCACCCTCCCCCACCCAAGGCAAACCGCCACCCTGCGACGCTCGTCACACCAGACCACACATCGCCTCTCATCTCCGGGCAGACCCCATCAGACGGGGCCCATCTGCGGCGAAGCCGCCGGCTCCGCGCCCGCCCAGGTTCCGTCGCCCGCCGCCGCCCGCATCGCGCCCATCTGCGTATCGGCGGCCGGCGAGGCCGACGGCGGGTCGGTCGGCTCCTGCGTCGGCGGATCGGGGTCCGGGTCCGGTCCCGGCGGGGTCGGGTCCACCGGCGGGGTCGGCTCGGTCGGCGGCGAGGGCTCCACCGGCGGCTCCGGGTCACCCGGCGGCGGCGTGGGCTGTCCGGGCTCGGGCGGCTTCGCGCCCCCGCCGCCCTGCGGGGGCGCGGCGGACGGCGCCACGGAACCGCCCGCGCTGGGCGAGGCCGCGCCCTTGCCGCCCTTCCCCCGGTCCTCGGCCCCGGCGCCGCCGGTCTGCGCGGTGCCGCCCATACCCGTACGGGCGCGGCCACCCGTGCCGCCGGACCCACCGCCCTCACCGCCGGGATCGGCAGCGGCCCCCCGCTGCTGCGGGGACTTCGATGGCGCCGGCTTCCCGCGGTCGTCGCTCACGCTCATGCAGCCTGCGGAGGTCGCGGCAGCCAGGACGGTGGCGATCCATACGGCACAACGGCCGGGGGCGGACAACTGGCGCACGAGTGGCACCTCCGGGGCACGGGACGCGGATTTTCCTGCCCAACTCCCTTTGCCCCGCATGGGACACGCCCGACGCCGGGGGGCTGCCGCCCCACGCTCCTGACGCTACCGCCCCAGCCCGCCGGCCAGCTCGGCACCCAGCAGCACGGCCCCCAGCCCCACCAGCAGCGACGCCGCGACGTTCGCCGCCGCGAGGAACTTCCGGCCGCGCTCAGCGAGCCGGAGCGTCTCGTACGAGAAGGTCGAGTACGTCGTCAGGGCCCCGCACAGCCCGGTGCCGAGCAGCGCGTACACCGCGGAGGAGCCGGAGGCACCGGAAGAACCCGAAGCAGCCACCGCTCCCGCCAGCACACCCAGCACGAAACTCCCCGCCGCGTTCACCACGAACGTGCCCCACGGGAACACCGAGTCGTGCCGCGTCTGCACCGCACGGTCGGTCAGATACCGCAGCGGAGCCCCTACCGCCCCGCCCACGATGACGAGCAGCCAGTTCACGGTCCCGCACCCGCCATCCGCCGGGTGGCCGACGCGCCCAGCCACACCGCGCCCAGCGCCCCCACCACCGTCGCGGCGGCGTAGGCCAGCGCGGTGGCCGCCTGCTGACGCTCCAGAAGTCCGGCGATGTCGAGGGCGTAGGTCGAGAAGGTGGTGAAGCCACCGAGCACCCCGACCCCGAGGAACGGCCGTACGAGCGGACGCGTCACGACATGACGCTCGCTCACCAGCACCATGAGCACGCCGATGAGCGCGCACCCCACCACGTTGACGGCGAACGTCCCCCACACGGACGGCCAGAACAGCGACACGCCGTACCGCGCGGACGCACCCAGCGCCCCGCCGGCCGAAACCGCCGCGAGCACCTTCCACTTCCCGCGCCCGGCCGTCTCGGCGCGCTGGGAGGACGCGTGCAGATCGACGTCCGGATCGATGGGCTCATCGGGGTTCGGCGGACTCACCCGTACCCCAGCGCGTGCAGCCGCTCGTCATCGATCCCGAAGTGATGGGCGATTTCATGCACCACGGTGATCTCGGTTTCCTCGACCACGTCCTCGCGCGTCTCGCAGATCCGCAGTGTCGGATTCCGGTAGATCGTGATCCGGTCCGGCAGCACGCCCGCGTACCACTCACCGCGGTCGGTCAGCGGAGTCCCCTCGTAGAGCCCGAGCAGCTCGGGATCGTCGGCGGGCGGTTCGTCCTCGACGAACACCGCGACGTTGTCCATCAGCCGCGTCAGCTCCGGCGGGATCCTGTCCAGGGCCTCGGCGACCAGTTCCTCGAACTCCTCGCGCGTCATCTCCAGCACCTGGCCATTGTCACGCAGTACCGGAACGTACGACGCGCGGCATAGCCGCCGCCACATGCGGGCATACGGGACCAATGGCCCGTGACGCTCGCAAACGACTCCGCGCCACCCTCGCCCGCTTCCCCCGCTTCCCCCGCTCCCCTCACTCCACCGGCCCCACCAGCCCGACCAGCCCCACCAGAACTCGTCTCGAACAGGCGGCCGGCCTGGTCGCCGTGGTGCTGCTCGGCGCCTGGCTCGGGCTTCTGGTCGTCGGAGACGTCCGTACGCCGGTGGGACCGATGGACACGACCATGGCGCTGCGCCCGTCCCTGACCGGCGGCACGACGATCGACGTCTCCCCGCTCGGCGCCCTGGAGCTCGACTCCCACGCCGCGCCCATCCGCCTCGACGTCGACGTCGACCGGCTCGACCCGGTCCGCTCCCAGGACCTCGTCGAACATCCGGAGCTCATCTCCGGACTCCAGGAGGAGATCACCGCCGACGTCGCGGACGGCACGCGTGACCTCGCCGTCCGCGCCTGCGTCGCCGTCGTCTCCGGCGCCACCGCCCTCGGCCTCGCCGTCTACCGCCGCCCGCGCCGGGCCCTGGCCGCGGGCGGGCTCGCGCTCGCGCTCCTGGCCGCTTCGGGCGTCAGCGCGTACGCCACCTGGAATCCGAAGTCCGTCCTCGAACCGAAGTTCTCCGGCCTGCTCGTCAGCGCCCCCTCGGTCGTCGGCAACGCACGCTCGATCGTCACCGAATTCGACGTCTACCAGAAGGAGTTGGCGCGCCTGGTCACCAACGTCAGCAAGCTGTACGAGGCCACCTCGACGCTCCCCGTCTACCAGCCGGACCCCGGCACCATGCGCGTCCTGCACGTCTCCGACATCCACCTCAACCCGGCCTCGTGGCACATCATCGGCTCGCTCGTGAAGCAGTACGGGATCGACGTGATCATCGACTCCGGCGACACCATGGACCACGGGACCGCCGCCGAGAACACCTTCCTCGACCGGATCCCCCACCTCGGCGCGCCCTACATCTGGGTCCGCGGCAACCATGACTCGCCGCTCACCCAGCAGTACCTCCAGCGCCTGAAGAACGTCCACGTCCTCGACGAGGGCCGCGCCGTCACGGTCGCCGGCCTGCGGGTCGCGGGCACCGGCGACCCCCAGTTCACGCCCGACCGCTCGACCGCCCCCCAGGGCGACCCCGCCGAACGCATGGCCGGCCTCCGCCTCGCCTCCGCCCTGCGGGACGAGCGCCGCGCGGGCACCCCCGTCGACATCGCGGTCGCCCACAACCCCGTCGCCGCGCGCGAGACCGACGGCGAGGTCCCCCTGGTCCTGGCGGGCCACGTCCACAACCGCAGGACCGAGCTCCTCCCGCACGGCACCCGCCTCAAGATCGAGGGCTCCACGGGCGGCGGGGGCCTGCGCGCGGTCCAGAACGAGGAGCCGGAACAGGTCCGCGCGTCCGTCCTGTACCTCGACCGGACCAACCACCGCCTCCAGGCCTGGGACGAGATCACCCTGGGCGGCCTGGGCCTCACGACCGCCGAGGTCACCCGCCACCTGGCCACGCCCGAGCCCCGGGACGGGCCACCGTCCCCTGGCCCGTCCGAGTGACGCCGGAAACCGTTTTGGCGATCGCTCCCCGCATCCCATATGCTTCTCACGTCCCCGACGCGCTGCGAAGCGCCCAGGCGGGCCTTTAGCCCTCATCGTCTAGTGGCCCAGGACGCCGCCCTTTCAAGGCGGTAGCACGGGTTCGAATCCCGTTGGGGGCACGCACAACCGTGTGCGAGACTAGTTCTCGCACAATGCATCACCTCTGGTCCTGTGGAGCAGTTTGGAGTGCTCGCCACCCTGTCAAGGTGGAGGCCGCGGGTTCAAATCCCGTCAGGACCGCTGCGACTCGCAAGAGTCGCGCGGCTGGGTAGCTCAGTTGGTACGAGCGTCCGCCTGAAAAGCGGAAGGTCGCCGGTTCGACCCCGGCCCCAGCCACCGCAGCCCTACCAGGGCACACACCCTCTCCGGGATCTTCACGGAGGGGGTGTTTTCGTGTCGGCTACGCCAACCGTTACCCCAACGGCTCTCAGGAGAGGTTGTCCCCCGAGCTTCCTGGGCCCCCTCCGCTGCTCGGCGAGCGAGGCGTGGGCGTAGACCTTCATCGTCACCCCGATGTCGCTGTGGCCGACGATCTGCCGGACGATGTGCGGCGGCGGCCCGCTCCTGCGCCTCCCGCTCGCGGTGATCGATGGAGCGTCCGGATCTTCCTACGTCCGAGTCCCGGTACGAGGTGGACACGCGCCACGCTCTCGTAGCCCTGGTACGTCTTCGGCCGGCGGTTGCCCCGGACGACAGGCCCTAGCCGCGGGCCGCGGTGGATGCCCCGAACGCGGCGAGCGTGAAGCCGTCCCGCAGCTCTCCCGTACGGATCGCCTTCGTGATCTCGCGCGGAGTCCACCAGCGCGCGGCAGCGATCTCACCGTCGCCGACCGAGCCGGGGCGCAGTGGGGCGTCACCCTGAACCGCGACCTCGACAACGGCGACCTCGTTCTCCAGCATGCCGGAGTCGACGTCCAGGTACGCCACCACAGCCGCTGTGGACCCCACCAGTCCCGTCTCCTCAGCCAGTTCGCGCAGCGCGTCCGAGGCAGGATCGGTCTCGCCGAAGCCTCGTGGCAGTTCCCAGGCCCACCTGCCAACGGTCGGTCGCCACTGGCGGACCATCAGAATGTCGTCACCTCGTCGGGCCAGCACCACGACTCCCGTACGGCCACCGCCGACACGGATGCGGTGCCGGACAGTCTCGGCGCCGGACGGCAAGCGGTAGGTATCGAGGTACACCTCGCACCACCGCCCGCCGTCGGCATCGGTGAAGGCCCTGCGGGTGTGCGTGCGTGGCGCCTCAGTGTCCATCAGGCCCTCCATCAGGCCTTCCTTCGCGGACCCCAGGGAGCTCGATCACGTCGCACCGCCCTCGGAAGCCGGTCAGGCGGGGCAGCCCGGCGGATACGGCCGCGACAACGACCGGCACCAGCGCTCCGCCTGCGCCACTCGCGACCCCTGCGGCTGTCCCCTGCCCGAGCAGGCTGGCCGCCAGGCCCATCCCGCCACCCGCGACCATCTGCGTCGTGACCCCGCGTGTGGTCTGTACGAACCGCTGGAGACGGGTCACCGGCACCTCGTCCGAGCCACCGGGCGGTGGCTCCTTCGTACGCGCCCCGAGCAGGTCGCCCACCTCCTGCAGCGCGACGAGGTCGTGCCGCTGCCACCATCCGGTGAGGGCGTCGGCCGCCTCATCGGTGTAACGCTGCCATTGCTCCCCGCTCATCATGCCGAGCCGCAGCTCGAACCGGGTCGGATAGGTCACGACCGGTGTCTGATCCCCAGCGTCGCCGCCTCCCGGCGTCGGACACCGCGTCGGGGCGAGGGCATCCCGAGCAGGCAGCCTTCGCTCGCCGCAATGGCTCGGTAGTACGTCTCGTCGAAGGACTCGCGCAGCATCTGTGCGTCCGCTTGCGCCTCGGGGTCACCGGAGCGCAGCAGGGAGTCAAGGCGCTCGTACAGGCGGCTGCGGCTGGGCAGGCCGTTCACGTCGAACTCCCCGCTGGTCCAGGCAGTGAGCACCGCCCGGCCGTCCTCGCTGGCCGTGTCCTCCGGGCGCGGCGGGGGCCGCATCGCGTACGCGGTGGCGTAGTCGGCCGGCACCAGGGGACTGACCTCCAGCAGACCGCGCCCGGCGGCCTCCAGCCAGTCACCCCACCGGGCGACCGTGCGCCGCCGTAGCGGAGTGTCGAGGACACCGGTCGCCGCCAGCAGCCGGTCCGCCATACCGACCGGGCCCTCCACGGCGAGGGCTGCGACCGCAGCCTCGCTGTCCGCGTGGGCAGCCAGCTCCCGCTGGAGTCGCAGGCACTGTTCGTCGGAGATCGGGAGGGAGGAGAGGCGGAAACCGGTCGAGAGCATCGCGATCAGCTGCCCGGCCAGGTCCGCGTTCCGGGAGTTCACCCGGATCGGCAGCACCGCACCACCGCCGATCGCCCGAATCGCCAGTTCGTCGAGGAGTGCGGCAGGCCGGAGCGCGGCGAAGACGGCCCCATCGAGCAGTTGGGGATAGCTCAGGAACAGAGAGCCGCCCTGGATGACTTCCCAGCGCAGCCGCCCGAGCAGCTCTGCCCGCCCGAGCGCGGTCAGCCGCTCTGCCGGGGCGGTGCCCCCGGGAGCCTGGGCGCTGAGCCTGGCCCGCTGCCGTACGCTGTCCCACCCTGTGCTGAGCACCTCGGTCATGGCCGGCCCTTTCCTCGCCCCCCGTAAGTGGGCCAGTTCAGCATGTGCCGCGTGGGCCGGACAACAAGAACGTCTGATCTTGATGAGCAAGTAAGCGGCGCGCCTCGAAGGGGGTGCGAGAGCCAACCCTCATGCTCGACACCGTCCCGGCGCAGGAGCGCGTGAGAACACCCGCCCCGGGTGCTCGGGGCGGGTGTTCAGGTGTCCGTACGCGACTCGGCTCGTGCGGGAGGGAACGCGGCGCGTTCGTCGCAACGGCTAGGGTTTTTCCGGGCTACCTGACGATGACCACCACGTTGCTGGGGTATGCGTGGCGATAGCCGTCGTAGTACCTGTCGTAGTACCCGCCGTAGCCGCGCGGCCCGTCGTAGTGCCTGTCGTAGTACCCGGCGTAGCCACGAGGCCCGTCGTAGTAGTAGTCGTCGCAGTAGCCATGCCCCCAGCCCCAGCCCCCGTAGCAGTGGTCACCTCCACCCCCGGTGGGGGTTGAGGCAGACGCACCCGTGGCTGGCAGCACGCCGAGGGCGAGCCCTGCGAATCCGGCCGCTATAGCGGCAACGATCCTCCGGCGCATCCCCATGCACCTCCGCACACAAATCGCGAATTGGGCTTTCAGGACATATCTACACTTCACCCCCATTGGTGTGATTGTCAAAAGAAAGCTCACACGTGTTCGCCGCCTCCGCGGCGGCGCCAGCCGCGGACCCCGGTGACGATCGCGGCGATCGCGACGGCCACGATCAGCAGCGCCCAGTCCGGGACCGCGCGGCCCAGGGAGGTGGCCCATTCCTCGGCGGCGAAGGAAGCGTCCACGGAGAGCAGACCGGGCAGCGCGGTCGTGCCGTCGAAGGCGAGGAAGAGCGTGCCCAGGGTGATGAAGAAGAGGCCGGACAGCACAGCTGTGGTGTGGAGTTCGAACCGGGCCACCCTGAACGTACGGCCGCGCAGCCAAGCCCGCCCGCCCAGTTCGTAACGCTCCCAGAGGAGGGCCAGCAGGAACAGCGGGACGGCCATGCCGAGGGCGTAGACGGCCAGGAGCAGGCCGCCGTACACCGGGCTGGCGCTGAGGGCCGAGACCGTGAGGACGCTGCCCAGGATCGGGCCCGCGCAGAAGCCGGCGAGGCCGTAGACCAGCCCGAGGGCGTAGACGGAGAGTGCGGTGGTGGGGCGGATCCGGGCGCTCGCCTCGGCGAGGCGGCGCGACGCGAAGCCGAGGCCCACGATCTGGGCGACACCGAGGGCGATGATCAGCCAGCCACCGGCGGAGACCAGCAGATCGCGGTGGCCGTAGAAGAGCCGTCCGGCGTACGAGCCCGCCGCGCCCAGCGGGACCAGCGTGGTCGCCAGGCCCGCGTAGAAGATGCCGGTACGGGCCACCAGCTTGCTCGTGGAGTCGATCGAGTACGCGAAGAACGCCGGGAGGAGCAACGCGCTGCACGGGCTGAGCAGCGCGAGCAGACCGCCGAGGAACGCCGCCAAGTATCCGATGTCGGTCATCCCTTGGCCGCCGAGCCGTTCACCGCGCCGTTCGCCTTGCCGTTCGCCGCCTCGCTCGCCGCCTCGATCGCCTCGGTGAACGTGTCCGCCGGCTGCGCCCCCGCGATCGGCCGGCCGTTGACCAGGAACGACGGGGTGGACGTCGCGCCCAGGGCGTACCCCTCCTCCTGGTCCTTCGCCACCGCCCGCCGGGCGGCCTCGCCGTCCGTGTCCCGCGTGAAGCGGGCGAGGTCGGGCACACCGGCCTGCTCGGCGAGCTCCCGGAGCCGCGGCCCGCCGAAGCCCTTCTCCTTCGCGCCCGCGGCGTACGCGGCGGCGTGGAACTGCCAGAAGCGGCCCTGCTGTCCGGCGGCCCACGCGGCGCGCGCCGCGGCCTCGGACTCCTCGCCGAAGATCGGGAAGTTGCGCCATTCGATGCGCAGCGTGCCGTTCTCGACGTACTTCTCCACGAGCGCGGGCTCGGTGTCCCGCGCGAACTTCCCGCAGTAGCCGCACTTGAAGTCGGCGTACTCGATCATGACGACGGGCGCGTCCGCCCGCCCGACGGCGAGGGGGTCCTTCGCGTCGCGCCGGGCGAGTTTCGTCAGCTCCGGGTAGACGCCGGCCTGCGGGTCGGCGGACACGTCGGCGACGGGCGAGGACGATGCCGGAGCGGGCTTGGTGGCGGTGTACGAAGCGACGCCGAGCAGGACCGCGGCGGTGACGACTCCGACGCCGAGCACGAGAGGCTTACGGGAAATGGGCATGGTTGTTCGATCTCTCCTGAACGCGAAACGGGGTGGGCGGGGCAGGGCACGGCTGTGCGCCCCCGCCTATACGCGCAGGACGGAGAGATCCATCGGGCTCGGCGCGGCGACCGGGGGCGGGCCGCGCTCCGGCGCTATGTCCGGGACGGCCTCGTGGACGGCCCAGCAGCCGGCTCCGGCGGGGACGGCGTGCGGGGCGGGCAGCAGCTCGTAGGCCGACGAGCCGCGCGGCGGGGTCGCCGGGCTCAGCCCGCCGTCCACGCCGGTGCCCTCGTCGCAGCCCGGCGCTTCGTGACCTGCGGAGACGGTGATCGCCGACGGCTCGGGGGCGGGCTCGGAGGCCGCGCTCGCACCGGTCGCGCCCGTGCACAGCAGCAGTCCGACGAGCAGCACGACGAACGCGCTGCACAACCGGCTGCCGGTACGGGACATGGACGGCACGTCTCCTGTTCGACGGTTCGGGACGGCGGGACCGTCATCGTACGGGCAGCACTTCCGACGGGGCCGCACCGGAAATGGGTTCGCCACTCCGCTCGCGCGGGTGCGATCCTGGGTTCCGTATGTCTACTTCCTTCGCCGATCTCCAGACCCTGCTGGCCGAGATCTCGCTGCGCGACGCGCACCGGCTCGGGCGGCGGCTCGAAGGCACCCGCCGCATCCGCAAGCCCGAGGCCCGGCAGGCCGTGCTGGACGAGATCGCGGCCGAGGCCTCGAAGGCCGCTGCCCGCACGGCCGAGCGCGCCGCCAGGGTGCCCGAGGTCACGTACCCCGAACAGCTCCCGGTAAGCCAGAAGAAGGACACGATCCTGGAGGCGATACGCGACCACCAGGTCGTGATCGTCGCGGGCGAGACCGGCTCAGGCAAGACCACGCAGATCCCCAAGATCTGTCTGGAGCTCGGCCGGGGCGTGCGCGGCATGATCGGGCACACCCAGCCCCGCCGGATCGCCGCGCGCACGGTCGCCGAGCGCGTCGCGGACGAGCTGCGCACGCCGCTCGGGGAGGCGGTCGGCTGGAAGGTCCGGTTCACCGACCAGGTGAACCAGGACGCGACCTTCGTCAAGCTGATGACGGACGGCATCCTGCTCGCCGAGATCCAGACGGACCGCGAGCTGCGCGCGTACGACACGATCATCATCGACGAGGCCCACGAGCGGTCGCTGAACATCGACTTCCTGCTGGGCTATCTGGCCCAGCTGCTGCCGAAGCGCCCCGACCTCAAGATCGTCATCACCTCCGCGACGATCGACCCCGAGCGCTTCTCCCGGCATTTCGGCGACGCACCGATCGTCGAGGTCTCCGGCCGGACCTACCCCGTCGAGGTCCGCTACCGCCCCCTCCTCGAAGAGGACAGTGACGAGTCCGACCGCGACCAGATCACCGCCATCTGCGACGCCGTCGACGAGCTCCAGTCCGAGGGATCCGGCGACATCCTGGTCTTCCTCTCCGGTGAGCGCGAGATCCGTGACACGGCGGACGCGCTGAACAAGAAGCAGCTGCGCAGCACCGAGGTCCTCCCCCTCTACGCCCGCCTCTCGCACGCCGAGCAGCACCGCGTGTTCCAGTCGCACCCCGGCCGCCGCATCGTCCTCGCGACGAACGTCGCCGAGACCTCGCTGACCGTCCCCGGCATCAAGTACGTCATCGATCCGGGCACCGCCCGGATCTCCCGCTACAGCCACCGCACCAAGGTCCAGCGCCTGCCCATCGAGGCGATCAGCCAGGCCAGCGCCAACCAGCGCAAGGGCCGCTGCGGCCGTACGTCCGACGGCATCTGCATCCGCCTGTACTCCGAGGACGACTTCGAGGCCCGGCCCGAGTTCACGGACGCCGAGATCCTCCGGACGAACCTGGCCTCCGTCATCCTGCAGATGACCGCCGCCGGGCTCGGCGACATCGAGAAGTTCCCGTTCATCGACCCGCCGGACCACCGCAACATCCGCGACGGAGTGCAGCTCCTGCAGGAGCTGCACGCGCTGGACCCCGCCCAGAAGGACCCGAAGAAGCGGCTGACGCCGATGGGCCGCAAGCTCGCGCAGCTGCCCGTCGACCCGCGCCTGGCCCGGATGGTCATCGAGGCGGACAAGAACGGCTGCGTCCGCGAGGTCATGGTCATCGCCGCCGCGCTCTCCATCCAGGACCCGCGCGAGCGCCCGGCGGAGAAGCAGGCGCAGGCCGATCAGCAGCACGCCCGCTTCAAGGACGAGACGAGCGACTTCCTCGCCTATCTCAACCTCTGGCGGTACGTCCGCGAGCAGCAGAAGGAGCGCGGCTCCTCCAGCTTCCGCCGGATGTGCAAGCAGGAGTATCTGAACTTCCTGCGGATCCGCGAGTGGCAGGACATCTACGCGCAGCTGCGTTCGGTCGCCAAGCAGATGGGCATCCATCTGAACGACGAGGACGCGCCCGACCAGTCCGTCCACGTCTCGCTGCTGGCCGGGCTCCTCTCCCACATCGGGATGAAGGACATCAAGGAGGGCGCGAAGAACGAGTACGTGGGCGCGCGGAACGCGAAATTCGCCGTCTTCCCCGGCTCGGCGCTCTTCAAGAAGCCCCCTCGCTTCGTCATGTCCGCCGAGCTGGTGGAGACCTCCCGGCTGTGGGCCCGGGTCAACGCGAAGATCGAGCCCGAGTGGATCGAGCCGCTCGCCCAGCACCTGCTCAAGCACACCTACAGCGAGCCGCACTGGGAGAAGGACCAGGCGGCGGTGATGGCGTACGAGAAGGTCACGCTGTACGGCGTCCCGATCATCGCCCAGCGCAAGGTGAACTACGGGCGCATCGACCCGGAGACCAGCCGCGAGCTGTTCATCCGCAACGCGCTGGTCGAGGGCGACTGGCGTACGCACCACAAGTTCTTCGCCGACAACCGCCGCCTCCTCACCGAGGTCGAGGAGCTGGAGCACCGGGCGCGGCGCCGCGACATCCTCGTGGACGACGAGACGCTGTTCGACTTCTACGACCAGCGGGTGCCCGAGCACGTCGTGTCCGGCGCGCATTTCGACTCCTGGTGGAAGCACAAGCGCCACGAGGAGCCCGAGCTCCTCGACTTCGAGCGCGAGATGCTCATCAACGAGAAGGCCGGGGCGGTCACGAAGGACGACTACCCGGACTCCTGGCGCCAGGGCCGGCTGAAGTTCCGTGTCACGTACCAGTTCGAGCCGGGCGCGGACGCGGACGGCGTCACGGTCCACGTTCCGCTCCAGGTGCTCAACCAGGTCACGGACGAGGGCTTCGACTGGCAGATCCCGGGGCTGCGCGAAGAGGTCGTCACAGAGCTGATCCGCTCGCTCCCGAAGCCGATCCGCCGGCACTACGTCCCGGCGCCGAACTACGCGAAGGCGTTCCTGGACCGGGCCGTGCCGCTGCAGGAGGCTCTGCCGGTCACGCTGGCGCGCGAGTTGCAGCGCATGGTCGGGGTGCCCGTCACGGCGGACGACTTCGATCTCACGAGGATCCCGGACCACCTGAAGATCACGTTCCGTATCGTCGACGAGCGGCGTCGGACGCTCGCCGAGGACAAGGACCTGGAGGCGCTGCGGCTCCGGCTGAAGCCGAAGGCCCGACAGGCCCTCTCCAAGGCCGCCGCGGCCACCGCCGAGCGGGCGGGCGGCGACGCGATCGAGCGCACGGGCCTCACGGACTGGACCATCGGCGCCCTGTCGAAGGTCTTCGAGACCCGCCGGGCCGGCCATCCGGTCAAGGCGTACCCGGCCCTCGTCGACGAGGGCGAGACCGTGGCCGTACGCCTCTTCGACACCGAGGCCGAGCAGGCACAGGCGATGTGGCGGGGCACGCGGAAGCTGATCCTGCGGAACATCCCGGTGAACCCCGCGAAGTTCGCGTCCGAGCGGATGACGAACCAGCAGAAGCTCGCCCTGTCCCGCAATCCGCACGGCTCCATCCAGGCCCTCTTCGAGGACTGCGCGACCGCCGCCGCGGACAAGCTGATCGCCGACCACGGCGGGCCGGCCTGGGACGAGGAATCGTTCCGCAAGCTGTACGACAAGGTCCGCGCGGACCTCGTGGACGCGACCGTACGGACCGTGGACCAGGTCGGCCAGATCCTGGCCGCCTGGCAGGCCTGTGAGCGCCGCCTGAAGGCCACGAACAGCCTGGCCCTGGTCAACAACGTCCAGGACGTACGGGAGCAGCTGGCGGCCCTCGTGCCGCCCGGCTTCGTGACGAAGACGGGCCTGCGGCGGCTGCCCGACCTGATGCGGTACCTGGTCGCGGTGGACCGCCGCCTCCAGCAGATGCCGACGGGCGCGCAGCGCGACACGACGCGCATGGAGAAGGTCCACGAGATGCAGGACGAGTACGCCTGGCTGCTGGAGCAGATGCCGCAGGGCCGGCCGGTGCCGCAGGAGGTCCTCGACGTCCGCTGGATGATCGAGGAGCTGCGGGTGAGCTATTTCGCCCATGCCCTGGGCACGGCGCACCCCGTCTCGGACAAGCGCATCGTCAAGGCGATCGACGCGCTGGCACCGTGACGCGGCCGTCGCCTTGAGTGAGTTCGACCGGAGCGTCTGACCTGCTGTACAGTCTCTCTCGCAGCCAAGGCAGCAACACGAAGCCGAAACTGCGAAACCTGGTCCTGTGGAGCAGTTTGGAGTGCTCGCCACCCTGTCAAGGTGGAGGCCGCGGGTTCAAATCCCGTCAGGACCGCAGTGATCGAGGGCCCCGCACCGCTTGGTGCGGGGCCCTCGTCGTACGCCCCGACCGCCCGGAGGCCGCGCCCGCGGCGGAGCCGCGATCGGACACAGCACATCCCGTCAGGACCGCAGTGATCGAAGGCCCCGCACCGCTTGGTGCGGGGCCCTCGTCGTACACCCCGACCACCCGGAGGCCGCGCCCGCGGCGGAGCCGCGATCGGACACAGCACATCCCGTCAGGACCGCAGTGATCGAAGGCCCCGCACCGCTTGGTGCGGGGCCCTCGTCGTACACCCCGACCACCCGGAGGCCGCGCCCGCGGCGGAGCCGCGATCGGACACAGCACATCCCGTCAGGACCGCAGTGATCGAGGGCCCCGCACCGCTTGGTGCGGGGCCCTCGTCGTACACCCCGACCGCCCGGAGGCCGCGCCCGCGGCGGAGCCGCGATCGGACACAGCACATCCCGTCAGGACCGCAGTGATCGAAGGCCCCGCACCGCTTGGTGCGGGGCCTTGATCGCGTCCGGGGCCAACTCGTGCGGGCCTTCTGTCGTATTGACTGCGGGGGTCCGGCACCGGTACCCAGTCAGGACAGGGGTACGACCCCCGACCGCGGAGGTGGCGCATGGCGGCATCCACAGCGAGGCATGAGACCAGGGCGCTGCTGCGCGCCCATCTGGCGGCCGTTTCCGGCTACCGGCACCTGACCCGGCACTGCCCGATCTGCCATCGACTGCTGCGCCTCGCCATGGAGCCCTCCGCCGACGTTCTCTGCTCCGACCAGGAGGGGAGCGACGAGGGCGAGGACAAGGCTCCGGCTGTGTGACGGGAGTCACCGAACGAGTTTGGGAAACCGGTGAACTTACACCCTCCCTACAACAAGCCAATTTAATATGTGCAATTGCACGGCCCGCTGAGCTGTTCCGGAGGGGTTCACGGACCTCCACGGGCGGGCCGGTCACCCCACCTCACCACGCACAAAAAAGATCGCGCTGGACCCGGCGGAGTCCAGCGCGATCAACGACGAATCCTGTTGGGGCAGGCGCCCGCCGTGTCGAGCTCTGTATGGGGCTTGCCGGATTGGGGGTCCCGGCGATGCCCCGTAATCGGGGGTGTCAGGCCTCGCTGCGCTGCTGCGGAATACCCGCAAGCAGTGCGCGGACCTCTGCCTCGCGGTACCGGCGGTGTCCACCGAGCGTACGGATGGACGTGAGCTTGCCAGCCTTGGCCCAGCGGGTGACCGTCTTCGGGTCCACGCGGAACATGGTGGCGACCTCAGCCGGGGTCAGCAGCGGCTCGGCATCAGGGGTGCGAGCGGTCATGAGCGGCCTCCTCGGGAGAACCGAACCTTCTCGGTTCTTTCCTCTAAATTCTGCACCTTGACCCGCGTTGCCCGAAATGGCGGACGCGGGCCGAGTCGGTTATAGGACGAACGGCTTGTCCTCGGCACTACAACTACACCATCTGTCCAGCCACGTCGGCCAAACCGATGGAATTGCCCTCTCAGGTGTCCATCAGCGGCGGAAGCCCGATGGACCATGCCATAGCGGACAGTCACGTCACAGTGACGATCAGTCACAGAGCGATCAGGAGTCATCAGACCCCCCATAGAGTGCAATGCTGAGCATTCCGCCACTTATCCAGACGGAAGGAACCCTCCCCGGACTCCTTGTCCTATTTTGGCATGAGGGTAGGCAAGGGATGCAAGAGCCGACTTAGTGCGGTCCGTCACCTTGGCCTCAAAGGCCCGTATAGAGACCTACGTCCCTCAGATCCAAGAAGTCCCGGACGTACATCCGAATCGGGCAGTCACGTCAGTTCGCGAACTGACGATCCCGAACCGCCCGCCAACGCTCCGTCAGACGGCCGTACGCCTCCCCGGCCCGCTCGCCGTCGCCGACCCGCAGCGCCTCGATCCCCTCGGCCACATCCGCCGCCGAGTGATCATCGGCGAGCTGCTCCGGGGAGAGGGCGTGCACGAGACCGCCGTAGTCGAGCTCGACCAGCGAGCGCGGGTGGAACTCCTCCAGCCAGCGCCCCACGTCCACCAGGCCCTCGGTCAGAGGCCCCTCGTCGACCGAGTCCCTCAGGGTCTTCAGGGCGCGGGCGAGGCGACGTCTGGCCTGCACCATCGGTGTCCGGTAGCGCAGCACGGGCGCGCCCCCCGGCACCTCGCCGGCCTCGTACTCCCGCTCCTCGTCCGCGAAGAGCGTGAACCAGCGCACGGGCACCTGCCACACCGCCGTCCTGATCCACGGCCGGGCGTCCGGGTTCCGGTCCCGCCACGCCTCGTAGTCGGCGGCGGCCTGGCCGCGCACGACCGGCGGCAGCACCGCGTCCAGCACCGGCGCCGGCAGCAGCGCCGTGAGCTCCTCCAGCGCGAGCCAGCCGCGCAGCCGGGTGCGCCACGGGCACACGCAGACCACCCCGTCGATCTCCGTGACGAAGGCGTCCGCGCTCTCGTGGACCGGCACCGGGACCGGCGGGGTGGGCAGCAAGTCCGCCAGCGACCGTCGCAGTTCGTCCTGGGCGCTCGGGGTGCGGCCGCTGCGGGCGTAGCGCGCCCAGTGGCCGCGCTCGGGCTCGGGGAAGGCCGCCAGGGGCTCGTACACCCGCAGATAGGAGGCGTACGGGACGAGAACGGAAGAGACCGCCGGCATGCGCAAATCCTTCCATGCCCGTACTCCGGGAGGGGGTGATCCTCAGCACTGCTGCCGATCTACCACCGCGTAGGACTTAATCTCTTGCCCATCAGGTCCCTCCCCACCCGCAGGAGGGCCCACCAATCGCCGCTTCGTACTTGGGAGTCACCACCGTGACCGATGTGACCGACGGCGTCCTGCACACCCTGTTCCACTCGGAGCAGGGGGGCCACGAACAAGTCGTGCTGTGCCAGGACCGCGCCACCGGGCTGAAGGCCGTCATCGCCATCCACTCGACCGCTCTGGGCCCGGCCCTAGGCGGTACGCGCTTCTACCCGTACGCCTCCGAGGCGGCAGCCGTCGAGGACGCGCTGAACCTGTCCCGGGGGATGTCGTACAAGAACGCCATGGCCGGCCTCGACCACGGCGGCGGCAAGGCCGTGATCATCGGCGACCCGGAGCAGATCAAGAGCGAAGAGCTGCTGCTGGCGTACGGCCGCTTCGTGGCCTCGCTCGGCGGCCGGTACGTGACGGCCTGCGACGTCGGCACGTACGTCGCCGACATGGACGTGGTGGCCCGCGAGTGCCGCTGGACCACCGGCCGCTCCCCCGAGAACGGCGGCGCCGGCGACTCGTCCGTGCTCACCGCCTACGGCGTCTTCCAGGGCATGCGCGCCAGCGCCCAGCACCTGTGGGGCGACCCCACGCTGCGCGACCGCAAGGTCGGCGTCGCGGGCGTCGGCAAGGTCGGGTACCACCTGGTCGAGCACCTGCTCAAGGACGGCGCCGAGGTCGTCGTCACAGACGTGCGCGAGGAGTCGCTGCGCCGCGTCACCGACCGCTTCCCGCAGGTCACCGTCGTCGCTGACACCGATGCGCTGATCCGCGCAGAGTCCATGGGGGGTCTCGACATCTACGCCCCGTGCGCGCTCGGCGGCGCGCTGAACGACGAGAGCGTTCCCGTACTCACCGCGAAGGTGGTGTGCGGCGCGGCCAACAACCAGCTCGCGCACCCGGGCGTGGAGAAGGACCTGGCCGACCGCCACATCCTCTACGCGCCCGACTACGTGGTGAACGCGGGCGGCGTGATCCAGGTCGCCGACGAGCTGCACGGCTTCGACTTCGACCGGTGCAAGGCGAAGGCCGCGAAGATCTTCGACACCACGCTGGCCATATTCGCTCGTGCGAAGGAGGACGGCATCCCGCCGGCCGCCGCGGCCGACCGGATCGCCGAGCAGCGGATGGCGGAGGCGCGTCGCCGCTAGCGGTCCCCAGGGGGGTGGCACCGCCGACCGGGGGAGACAAGACTCACGCCGGTCGGCGAGCCGTCCGCCCAGAAAGCGTTAAAATCGCGGTTGACCAGCGAGGAATGGGCTCCTCGAAGGTTCTGCGAGGTGGCGCGTCATGCGGGCGGCGTACCGTATGGCCGCGGAAGCAGGTACCGTTGAAGCCCTACGGACCGGTCTCTTCGAGGAGAGCCCGTTCTGAATCATGAACGCGTGTCAAGACTCTGGGGCCGTCGAGCCCCGTCACCGAGGGGGTCGAGCCATGGGGCGCGGCCGGGCCAAGGCCAAGCAGACGAAGGTCGCCCGCCAGCTGAAGTACAACAGCGGCGGGACTGACCTGTCGCGTCTGGCCAACGAGCTGGGCGCATCGACTTCGAGTCCGATTTCGAGTCAGCCGCCGAACGGCGAGCCGTTCGAGGACGACGACGAGGAAGACGACCCGTACGCCCGCTACGCGGAGCTGTACAACGACGACGAGGAAGACGAGGACGAGGAGTCCGGTCCTTCGTCGCAGCGTCGCGGCGCTTGACGCCTGCACACATCAAAACCGGTCCGGGGCCTCGCCCCGGACCGGTTTCTGTGCTTCCCGCATTCTGCGCCGCGGCTGCTCAGCTCGTCGCGTAGTCGTTCACGAGAGCCGCGCCCGTGGTGTGCTCGCCGCGCTCCGTGATCTCGCCCGCGACCCAGGCGTCCACGCCACGGTCCGCGAGGGTCGTCAGGGCCACGTCGACGGACTCCGCCGGGACCACGGCGATCATGCCGACGCCCATGTTGAGCGTCTTCTCCAGCTCCAGGCGCTCGACGCCACCGGCCGTGCCGACGACATCGAAGACCGCGCCCGGTGCCCAGGTGGACCGGTCGACGACCGCGTGCAGCTGGTCCGGGATCACCCGGGCGAGGTTGGCCGCGAGCCCGCCGCCCGTGATGTGGCTGAAGGCGTGCACCTCGGTGGTCCTGGTCAGGGCCAGGCAGTCCAGCGAGTAGATCTTGGTGGGCTCCAGCAGCTCCTCGCCGAGGGTGCGGCCGAACTCCGGGATCTCCCGGTCCAGCGCCCAGCCCGCCCGGTCGAAGACCACGTGGCGGACCAGCGAGTACCCGTTCGAGTGAAGGCCGGACGACGCCATGGCGATCACCGCGTCCCCCGTACGGATACGATCCGCGCCGAGCAGCCGGTCGGCCTCCACCACACCCGTACCGGCGCCGGCGACATCGAAGTCGTCCGGGCCGAGCAGCCCCGGGTGCTCGGCGGTCTCGCCGCCGACGAGTGCGGTACCGGCCAGGACACACCCCTCGGCGATGCCCTTGACGATGGCGGCGACCCGCTCGGGGTGGACCTTGCCGACGCAGATGTAGTCGGTCATGAAGAGCGGCTCGGCGCCGCAGACGACGATGTCGTCCATGACCATCGCGACGAGGTCGTGGCCGATCGTGTCGTACACGCCCATCTGGCGGGCCACGTCGACCTTCGTACCGACACCGTCGGTGGCGGAGGCGAGCAGCGGACGCTCGTAGCGCTTGAGGGCGGAGGCGTCGAAGAGGCCGGCGAAACCGCCGAGGCCGCCGAGGACCTCGGGGCGCTGGGTCTTCTTCACCCACTCCTTCATCAGCTCGACGGCGCGGTCGCCCGCCTCGATGTCGACACCTGCTGTTTTGTAGGAGGCCGTCGCGTAGGAAGCACCGGGGCTTGTCTCAGACATTGCCTGGGATCTTTCGGTTGGAATGACGGGGCTTGATTACGGACGACGGAGCGCGTCGGCGGCGTCGGCGCCGCCCGCCAGCTCGGTCTCCAGAAGCTGCTTGCCCAGCAGCTCGGGGTCAGGCAGCTCCATCGGGTACTCGCCGTCGAAACAGGCGCGGCACAGGTTCGGCTTGGCGATCGTGGTCGCCTCGATCATGGCGTCGAGGGAGATGTACGAGAGGGAATCGGCGCCGAGCGAGGTGCCGATCTCGTCGATCGTCATGCCGTTGGCGATGAGCTCGGCACGGGTGGCGAAATCGATGCCGAAGAAGCAGGGCCACTTCACCGGCGGGGACGAGATCCGGATGTGGACCTCGGCGGCCCCGGCCTCACGGAGCATCCGGACCAGCGCGCGCTGGGTGTTGCCGCGGACGATCGAGTCGTCGACGACCACCAGGCGCTTGCCCTTGATGACTTCCTTGAGGGGGTTCAGCTTCAGGCGGATGCCCAGCTGGCGGATGGTCTGGGACGGCTGGATGAAGGTCCGGCCGACGTACGCGTTCTTGACCAGTCCCGCGCCGTACGGAATGCCGGAGGCCTCCGCGTAGCCGATGGCGGCCGGGGTGCCGGACTCCGGTGTCGCTATGACGAGATCGGCGTCGACCGGCGCCTCCTTCGCGAGGCGGCGGCCCATCTCCACCCGGGAGAGGTAGACATTGCGCCCGGCGATGTCGGTGTCGGGGCGGGCCAGGTACACGTACTCGAAGACACAGCCCTTGGGCTTCGCTTCTGCGAATCGAGAGGTACGGAGGCCGTTCTCGTCGATCGCGATCAGCTCGCCCGGCTCGATCTCGCGGACGAAGCTCGCACCGCAGATGTCGAGGGCGGCGGTCTCCGAGGCGACCACCCAGCCGCGCTCGAGCCGGCCGAGCACCAGCGGGCGGATGCCCTGCGGGTCACGGGCGGCGTAGAGCGTGTGCTCGTCCATGAAGACGAGCGAGAAGGCGCCCTTGACCTCGGGGAGGACCTTGGTGGCCGCTTCCTCGATGGTCAGCGGCTTGCCGTCGTCGTCGGTCTGCCCGGCGAGCAGCGCGGTGACGAGATCGGTGTCGTTGGTGGCGGCGACCTGGGTGGCGCGGCCGTCCTTACGGGGGAGGTCGGCGACCATCTCGGCGAGCTGGGCAGTGTTGACCAGGTTGCCGTTGTGGCCGAGCGCGATCGAGCCGTGGGCGGTGGCCCGGAAGGTCGGCTGCGCGTTCTCCCATACGGAGGCTCCGGTGGTCGAGTAGCGGGCGTGACCGACCGCGATATGACCCTGGAGAGAACCGAGGGAGGTCTCGTCGAAGACCTGGGAGACCAGTCCCATGTCCTTGAAGACGAGGATCTGGGAGCCGTTGCTGACCGCGATACCCGCGGATTCCTGGCCCCGGTGTTGGAGGGCGTAGAGCCCGAAGTACGTGAGCTTGGCGACCTCTTCGCCCGGAGCCCAGACACCGAAGACGCCGCAAGCGTCCTGGGGGCCTTTCTCACCGGGGAGCAGGTCGTGGTTGAGTCGTCCGTCACCACGTGGCACGGCTCCGAGTGTAGGCGAGATCGACCACTGGTCCGAATTGGGGAAGGGGCGGGGAGGGGCCCGGGAGGGGCCGAGGGCGGGCTTTCGGAGTCGTACGTTCCCACAAGAACCGCGTAATTCAGCCTTTGGCCGGTTGTACGGGTGGGGGTGGGGAGCGCGGGGGCGTGCCGCACATCACTGCACTTCGCTGTCCATATGCCCGTCCACATGCCGGGACGATCGTTGACAGGGTCACGCGGCCTCGGCGAGGCTCCTGGGCCATGCAGCCTCTCGGTAACCGGTCGGTCACGCTTATGGAGCGCCGCCACGTTGACCTGGTCCGTGTCGCGAGCGCGATCTGTCGCTGCGCCGTGTAGGCGCGGTGCGGCTGCGGCTGCGCCTGCGCCTGCTGTCGACTACCCGGCGCTAAAGCACCGGGCTTGCGTAACGGGCATCACTGGCGGTGATGCTGCGTTCGCGTCCAGCCCCGCCCCGCTGGCGCGGTGGTGGGGCGGGGGCCGTTGACGGGGCCCCGCGTCGCCACAACTCCCACGCGCGGGCGCGGATGTTGCGGGAGCTGTTCCGGTCCGCGTGATCAACGAATCCGCAGGACCGGCATGCGAACCAGGCCTGCGAGACCCGGTTCGCCTTGTCGATGTGCCCGCATTCGGCGCAGGTACGCGAGGTGTACGCCGGATCGACGTACACCACCGGCACCCCCGCCCGGCGGGCCTTGTATGCGATGAAGCCGCCCAGCTGGTGGAAGGACCAGCTGGAGTGGGTGGCCCGTTGGGGCTTGCGAAGCCGTACCCGTTCACGGATGCCCGTCAGGTCTTCCAGGGCGATCCCTCGACTGGTGCGTTCTGCCTCGGCCACCACATGTTTCGCGATCTTGTGGTTGATGTCCCGCGCCCGCCGCGCCTCCTTGCGCCTGCGTTTCTTCAGGCGGCGCTTGGCGGACGGAGTGTTCTTCTTCTGGAGCTTGGTGCGCAGGGCCCGTTCCCGGGTGCGGATGCGGTTCAGTTCGCGCCCGGCCATGATCTCGCCGTCCGAGGTGGTGGCGATGTTCACGATGCCCAGGTCGATACCGAGGAAGTCCACCAAGTCCGTGTTCGGCGCGGACTCGGGGACCTCGCAGGTCGCCAGCAGGAACCACATGCCGTCCCGCACCAGCAGATCCGACTCCCCCTTGCGGTACAGGGCCAGCGTGGCCAACTGCTCCGGGGAGGCGGTGAACGCCACGTCCTTGATGCGCCCGGCCACGGTCCAGATCGAGATCCGCCGCTCGGCCATCTGCCAGGACAGCATCCGGTCGTCATACGGCTGCGCCCCCTCCGACCGGAAGACCAGCGGCTTTCCGGTGGCCTTCCGGTACCGCTTCGAGCCAGGCCTGCCCAGATTCCCCGCCCTCAGGTTCGCCTTCAGCGTGGCGTACGCGTCACACGCCTTCTTGATCACGTGCTGGGCGGCCTGCGCCCCCAGCCCCCACCGGGCCCGAATCTCACCGTAAGTGTGCTCACGCAACGCGAAGGCACGCTTCACATCCTTCTCGAACGCTACGCCGCTGGCCCAGGTGGCTGCTGCGTTGCAGGCGCGCAGGGTCAGCCTCAAGTGCCGCCGCCTGCAGCGGCGTCGGCAGCAGCCTGATCTGCACCGTCAGCTTCACGATCACCCAACGTACACACACGTACGACACCCCACCGCACGTTCGCCACTGATCACCCGACCGGGTGAACCCCTCACCGTGCGACAGCGTCCCCCGGCTCCGCCGGAGACGACACCCGGCCCCTCCGCGCGGCCGGGCAACCAGCAGCGATACCGCGGCGCTCCGCGGCGCGACAGCAAGGGGCATGAGCAGCCGCGATCAGCTGTTCCACCTTGGCCGGGACGTACGGGAGCAGGCGGACAAGGCCGTCGTCGAGCCCGCGCGGCTCGCGGAGCTGCGGGCAGCCTGGGAGCGTACGAACGCCGGGGCTGCTCCCGTACACGTAGTTACTGCGCTGTCGCCGACAGTCCCTTGCCGTTCGCCGCGGTGAGGGACAGGCCGCGGTGCCGCACCTCGTACGTCACCTCGCCCTTCAGGACCTGAGCGAGCTCCCGCTCCAGGTCCATCTCGGGCCCCGGGCACATCCTGCGGGTGGTGGACAGCCGCCCGAAGGTGATCGTCGAGCCGGACTCGGAGACCTTGGCGGTGCCGTTGAAGGTGTTGCAGCCGAGGCTGCCGCGGACGGAGCCGTCCTTGCCGAAGGTGAGGTGCGCCTTCTTCTCCGTACCGGCCGGCAGGGACGTCGCGACCTCGCCCGCGAGCAGCGCCGTGACGGACCACCGGGTGCCGACGAGCGGGGCCGCGGGCTGTGAGGTCAGCGCGATGGAGTCGCCGCTCGCGGCGGTCAGGGTGAGGGTCTGGTCCGACACCTTCGCCTTGAGCTCGCCGGAGAAGGCCTTGTTCAGCGCGTCCTCGAAGTCCTGGACCGGCTTCTCGCAGCTCATCATCGTCACGTCTCCCGGGCCGACCGTGACCGTGTCGCCCTCGACGGTGGCGTCGGCGCGGAAGTGGTTACAGCCGTAGTTGCCCTTGGCCCGGCCCTTGGTGTCGATCTCGACGTAGGCGCCGCCGGGGGCCGCCGTCTTCTTGCCGCCGACGGTCACGCTGTCGACGGTCCAGTGCACGCCGGTGACGGGCGAGTCGGGCCCCTCCGCCCCGCCCGCGCCGTCCGAGCCGGGCTCCGTGCCGCAGCCGGCGAGAGTGAGGACGGCGCCGAGGGTCGCCGCGACGGGAACGATCAGCTTGATACGCATGCCGGTGTGACGGTACGGGTGGGACTCCGGTTCCCTCGGCCCGGCGAGGGCCCTCAGCCCAGGACGGGCAGCAGGCCGGAGAGGTCGGCGCGCTCCCCGCTCGCGGCGACCGTCGCCGCGTCGAGCGCCTCGCTCCACCGGGTCCGCCCGGTCGCGAGGCGGATCCAGGTCAGCGGGTCGGTCTCCACGACGTTGGGCGGGGTGCCGCGGGTGTGCCGGGGCCCCTCGACACACTGGACCACCGCGTACGGCGGGATCCGCACCTCGACCGAGCCGCCGGGCGCCTTCACCGCGAGCGTGTCCGCGAGCAGCCGGACGCAGGCGGCGAGCGCCTGGCGGTCGTACGGGATGTCCAGTCCGGCCACGGCCGCGTTCAAGTCGTCGGTGTGAACGACGAGTTCGACCGTACGCGTGACGAGATGGTCCGCGAGCCTCATCGCCCCCATCCGGGTCTCGACCAGCCGCTCGTCGGCGGCCCGGGACAGCGTGTCGGCCATCCGCTCCGCCGCCCGGCCGTACAGGTCGTCCAGGGCTCCGAGGTCCTCGGCCGCGTCGGCGATCGCGCGGGTGTCCTCGTCGATGCCCCCGGCCCGCTCGGCGGTGGCGAACGGCCAGTCCAGCAGCCCGACTTCCAGCTTCGCCGGCTCCGGCCGGTCCAGGTTCCGGCTCACGGCGTCCACGGCCATCGTGATGTGCGCGGCCAGTTCGCGGACGGTCCAGGTGCCCAGCCGGGTGGGCAGGGCCAGCTGCTCCGGTTCCAACGTCCGGACCGCCTCCCGCACATGCCCGAACTGCGCGAGGACGGCCGCGCGGATCTTGGCGGAGTCGTAGCTGCGGGTGCGGGTGCGCTTCTTGGCCGGGGGCATGGGGCGAGGGTAATCGGTTCCGCATGGCAAGGCCCCGGGAACCGGCGGAGGATGAGAGGGAGCGCACAAGGCGACGACACGCGGGTACGAAAGGTGGGGCAGCCATGGGTGAGCACCCGGACAGCGCCCAGGTACGCCGGGGCTACGACGCGTTCAACAAAGGTGACATGGAGACCCTCGCCTCTCTGATGACCACGGACTGTGTCCACCACACGCCGGGGCAGAGCCAGATCTCCGGTCACTTCAAGGGCCGGGACAACGTCCTCGCCATGTTCCGGCAGCTCGGCGAACTGAGCGGCGGCTCGATGCGCGTCGAGCTCGACGGCGTCTTCGCCGACGGGCGCGGGCATGCCATCTCCGCGCACAAGATCTTCGCCGAGCGCGGGGACCGCGGCATCGAGATGAGGGGCGGGCTCTTCTTCACCATCGTCGGCGGCAAGATCTCCGACATCGACGAGTGCGTCGAGGACATCGATCAGTGGGACGCGTTCTGGGGCACGGCCGAGTAGAACGTCTCGCCGTTGCCCGGTACGCCGATGCCGCGCCAGGTGAACGGGATCCCGCGGGCCACGCTGAGGTCCGGGCCGTCCATCAGCTGGAAGTGGACGTGCGGCTCGGACGAGTTCCCGGAGTTCCCGCACTCGGCGAGCAGCTGCCCCGCCCGGACCCGGTCGCCCTCCCGCACCACGAGCGAGCCACGCCGCAGGTGGGCGTACATCGCGTACGTACAGTCTCCGAGGTCGAGGACGAGATGGTTGCCGACGACGCGGTGCGCACCGCCGAGGAGGCGGACGAAGCCCTCGACCAGCAGCATGTAGATCAGCGCGGGCAGGGAGTTGCGGCTGAGGTGGTCGCGCTGCCGGTCGGTGGCGCGGACGACCGTGGCGTCGGCGACGGCGAGCAGCGGGGCGCCGAACGCCGGGAAGTCCTGGCTGCGGCGGGCGACGGGCCAGATCCAGGCGAAGCCCGGGCGCGGGGACTCCTCGGAGTCGGGGTCGGACTCGGCGGTGATGTCGATCGCGTACGTCTGTCCGTACAGGTGCGTGCCATGGCTCGGCACCTTGTCGGCGGGGCTGTTCAGCGCGGACCAGCGGCCGGTCACCGGGCAGTCGGTCTCGACCGGCTCCGGGGCGGCCCCGGTGGCGGCGGCGCGCGCGGCCGAGCGGCCCAGCGCGATGTCGATGGCGATCGCGCCCAGCGCGGGCAGCCAGCCGAGCCACTTGTCGTACGGCAGCTCGACGATGAACTGCGCGACCACCTGGACGGTGAAGGCCAGCCACAAGGTCCGGCTGGTGATCACGGCAATCTTGCGTACGGACATGAGTGCTCCCCCTGTGTTCGGCCCTGTTGGTCGTGCCTTGTGGGCGGGCCCTGTGCTCGTGGTTGTGCCTCGCCTCGTGGGCGGGCCCTACGGTCGTGCCGCGGTCAGCGCCACCAGCAGTGGCACCATCCGGCCTGCCGGGACCTCGTAGCGCCCCCGGCCGGCGGTGTGCAGCCAGCCCGCGGCGGTCAGCTGGCGCAGGTGGTGGTAGATCTGGCCGGTCGTGCCCAGCCCGTCGAGTTCGGCCAGCTCGGCGGCGGTGCGCAGACCGCCGACGATCTCCCGCAGCAGCCGCAGCCGCACCGGATTGCCGAGCGCCGCGAAGGATTCCGCGGCCTGCGACCAGTCGTCCTCCAGCAGCCCGTCGGTCAGGGCGCCGAACTGCCACTCGTACCGCTCCCGCGTCGGCAGCCGTACGGCACCGGTGAACAGCACCCCGCCGCCCTCGGCCCCGGCCTCGGCGAGCTGCGACTTCAGGCCTTCGAGCGCCCAGAGGTCACCGTCACCCACGGCGGGCGCGGCGGGTCCGGCCTGCTCCAGCGCCGCCATGCGCCGCTCCAGCTCTGCGACGCGCTGCTCCAGATCCATGACTCGTAGATTACGTAATTACGTAATCCCGATCAAGCCTTCTCCCGCACAGGACGCGAAAAAGCCCCCGCCCGGACGGTGACGCGCACCGTCCGTGCGGGGGCTTTCCCCCTGCCGTGTGTCAGGCGAGGAGTGCCGGAATGGTCTCCTCATGAGCCGTACGCAGCTCGCTCAGCGGGATGCCGAACTCGCCCTGCACCTCCACCGCGTCCCCGTCGACCACGCCGATCCGCGTGGCCGGCAGACCCCGCGCGCCGCACATGTCGGTGAAGCGGAGCTCCTCGCTGCGCGGGACGGCGACGACCGCGCGGCCCGCCGACTCGCTGAACAGGAACGTGAAGGCGTCCAGCCCGTCCGGGACGACCAGGCGCGCGCCCGTCCCGCCGCGCAGGCAGGACTCGGTGACCGCCTGGATCAGACCGCCGTCCGACAGGTCGTGCGCCGCGTCGATCATGCCGTCGCGGGAGGCGGAGATCAGGATCTCGCCGAGCAGCTTCTCCCGGTCCAGGTCGACCTTCGGCGGCAGACCGCCGAGGTGGTCGTGGATCACCTGGGACCAGGCGGACCCGCCGAACTCCTCGCGCGTGTCGCCCAGCAGGTAGAGGAGCTGGCCCTCCTCCTTGAAGGCGATCGGCGTACGGCGCGTGACGTCGTCGATCACACCGAGGACCGCGACGACCGGCGTCGGGTGGATCGCCGTCTCGCCCGTCTGGTTGTAGAGCGAGACGTTGCCGCCGGTGACCGGGGTGCCGAGCTGGAGACAGCCGTCCGCGAGACCCCGCGTGGCTTCGGCGAACTGCCACATGACGGCCGGGTCCTCGGGCGAGCCGAAGTTCAGGCAGTCCGAGATCGCGAGCGGCTTCGCGCCGGACGCGGCGACGTTGCGGTACGCCTCGGCCAGCGCGAGCTGCGCGCCCGTGTACGGGTCGAGCTTCGCGTACCGGCCGTTGCCGTCCGTCGCGACCGCGACACCCAGGTTGGTGTCGGGGTCGATCCGGACCATTCCGGAGTCCTCGGGCTGGGCGAGCACGGTGTTGCCCTGCACGAAGCGGTCGTACTGGTCGGTGATCCACGCCTTGGAGGCCTGGTTCGGGGACGCGACGAGCTTCATGACCTGCTCGCGCAGCTCCTCGGAGGTCGCCGGGCGGGGCAGCGCGCCCGCGTCGTCGGCCTGCAGCGCGTCCTGCCAGTCCGGACGGGCGTAGGGGCGCTGGTACGTCGGGCCCTCGTGGGCGACGGTGCCCGGAGGCACGTCCACGATCTGCTCGCCGTGCCAGAAGATCTCCAGGCGCTCGCCCTCCGTCACCTCACCGATGACGGTGGCGATGACGTCCCACTTCTCACAGATCTCCATGAAGCGGTCGACGTGCTGGGGCTCGACGATCGCGCACATGCGCTCCTGCGACTCGCTCATGAGGATCTCCTCGGGCGAGAGGCTCGCGTCGCGCAGCGGTACGGAGTCGAGCTCGACCCGCATACCGCCGGAGCCGGCGCTCGCCAGCTCGCTCGTCGCGCAGGACAGGCCCGCGCCGCCGAGGTCCTGGATGCCCGCGACGAGCTTCTCGCGGAAGATCTCCAGGGTGCACTCGATGAGGAGCTTCTCCTGGAAGGGGTCGCCGACCTGGACGGCCGGGCGCTTGGCCGGGCCGGTCGACTCGAAGGTCTCCGAGGCGAGGATCGACACGCCGCCGATGCCGTCGCCGCCCGTGCGGGCGCCGTACAGGATCACCTTGTTGCCGGCTCCGGACGCCTTCGCCAGGTGGATGTCCTCGTGCTTCATCACGCCCACGCACAGGGCGTTGACCAGCGGGTTCCCCTGGTAGCAGGAGTCGAAGACGACCTCGCCGCCGATGTTCGGCAGGCCCAGGCAGTTGCCGTAGCCGCCGATGCCCGCGACGACGCCGGGGAGCACCCGCTTGGTGTCGGGGTGGTCCGCGGCACCGAAGCGCAGCGGGTCCATGACGGCGACCGGGCGGGCGCCCATCGCGAGGATGTCGCGGACGATGCCGCCGACACCGGTGGCAGCGCCCTGGTAGGGCTCGATGTAGCTGGGGTGGTTGTGCGACTCGACCTTGAAGGTGACCGCGTACCCCTGGCCCACGTCGACGACGCCCGCGTTCTCGCCGATGCCGACGAGGAGCGCGTCGTTCTCCGGGGCCTTCTCGCCGAACTGCTTCAGGTGGACCTTGCTGCTCTTGTACGAGCAGTGCTCGGACCACATGACGGAGTACATGGCGAGCTCGGCACCGGTCGGCCGGCGGCCCAGGATCTCGCGGATGCGCGCGTACTCGTCCTCCTTGAGGCCGAGCTCCTTCCACGGCTGCTCGGTCTCGGGCGTCTCGGTTGCGTGCTTGACGGTGTCGAGAGTCATCAGACGTTGACCAGCTTCTTCAGGATCGAGGTGAAGAATCCGAGGCCGTCGGTACCGCCGGTACCGACCAGCGGCTCCACGGCGTGCTCGGGGTGCGGCATCAGACCGACGACATTGCCGGCGGCGTTGGTGATGCCCGCGATGTCGCGCAGCGAGCCGTTCGGGTTGCCGTACCCGTCGGCAGCGCCGCCGTCGGTGACGTAGCGGAAGGCGATACGGCCCTCGGCCTCCAGCTCGTCGAGGACGCGCTCGTCGGCGACGTACCGGCCGTCGATGTTCTTGAGCGGGATGGAGATCTCCTGGCCCGCCGCGTAGTCGGCCGTCCAGGAGGTGTCCGCGTTCTCGACGCGGAGCTTCTGGTTGCGGCAGATGAAGTGGAGGTGGTTGTTGCGCAGCATCGCGCCGGGCAGCAGGTGCGTCTCGGTGAGCACCTGGAAGCCGTTGCAGATGCCGAGGACCGGCATTCCGGCCTTCGCCTGGTCGATGATCGTCTCCATCACCGGCGAGAAGCGGGAGATGGCTCCGGCCCGCAGATAATCGCCGTAGGAGAAGCCGCCGGGCAGGACGACCGCGTCGACCTGGTGCAGGTCCTTGTCGCGGTGCCACAGCGAGACGGGCTCGGCGCCCGCGATGCGGACGGCGCGCAGTGTGTCCCGGTCGTCGAGCGTGCCGGGGAAGGTGACGACTCCGATGCGAGCAGTCACTGGGACTCCTCCACCTTTACGACGAAGTCCTCGATGACGGTGTTGGCGAGGAACGTTTCGGCCATCTCGTGGATGCGGGCGAGGGCGGTCTCGTCGACCGGTCCCTCCACCTCGAGTTCGAAGCGCTTTCCCTGACGGACGTCGGCGATCCCCTCGAAGCCCAGACGGGGCAGTGCACGCTGCACCGCCTGTCCCTGCGGGTCGAGGATCTCCGGCTTGAGCATGACGTCGACTACGACGCGTGCCACTGGCACTCCCGATGGTGTGGTGCTGAAGGCGGTTCCCTCAGCGTACCCGCCCCGAAAATCTACGCGCATAGATATCCGGAGAGGCGCAGTGAAACCCCATGTGAAAATCCAGAGAAAAACTCCCCTCACCCATTGCGGAGGACACGCTGATGCAATTGGCTGGGCTTCACAATGCGACGCCGACCGCTGTACAAAGGAATAGTGCGGAAAGGCAGCATTGCCCCGCAGCAGCCGGAATACCGGTATCGCCGCATGTCCGGCACTGACCTGGTGCAGGTACCGAGCGGCGGACCGCAGGAAAGGACCGATATCCGTGGCTCAGCGCGTAGTGGTCACGCTCTTCGACGACATCGACGGCGGAGAAGCGGCGGAAACGGTCACGTTCGGCCTTGACGGGAAGTCGTACGAGATCGACCTCAATCCCGCCAATGCAAAGAAACTGCGCAACGCACTCGCCCCCTACATGGCGGCGGGCCGCAAGCAGCACATGAGGGCGGGCAAGCCGCGCGGCGAGTACCGGCACACCGCGCTCGCCCCCGACCCGGCGGCCGTCCGCGCCTGGGCGCAGTCCAACAAGATGGACGTGCCGGCCCGTGGCCGGATCCCCAAGCGGGTCTACGAGGCGTTCCGCGAGGCGAGCTGACGTCCCCCCAGCGCCACCCCCGACGAACCGAGTTGCACTGCACCCCCGCAGGTGGGCTAGAGTCTGGAGCACGCCGAGGGGCGAGGCCGAGAGGCCGGACCTCACGGAGCGTGCGGGTGTAGTTCAGTAGCAGAACAGCCCTCTTCCAGAGGGAAGGCGCAGTGTGCAATTCCTGTCACCCGCTCCGCACCGCTTTACCGACCACTCCGGTGGATCAGGTACAGTGGTGAACGCACCGCCCAGTGAGAGCTGAGCGGCAGCAATGCGGACGTGGCTCAGTTGGTAGAGCATCACCTTGCCAAGGTGAGGGTCGCGAGTTCGAATCTCGTCGTCCGCTCAGAGTACGAAGGCCCCGATCATCACGATCGGGGCCTTCGTTGTGTTTCCCTCGGGCATCCTTCGCCGCGCGGCCTTTCGTCGCACAGGGCCTCCTGACATTTGTCATGTGCGCCGATGACAGCGCGCACTGCCCCGGGCCCCGGTCCGGCGGAAACCTGGAGGGCATGGACTACGTGATCGAGGCCGGTGAGCTGCGCCGCAGTTACGCCGGGGGATTCGAGGCCGTGAGCGGGGTCACCTTCTCCGTGGCACGGGGCGAGCTGTTCGCGCTGCTCGGGACGAACGGGGCGGGCAAGACCTCCACGGTCGAGCTGCTGGAGGGACTGGCCCGGCCGAGCGGCGGCAGCGTACGGGTGCTCGGCCATGACCCCTACCGCGAACGCGCAGCCGTACGGCCCCGGATCGGCGTGATGCTCCAGGAGGGCGGGTTCCCCTCCGATCTGACCGTCGCCGAGACCATGCGGATGTGGGCGGGGTGCACGAGTGGCGCCCGGCCCACGGGAGAGGTGCTGGAGCTGGTCGGGCTCGGCGGCCGCGCCCGCGTACGCGTGAAGCAGCTCTCCGGGGGCGAGCGGCGCCGGCTCGATCTGGGGCTGGCGCTGCTCGGCCGGCCCGAGGTCCTCTTCCTCGACGAGCCGACGACGGGCCTCGACGCGGAAGGGCGTCGGGACACCTGGGAGTTGGTCCGTGAGCTGCGCGAGGGCGGTACGACCGTGCTGCTGACCACCCACTACCTGGAGGAGGCGGAGTCGCTGGCCGACCGGCTGGCGATCATGCACCAGGGGCGGATCGTGGTGTCGGGGACCCCGGCGGAGGTGACCGCCTCGCGGCCGTCCCGGATCCGCTGCGTCCTTCCCGAGGGGATAACGGCCGCGCGGGTGCCGCTCACGCTGAAGGCCGCTGCCGAGGGGCAGCGGATCGAGATCCGTACCCACGAGCTGCAACACGCGCTCGGCGAACTGCTGCGCTGGGCCGAGGAGTCCGGCGTACGGCTGGAGCGGCTGGACGCGCGCTCGGCCTCGCTCGAAGAAGCGTTCCTCGAGATCGCACAGGCTGCGGAAATGGCGGGCACGTGATGACGACACCGACGGTGCTGAAGGCGCTCGGACGCGCCGAACTGACACTCCTCATGCGCAACCGGACCGCGCTGTTCGTGGCGCTCCTCGTGCCTGTCGCGGTGGTGGTCGCGATGAGGTCCTCGCTCCACGAACTCGATCTCGGCGCGGCCGGGATGGGCGTCGCGGAGGTGTCGCTGACCGGCGGGATAGGGATGGTCCTGCTGATGGTCGTCCACTCCAACCTCGTCTCGGCGTACGTGGCCCGGCGCGAGGCGCTGGTGCTCAAGCGGCTGCGTACGGGCGAGCCTTCGGACCTCGACGTACTGACGGGGATCGCGCTGCCGGCCGCCGCGCTGACGCTCGCGCAGTCCGCCGTGATGGTGGCGGCGGGCATGCTCCTGCTGGACCTGAGGGCGCCGGCGCGACCCGAACTCCTCCTCGGGGGTGTGGTGCTGGGCGTGGTGCTGCTGACGGCCGTCGCCGCCGCGACCTCCTCGGTGACCCGTACCGTGGACAGCGCGCAGATCACGACCATGCCGCTGTTCCTGGTGTCGATGGCGGGCTCCGGACTGTTCGTACCGCTGGAGCTGATGCCGGAGAAGATGGCGTCGGTGTGCGAACTGCTGCCGATGACCGGGGTGATGACGCTCGTACGGGCGGGCTGGCTCGGCGGCACGCCGGCTTGGGACCTGCTGGGTGCGGCGCTGAACGCGCTGGCCTGGACCGTGATCTCGGTGTTCGCTGTGCGACGGTGGTTCCGGTGGGAGCCGCGTCGCTGACCTCGGGGGATATGGGGGGGCTTGATCAGGTGAAGCGCTGGAGCAGCCGCAGTCAGCTCGGCAAGGTGGACTTCTACACACGCAGCACCGTCTACATGCTCGTCTGGGCCTCGGCGGTCAGTCTGGCGGCGCTCCTGCTGACCGAGCCGGTGCGCGAGGACGGGCCGCTGCCCCTGGTCGTGGCCGGGCCGCCGGTCGCCCTCGCGATGGGGCTGGCCTGCGCGCGGATGGCGCGGCGCGCGATGGACGCCTACCTGGGGCAGGGCGAGCTCCCGGGGCGGCTGACCGCCTGGGCGGCGGCCGCGACGGCCGGGGCGGCCGGGGCCGTCCTGGCGGCGTCGGCGGTGACCACCGAGCTGGACGAGCTGCTGCCGATGATGATCGCGGAGGCGCTGGTGCCGTTCACCGTCGCCCACTGTCTGGTCGTACCGATCCGGACCACGGTCCTGGTCCAGGGCGGGGCGCTCGCCGTGGTCTGCGCCCTGCTCCCGCTGACCGCCGGCGCCACCGCGCCGGAGGTGGGGTTCATGGCCGGGGCGGCCGGTCTGGCGGTCGGGTGGATGGCGGTCACGTCCCGCGTGTCGATGTGGTCCCTCGCCGTGATGTGGGAGCTGCGGGAGGCCCGCGACGTCCAGGCGCGGCTCGCCGTCGCGGAGGAGCGGCTGCGGTTCGGCCGCGATCTGCACGACGTGATGGGCCGGAACCTCGCGGTGATCGCGCTCAAGAGCGAGCTGGCCGTCCAGCTGGCCCAGCGCGGCCGCCCGGAGGCCGTGGACCAGATGACCGAGGTGCAGCGCATCGCCCGCGAGTCCCAGCGGGAGGTACGGGATGTCGTACGCGGCTACCGCGAGGCGGATCTGCACGCGGAACTGGAAGGGGCGCGGGGAGTGTTGACGGCCGCCGGTATCGGGTGCGCCATCACGTCCCCGTCTCCGTCCGACGCGGACCTCCCGGCCGAGGTCCAGTCGGCCCTGGGGTGGGTCGTGCGCGAGGCGACGACGAACGTCCTGCGCCACGGGGACCCGCGCACCTGCGAAGTCCGCCTGATGGTGTCGCACGGCAGGGCGGTCCTGGTCGTCGAGAACGACGGCGTACGGGCCGAACCGGCGCCGCCTCCGTCCGGGGCACGGGGGTCCGGGCTCGCCGGGCTGCGGGAGCGGCTGGCCGGGGTGGGCGGAACGATCGACGCCGGGGCGGCCCCGGGCGGGCGGTTCCGGGTCACGGCCGAGGTGCCGCTCGACGCGGGGCCCCGGCGCGAGGAGAACGAGGGAGAGGACAAGCGTGAGCGTCGCCGTACGCGTACTGCTCGCCGATGACGAGCACCTCATCCGTGGCGCACTCGCCGCGCTGCTCGCGCTCGAGGACGATCTCGTCGTCGTCGCGGAGGCGGCGACCGGTCCGGAGGCACTCGCGATGGCACGGGCGCACCGGCCCGACGTGGTGGTGCTGGATCTGCAGATGCCGGGCGCCGACGGTGTGAGTGTGGCCACATCGCTACGGGCCGAGGCGCCCGAGTGCCGGACCATGATCGTGACGAGTCACGGCCGCCCCGGGCACCTCAAGCGGGCCCTCGCGGCCGGTGTGCGCGCCTTCGTGCCGAAGACCGTCAGCGCGCAGCGGCTCGCCGAGATCATCCGCACCGTCCACGCCGGAAACCGTTACGTCGACCCGGAGTTGGCCGCCGACGCGATCTCCGCCGGGGACTCCCCGCTGACCGCACGCGAGGCCGAGGTGCTGGAGCTGGCCGCGGACGGCGCGCCCATCGCGGAGATCGCCGCGCGGGCCTCGCTGTCGCAGGGGACGGTCCGCAATTACCTCTCCTCGGCGGCCATGAAGCTCGGCGCCGAGAACCGGCACGCCGCGGTTCGTCTCGCGCGCGAGCGAGGTTGGGTATAGTGGTTCCCGCGCTACGGCGCATGCGGACGTGGCTCAGTTGGTAGAGCATCACCTTGCCAAGGTGAGGGTCGCGAGTTCGAATCTCGTCGTCCGCTCAGAGAACGAAGGCCCCGATCATCACGATCGGGGCCTTCGTCGTGCGCGCTACGCCCAGCTCTTGCCGGTCAGCAGCTCGTACGCCTCCACGTACTTGGCCCGGGTCGCCTCCACGACCTCCTGCGGCAGCGCGGGCGGCGGCTCCTCACTCCTGCGGTCCCAGCCGGAGGCCGGCGAGGTCAGCCAGTCGCGTACGTACTGCTTGTCGTACGAGGGCTGGGGGCGCCCCGGCTCCCACTGGGCGGCGGGCCAGAAGCGCGAGGAGTCCGGGGTCAGCACCTCGTCGGCGAGAACGAGCTCCTCACCGGCGAAACCGAACTCGAACTTCGTGTCCGCGAGGATGATCCCGCGCTCGCGGGCGATGTCCCGGGCCCGGCCGTAGACCGCGAGCGTCAGCTGCCGGAGTCGGGCCGCCGTCTCGGCCCCGATCTGGTGGACGACCTGCTCGTACGACACGTTCTCGTCGTGGTCGCCGACGGCCGCCTTGGTCGCGGGGGTGAAGATCGGGGCGGGCAGCTCGGAGCCGTCCACGAGCCCCTCGGGGAGGGCGAGGCCGCAGACCGTGCGGCTCTCCTCGTACTCGGCGAGACCGGAGCCGGTGAGGTAACCGCGGGCGACACACTCGACCGGCACCATCTCCAGCGACTTGCAGATGAGGGTGCGGCCCGCCCAGTCGGCGGGGGCGCCGGCCGGGACCTCGGTGGACAGGACATGGTTGGGGGCCAGGTCCGCAAGGCGGTCGAACCACCACAGGGAGAGCTGGGTGAGCACCCGCCCCTTGTCCGGGATCTCTGTGGGCAGCACCCAGTCGTAGGCGGACATGCGGTCGCTGGCGACCATCACGAGGTCCCCGGCCTCGTTCCGGTACAGGTCGCGCACCTTGCCGGTGTGCAGGTGCACCAGGCCCGGCACGTGCAACGGCTCGGGCTTTTCGACGAATCCGGACACGGTTTCTCCCTGTGGTTCTGTCCAATCCACGTCGATTCTCCCGTACGCCTCGCGGACCGGCTCGCACGGGGTCGGGATCAGTCGCGTTTGCAGATGCGGTCGAGGAGGTTGGCGGTGGCGCGCTGGACGCGGATGTCCACGTGGCCGGGGCGGTCGAGCGCCGGGGACCAGGCGAAGGTGCCGGAGGCGAAGACGAGCGCGCCGGAGGGGGCCCGGTAGAGGGAGGTCTCCTGGTGGCGGCGTGCGCCTTCGCCGTCCTGGTAGGGCGAGTGGGCGAGCAGGATGCGGCCCTCGTGCTCGGGGAGCGCGGTGCGCGGGTAGTAGCGGTCGGCCTCGCCCGCGACCAGGCCGGGGATCTCGTCGCCGTCGCCCGCTCCGGTCGCCTCCCAGAGCCAGTGCTCCGCGTTGCGTACGACCAGGGGGCGCGGCTCGGGGACGCGGCCCGCGTACTGGATGCCGAGCAGTTGCTGTTCCGCGCGGTCGACCTCGCGCCAGAGGGCGGGGCGGCCGGGGCCGCGGCGCTTGCGGCAGGTGAGGAGGCGGTCGGCGACGCCGGAGGGGGAGGGGCTGAGCTCCACCTGCCAGTACATGGTGTTGGCGGAGAGGAAGACGAGCGAGGTGCCGTGGTCGCGGGCGAGCTCGACGGTGCGGCGCATGGGCGCCGACCAGTACTCGTCGTGGCCCGGGAAGACCAGGCCCCGGTAACGGCTGGGGTCGACGCGGCCGGCGTGCAGATCGCGGGCGTCGGCGTAGGCGAGGTCGTAGCCGTAGCGCTCGGCCCAGCGGATGAAGTCGTACGCGTGGCCGACGTGGAGGGGGAGGCCGGCGCCCGCGTACGGGCGGTCGAAGGAGACCGTGGTCGCGGCGTCCTCCTCGCCGAGGAGCCGGCCGTGCTCGTCCCAGGCGTGGTAGAGGCTGGCGCCGGTGCGGCCGTCCTCCGGGTACAGGTTGTAGGCCTGCCAGGTGATGTCGGGGAGCAGGAGGAGGAGATCGGCGGGGTGGCTGTCGCGCACGGTGAAGGGGATGTGGGAGCGGTAGCCGTCGGCGGTGGTGAGGACGGCGACGTACGCCCCGATCGACCAGTAGGAGGGGACCTGCAACCGCCAGGAGAGCCACCAGTGGTGGCAGGAGACCGTGCGGTCGGCGGTGAGGGGGGCCGGCTGGACGATGCCGGAGAGACGGGGACTGGTGGTGATCTTGGCGGCACCGTCTCCGCCGTAGTGGCCGATGCGGTAGACGTCGACCGAGAACTGCTGCGGCGGGTCCACGGTGACGTGGAAGTCGATCGCCTCGCCGGGGGCGACGGCGCCGGTGGACGCGAAGCCCTTGATCTGGCGGTGTACGTCGTCGGCGGTGCGGGGGCCGCGGGGCGCGCCGCTCCTGCCGCAGTCGGGGTCCGCGTACCAGGGGACGACATGGCCGGCGTCGTCGAGATAGTGCTCGCTGCCGCGCAGCCAGGGCAGCGGGCCCTGGCCGAAGGGGTCCGAGACGGCGTGGGCGAGGGCGCCCGATTCCCATCGCCGGATCTGCTCCGCCCCCATCCTGCGCCCCTCCCTATGGTTCCCCCGAGTCCGGTCGAGTCCGGTAGTGGTGCGCCGACTGTCAGCGCCGGTCCCAGCACATCACATAACGCATGCACTCCGTCACCGTTCGTCGCTAATTGGCGTGAACGGAAGGAATCTCTCCGGTTGGCGGGGGCGCCCGGC
This sequence comes from Streptomyces sp. NPDC000410, assembly GCF_040300305.1. Lineage (NCBI taxonomy): Bacteria > Bacillati > Actinomycetota > Actinomycetes > Kitasatosporales > Streptomycetaceae > Streptomyces > Streptomyces sp. NPDC000410. The sequence continues at coordinate 63,753 of NZ_JBEPDM010000003.1, forward strand.
GGAGATGTTTCAGACGAGGCGGACGGGCTTCTCGGCCCGGATCCCGGTCGTGGTGAGCCAGTCGCGCAGGGGCCCCGGGTCCCCGTCCTCGACCAGGCTCATCACCCGGCCGCCCAGGTCCACGGTGCGCTCGCCGTCGATCAGCAGCGCGGGCCCGTCGAGCCAGTCGAGCCCCGGCGCGGCGCCCGCGGTGTCGACGGCGGCGCAGCACACCATCGCGGTGACGTGGTCCGCGAGCAGTTCGCGCGCCGTGCGGGGCGGCTGCAACGGGAGCAGCGGCAGCGGATCGGTCCCCCAGGCCACGGCGCCGCCCCCGCCGGAGTCGACGGCCAACGGCATGACCGACCGCTCCCGCGCGGCCTCCTCCCGCTCGACCTCGGCGCAGATCCCGGCGGCGAGGCTCTCTCCGGGGACGCGTCGGGGGGTGTGGGGCGGGGCGTCGTCATCGGGGAAGTCGGGGAACTCGGGGAAGGTGTCCAGGGCGTCATCCGGGAGGCCGTCGGGAGCGGTTTCTCCGGCGGAGCCGGGGACATCTCCGAGGGCCTCGGCCGGAAAGCCGTCCAGGGCGTCATCCCGGACACCGTCGGGAGCGGTTTCCTCTGCAGAGCCGGGACCACCCGGCCCCGATCCGGGTCCCGCAACTGGTCCCGATCCCGGTCCCGGGGCGGCCCCAGGGGCGATTTCCCGGCCCGGACCGGCGGCCCCTGACAGGTCGCCCGGAGCAGACCCGAGCCCGTCCGGACCCGCGATCCCCGGCAGGGGGCCCGGGGCTCCCGCCGAAGGGGCTCCGTCGTATGCCGGTGCGGATCCGGATACGGCTACGGGCAGGCCTCCCCCCGCGGTGGCTTCCACAGCCTCCCCGGGTTCGCGGAGGGCTCCGGGGGCCTGTCCCGCGAAGCCGCCGTCCAGGGACGTGCCTGCGGCGGGGTCGATGCGGTCGTCGACGGGGCCGGCAGCGCGGGCCGCGTCGGCGGTGAGGTGATCCACCACTCGGGCCAGGGTCGGGCCGGACGGCCCGGTTACGGGGCGGACGCCCATCGCGTCGAGGACGCGGTGCAGACGGGCCGCTTCCGTGCGCCATTTACGGTCGACGACCTCTTCCGGGTACTGCTGCCAGTCCACCGGGGACCAGTCGGGCCCGCCCTCGGCCGGGCCGCCGTGGAAGAGGCGGGCCGCCAGGAGGGATGCGGCCTCGTCCACCGCGCCGGGCTCCTCCAGGAGATCGCAGGCGGGGCGCTCGCCCAGCCGGGAGGCGAAGCCTTCCGCCAGCCGGTCGCGACGGGACAGCTCGGTCAGGGCGGCGACGACTCCGGCGTCGAGGCGGGAGGGCCACCGGCCCATCCGCCAGGCGGGCAGTGCGACCCGGGTCAGCAGCCGGTCCCAGCCGGCGTAGGCGAGGCCGACCTGCTCCTGGGCGACGATCCTCAGTCCGTAGTCCACAGCCTGTGCACGCTCGGACGCGGCGGCCGCGACCCCACGTTCCATCTCGGCGGCGTGGCCCCGGCAACTGCGCAGCAGCAGCCGGGCGACCCGGCCTGGCAGGTCGAGGCCGAGCCTGCGTATCGGCCCGAGGCCGGGCCCGGCGGCCGCGCCGACCGCCGCGTCGAGCCCGCGCACGAAGCGGCGGGCCTCGGCTATGTCGGGGTGCGCCGATGGCCCCGTACCCGCGACGACCGGCGCGAGCACGGCCCGGAGCTCGGCCACCCGCATCCACCACAGGAAGGGGGAGCCGATGACCAGGACGGGCGGGTCCCCGGGGTGGGCGCCCCGGCGCGCGTGCGCCGGGTGCGTACGGTCCTCAAGCCAGCTGTCGCAGTCCGGGGTGAGGGCTATCGCGGAGGGGGCGGGGACCTCCAGCCGCTCGGCCAGATCCTCCACCAGCCGGTACAGATCGGGGGCGGCGGTCGCCGCCAGCTCCACCGTCGGGCTGACCGCGGGCCTGGCCCGCGCGATCACGGCGGCGACGGCCGCGGCGACGAGCAGCACGACGACGGCGACGGAGGTCACTACCCAGCGGGCCCCGTCCCAACTTCCGCCCGTGATGCGCCCCGTGGCGCCGCCGACGAGCAGCACCACGGCGACGGCCGCGGGCAGCAGCGCGACAGCCAGCGCCCTGCTGCGGACGCGCAGCACGGCGAGGGCCCGGGAGCGCGCGGCCAGCGCGCCCACCTCCACCCCGATACCGGTTCCGGACACGGCCGGACTCACCCCCTCTGCCCTGCGGCGGTGTTGCTCACTCCCCCACTGTGGCACCCCCCACTGACATCGCAACCGCCGTCGCGACGCCGGTGGGCCAAGTGCCGGAACGCTTGCGCCGCACCCTAGTTGGGGCGTCGGCGGCCGTCATCCGGATGGGGCAGCCATCACTCGATGGAATGGCTTTGGGCAAAGGTGGGAACGCATCGCGCCTTCGCCGGGTTCAGCCCCCGGCGGCCGTGCGTGCGATGTCCGTACGGTGCTGCGCGCCGTCCAGCCGGATACGTCCGACTGCCGCGTACGCGCGCTCGCGGGCCTGCGTCAGATCCTCACCGGTCGCGGTGACCGACAGCACCCGGCCACCCGCGCTGACGACGGCGCCGCCGTCGTGCCTGGTCCCGGCGTGGAGGACGTACGCGTACGGGGCGTCCTGTGCCGCGACCTCGTCCAGTCCCTCGATCGGGTCGCCGGTGCGGGGCGTACCGGGGTAGTTGTGCGAGGCGATGACCACGGTGACGGCGGCGTCGTCGCGCCAGTTCAGCGGGGGCTCGTCGGCGAGCGTGCCGCGCGCCGCGGCCAGCAGGACACCGGCGAGCGGGGTCTTCATTCGGGCCAGTACCACCTGGGTCTCGGGGTCACCGAAACGGGCGTTGAACTCGATGACCCGTACGCCACGGCTCGTGATCGCGAGTCCCGCGTACAGGAGTCCGGAGAAGGGGGTGCCGCGGCGGCGCAGCTCGTTCACGGTGGGCTGGAGGACGGTGTCCATGACCTCGTCGACCAGCTTGGGGTCCGCCCACGGGAGCGGGGAGTACGCACCCATGCCGCCGGTGTTGGGGCCCTCGTCGCCGTCGAGGGCGCGCTTGAAGTCCTGGGCGGGCTGGAGGGGGAGCACGGTCTCGCCGTCGGTGATGGCGAAGAGGGAGACCTCGGGGCCGTCCAGGTACTCCTCGATGACGACGCGGCCGCACGCGAGCGCGTGCTCACGGGCCTCGCCCAGGTCATGGGTCACGACGACGCCCTTGCCCGCGGCGAGGCCGTCGTCCTTGACGACGTACGGCGCGCCGAAGGCGTCGAGGGCCTCGTCGATCTCCTCCGGAGTCGTACAGACATACGAGCGTGCGGTGGGGACGTTCGCCGCGGCCATGACCTCCTTGGCGAAGGCCTTCGAGCCCTCCAGCTGGGCCGCCTCACGGGACGGGCCGAAGCAGGGGATGCCCGCGGCCCGTACGGCGTCGGCCACGCCGGCCACGAGAGGTGCCTCGGGGCCGACGACGACCAGGTCGGCCGTCAGCTCGCGGGCGAGCGCGGCCACGGCGGCGCCGTCGAGGGCGTCCACCGGGTGCAGCTCGGCGACCTCGGCGATTCCGGCGTTGCCGGGCGCGCAGTGCAGAGCGGTGACGTCGGGGTCGAGGGAGAGAGAGCGGCACAGGGCGTGTTCGCGGGCGCCGCCGCCGATGACGAGGACCTTCACGCCAGCCAGAGTAGCCCGCGCGGCGCCGGTGACCTTGTGCGGGCCACCGAAGCGGCCGCCCCTACTCGTTCGTGTATTCCTCCACGACGGTGGCGCCGAGCTCCCGCACGATCAGGTCGTGGCCGGAGAGCGCGGAGTCCACGAGGTCCGGATCGTCCTCCTCCGGGGTGTCGTCCTCGGGCGCGACGGGCTGCGGCTGCCGGTCGGCGGGCGCGGCCGGGGGCATGGGCGGCGCGCTCGCGGCGCGCGGGGGCTCGGGGGCGGGCGCCTGCGGAGGGGCGGGCGCGGCGGCAGGGGCCTGAGGGGCCTGCTGCACGGGGCGCGCGGGGGGCTGCATGGGCGCGGGGGCGGGGGCCGCGCGGCCGCCGTAGCCGCCACCGCCGCCACCGGCGGGGGGCTGTCCGGCCCCGCCCGAGGGGTCGATGATCGCCTCGATCTTCCACTGGACGTTGAACTGCTCGGCCAGCGCCTGCTTCAGCACGTCCTCACTGCCGCTGCTCGCGAAGTTGTCGCGGGCGCCGGCGTTGATGAAGCCGAGCTGGAGGGTGGTGCCGTCGAAGCCCGCGACCTGGGCGTTCTGACTGAGCAGGATCCAGGTGAAGCGGCGGCGGTTCTTGACCGCGTCCAGGATGCCCGGCCACATGTTCCGCACCTGCGCCGCGCCCTGGGCGGCGACGGGGGCGACGGACTGCGGCGCGGGCTGTCCGACGGCGGGCGGGGCGGCGGGCGCGGGGGCCTGCGCGACCGGCTCCGGACGACTGCCCTGACCGGGGGCGGCGGCGGAGGGCCAGGCCCCGGGCCGCTGGGCCGCCGGGGCTGCGGGGGGCGCGGCCCCGGGCCAGGCTCCGGGTCGCTGCGCCGGGGCCTCAGGGGCGGGCTCCGGAGCGGGCGCGGCCGGCCCCGTCTGAACGGGCTGCGGGGCCTGCACGGGCTGAGGAGCCTGAACAGGCTGCGGCGCCTCCTGCTCCGGAACGGCTCCCCCGCCCCCTACGGCGGCGGCGCGCGCGGCCGCGGGCCCGCCGACAGGACCGTGCGGCCCCGGCGGCATGTGGGCGTCCGTAGCCGGTACGTACCCCATGGCGGGCCCCGTGGCGGGCCCCTGCCCGCCCGGCGAGAAGGCGGCGCCCCGCTCCAGCCGGTCGAGCCGCGCCTGAAGCGAACGCTCGTCGTCGAAGGCCGCGGGCAGCAGCACCCGCGCACAGATCAGCTCCAGCTGCAGCCGCGGCGAGGTCGCCCCGCGCATCTCCGTGAGCCCCGTGTTGACCAGGTCCGCCGCTCTGCTGAGCTCGGCCGCGCCGAACACCTGCGCCTGCGCCTGCATCCGCTCGACCACGTCCACGGGGGCGTCGATCAGCCCCTTCTCCGCCGCGTCCGGCACCGCCGCGAGGATCACCAGGTCCCGCAGCCGCTCCAGCAGGTCGGCGACGAAGCGCCGCGGGTCGTTCCCGCCCTCGATCACCCGGTCCACGACCTCGAACGCCGCGGCCCCGTCCCCCGCCGCGAACGCGTCCACGACCGAGTCCAGCAGCGACCCGTCCGTATAACCGAGCAGAGCCGTCGCCATGGCGTACGTCACACCGTCGTCGGCGGCGCCCGCGAGCAGCTGGTCCATCACGGACATCGAGTCACGCACCGACCCCGCCCCGGCCCGCACGACCAGCGGCAGCACCCCGTCCTCGACGGGAATGCCCTCGCGGCCGCACACCTCCGCCAGGTACTCCCTGAGCGTCCCCGGCGGGACCAGCCGGAACGGGTAGTGGTGGGTCCGGGAGCGAATCGTCCCGATGACCTTCTCGGGCTCGGTCGTCGCGAAGATGAACTTGAGGTGCTCCGGGGGCTCCTCGACCACCTTCAGCAGAGCGTTGAAGCCCTGCGGGGTGACCATGTGCGCCTCGTCGATGATGTAGATCTTGTACCGGCTCGACGCGGGCCCGAAGAACGCCTTCTCCCGCAGGTCACGCGCATCGTCCACACCACCGTGCGACGCGGCGTCGATCTCGATGACGTCGATCGACCCCGGCCCGTTCCGCGCGAGGTCCCGACAGGACTGGCACTCCCCGCACGGGGTGGGCGTGGGCCCCTGCTCACAGTTCAGACACCGCGCGAGGATGCGCGCACTGGTCGTCTTGCCACAGCCGCGCGGCCCGCTGAACAGGTACGCATGATTGACCCGGTTGTTCCGCAGCGCCTGCTGCAGCGGGTCGGTGACATGCTCCTGCCCGATGACCTCGGCGAACGACTCGGGGCGGTAGCGGCGGTACAGCGCAAGGGACGACACGCATACGAGGTTATCGGGGCGCGCTGACAAACAGGGCCGCCGCCGATTCCACGACGCCCGGGGAGGCCCCCGTCCCCCCCAGGGGCGCGGCCACGAAGGCGCGGGAAGACGCCGAAAGACCATGGAGGGCCACGGGAGACCACGGAGAAGACGCCGGGGAACGTAAGCGCCCCCCACGCACCCGCCAGAGCCGACCTACCCTTGCTGCCTTCCGGCCCTGGGGGAGTTCAGTCAGATAGCGCCACGTGAGGGGCTCCGCACAGAGTACCTGATGGAGCCGGGTCGGAACGAGTTCGCGAGCACTCCTCAACGTCTTGTATTGTTTGCCGCGGAGGATTCGCCTAGAGGCCTAGGGCGCACGCTTGGAAAGCGTGTTGGGGGCAACCCCTCACGAGTTCGAATCTCGTATCCTCCGCCAGTGCCTCACCGGGCACGATGTCGAAGGGCCCCACCGTTCGCGGTGGGGCCCTTCGACGTTCCTCAGACCTCGTTGTCCTGGTCTTTGTCCACAGCGGGTGTTTCCGGGGCTCCCCAGGCGGCGACGGCGGCGGTGCCGTCCAAGGCTTCGTTCGCCGACTTGCACGCCACTGAGATCCTCCGCCCTCTTCATGCTTCCCACCGCCTTCGCGGACACGGCCGACCCATGCTCCGCGTCAGAGCAGGGGGCAGCCTCGCCCCATTCGGGTTGCGGCACCCCGAAGAACGAAGGCGACGGGGCTGAAGGCCGGCAGCCGAGATCAGCATCAGGTGAGGTAGCGCTCGAACCACATCGCAGGACGTGTCTCTGGAAGCAGCTGTAAGCTCCGCAGCCGGGTACGACCTTCGGAGTGGTCGCCGGACACCGCCGCCCGGGCAAGACGTTCCTGTTGGACGCCGTCTGCCGTGCCGCCGGAGCGTTCTACTTCCGTGCGGCCGCAGCTGCCAACGCAGAGCCGCTGGACGGATCAGCAGTGCACTGACCATCCATGTCCGGCCGACCAGCCCGTTCCCTGTCGCACGCCAGCCCACAGGGCCGGGCCGGTTGCGCGGCCCTCTGCTGTTGGACTCAGCCTCCGGCCACCGGTCCTCAGCCCCATCGCCTGGCGAACTCAGCTCCGGCCAGCAGGTCGCTGGTCCGCACGATCGGATCATCGATACCCATGGCCGCCATCACATCGGCGGCAAAGACTACGTCCCTTCCCTTCACCTTCGTGACACGGCAGGGGAAGCGCTCCGCCCTCACCAGTCCAGACGCCTTCGATGCGTCGACTCCGACGAAGGGTCCACCTCGTCGACCGCCTGGATGCCCGACTCGTTCCGGATGGGCGAGTAGCCGTCATCAAATCGGCGCGCGCGGTCGACAACGCCGTGCGGATCTGTTGTGCGCTCGGCCGGATCAGCCCGCTCCACCGCCCAGCCAGCGGCATTGGCGGCTCGGACGACCTCGTCACGAACGTCGTCACCTTCGGCGGCCAGAGCCAGCCCGTACAACGCACCGAACACCATGGCCGACCTCACCTCCGCAACGTCGACGCAGAGCCTCCTCGATACTCTCGCGGCCGACTTCCGCAGGTAGGGGATGACGAAGTACAGAGCGAGCAACTGGCTGCGCTGAGCCAAGTTCGGGACGTCGCTGCGGGCATCTCGCCCCACACACCGCCACAATGCATCCCGCAGAGCAGCATCAGCGGCATCGCGTGCCGCCGCTTCCTTCGCTTCCGAGAGCGTGAGGTGCTCACCCACCGAACATCTATCCCCAGGCGCATGCGGACAGACCAGCTGTCCACTGAGCAACTGCGGAACTTTTGGCTCAACCGACCTGAAGACGTCTGCCGAAGGTGCAAGGACATGGACGCTCCTCCTGTCCTTCCACGAATGACAGGAGGCTCGCCGCGGCGAAGGGCAGCCATCCGTATCCGTCGGCACATGCGCCGGTACGAGTGAACGGCACGGGATGACCGAGTGAAGTGGCATGATCCGGCAACCATGTGCGGGAAAGGCTTATGGATTGACCATCTGCTTCCTGGGTCCGACTGATCTCAGCACCCCCTGGTAGGGGCGTTTACACCAAGAGTATGGTCGCTTGTATGGCGACCAAGAAAGTAACAGTGACGATCCCCGAGGATCTCCTGGACGAGATCCGCGCCGAGGCGGCTGAGCGGGGACTTTCGGCGTATGTAGCCGATGCACTGCGATTCAAGCGCGACCGGGACCGGCTGCTGGAGCTGGTCGACTGGCTACAGGAGGAACACGGCCCGGTCACCGAGGACGAGCGCGTGGCTGTACTCGCGGAACTGGAAGATCTCGACGCCGAACACGAGCGCCGCCGCACCGCCGGAGGACACAACGCCGGAGAGGCCGCGTGAGGAAGCGTGCCGGTGAGCACAGCCAGCGGCCACTGCGCGTCTTCGTACTCGACTGCGAGGCCTTGTCCCTGGCCGTGCGTGGCGACCGGAAGATGATCGCCTGGCTCGACCTCGCGGCCCGGGGCGAAGCCGAGGTGGTCACGTCTCCCATGACGCTGGTCGAGGCGTACGACGGTAGAACCACCGAGCAGCGCTGGGACTGGGTGCTCTCGCGGCTCAAAGTCACCGACATCGGGAAGGACGAGGCCCGGCAGGCCCGGCGCCTCCTGTCTGACGCCAAGCTCCACGGTCACAAGTACGCGATCGATGCCGTGCTCGCTGTCATCGCACGCCGGCAGAAGGGGCAGGTCACCGTCTTCACCTCGGACGTGGACGACCTGGAGAAGCTCCTCCCGGACACCATCGTCGTCAAGAAGGTATGACCCGGCGCCCTGGTCTCAGTTGTGGTCTCATTCATCCCCGTCCAACACCGTCCACCACCCGCCCGGCACCCCACTCCGCCGCAGGTCAGGACGTCTCCGAGCACTGCCGAACCCCGTACGAACATGTGGAAAGCGTGTTGGGGGCAACCCCTCACGAGTTCGAATCTCGCATCCTCCGCCAGTGCCTCACCGGGCACGATGTCGAGAAGCCCCGCTGCTCGCAGCGGGGCTTCTCGCGTTCCCCGGGAAACCTGAGGGCCGAGACCTCGAAGGTAGACACTGTCTACCCCGTCTGGTAGACAGCCTCCCATGGATCATCAAGGCGTTCTCAGGGAGCGGTTGGTCGACGTCGGGGTGGATCTCGTGAAGACGGAGGGGCCCGGCGCCCTCGGGTTGCGTGAGATCGCCCGCCGGGCCGGGGTGTCGCACGGAGCGCCGCGGCGGCACTTCCCCACCCATCACTCGCTGCTCTCCGCGATCGCCCGCCGGGGATTCGAGGAGCTCAAGGGCCGGTTCACCGAGGCGGCCGGCACGAGCGCGTCGGCTCGTGGCCAGTTGGAGGCCATCGGGCGGGCGTACGTCGGGTACGCGCTCGAGTACCGCGGCATGTTCGAGCTGATGTGGCGGCACGACCTGCTCGACAGCGCGGGGCTCGAACCGGAAGGACCGGGGCTCCGGACCGCGACCCTTCCCCTGTTCGAGGCCGTGATCGACCTGGTGGGGCGCTGTCGGACAGAGCAGGACGACATCCGGCGCTCGCAGCTGCCCGGCGACGCCGTGACGGCCGCCGCGCTCTGGACGAACCTGCACGGCATCGCGCAGCTGTGGACCTGGGGCAGTCTCCAGCTCGCCCTCGACGCATTGGTGGCCCCGCCGGCAGACGTGCCGCCGTCGGACGGCGCGCCCGACAGGACCGCTCTGGACCGGCTCGTCTCAGCTGCTCTGGACGCCCATCTCGGCCCTGCGGGCGCGTGACCCGCACACCCGCGCCAGGGCCCGTACCTGTCTCCCCCACACGAAAGAGGCCGTCCTGTGTCCGTCGAGAACCTCATCGATCGCGATATGCGTCACGTCTGGCACCCTTACGCCGCCATGCCCGCCACCGAGCGTCCGCTCGTCGTCGATTCGGCGCAGGGTGTCCGGCTCCGTCTGGCCGCTCCCTACCAGGGGGTGGAGGAAGTGATCGACGGAATGTCGTCCTGGTGGGCGGCGATCCACGGCTACCGGAACCCCGTGCTCGATGACGCCGTGCGCCGTCAGCTCGACAGGATGAGCCACGTCATGTTCGGCGGGCTCACCCACGCACCTGCCGTCGACCTCGTCACGAAACTGGTCGAGATCACTCCCGACCCGCTTCAGCACGTGTTCCTCTGTGACTCCGGCTCGGTCGCGGTGGAGGTCGCCGTCAAGATGTGCCTGCAGTACTGGCGCTCCACCGGCAAGCCCGAGAAGACCAAGCTGGCGACCTGGCGCGGCGGCTACCACGGCGACACGTTCACGCCGATGGGAGTGTGCGACCCCGAGGGCGGCATGCACAGGATGTGGGGCAGCGTCCTCAAGCCGCAGGTGTTCATGGACCGCCCGCCGGCCGGATTCGAGGCCGGGATCGACGAGCGCTACGCACAACACCTCGCGGAGGTCGTCGAGCAGCACGCCGGCGAACTCGCCGCGGTCATCGTGGAGCCGGTGTGCCAGGGCACCGGAGGGATGCGGTTCCACGACCCGGGCTACCTCCAGGTGCTGCGGGAGGTGACCCGGGCCAACAACGTGCTGCTCATCTTCGACGAGATCGCCACCGGCTTCGGCCGTACGGGCGCGATGTTCGCCGCCGACCACGCCGGCGTCAGCCCGGACGTGATGTGCGTGGGCAAGGCCCTCACCGGCGGCTACCTCTCCATGGCCGCCACCCTGTGCGCGAGCGAGATCGCCGACGGCATCGGACGCGGTGAGTTCCCCGTCCTCGCGCACGGGCCGACCTTCATGGGCAACCCGCTCGCCTCCGCCGTCGCCTGCGCCTCGCTCGACCTCCTGCGCGGCCATGACTGGCAGGCGAACGTCACCCGCATCGCGGCCACGCTCACGAAGGCGCTCGCGCCGGCCCAGGATCTTCCCGGGGTCAAGGACGTCCGCGTCCTGGGTGCCATCGGCGTCGTCCAGCTCGACCACCAGGTCGACATCCCGGTGGCCACCGACGCCGCCCTGCGGCACGGGGTATGGATCCGCCCGTTCCGCGACATGATCTACACCATGCCGCCCTACGTATCGACCGGCGACGACCTCGCCACCATCGGCGAGGCCATCACCGCCGCCGCCCGCGTCTCCTGAGAGGGACGGCGCCCTCTTCCTCAGTCCGCCGATGCCGGTGGGGACGGGGTGGTGGGAAGAGGGCTGATGCCCGGTTCGAAGTGGGCGCGGAGGTAGATGCGGGTGCGCTGCGGTGAGTACGCGTGTGCGTACAGGCGGACGCAGCGCTCGTCGGAGGTGTCGTACGCGTCGGAGGCGCCGGGGGCCTTCGCGGGGCAGACGTAGCCGTAGCGCATGCCGTCCTTGAACGTCTCCGGTTCCGGGAGCCCGAGGTGCGCGAAGTCGTGGGGCTTGAGGTCGGGCTGCGCGGCTGTGGGCTCCAGCCATTTGCCGGCCGGGGGGGTACTCCTTCAAGTAGGTCTCCGCCTCGGCGCGCGTGAGCGTGAAGGTGAGCAGGCCGGTGTCGAAGCGAGAGGTGACCTCGTACGCGGCGCGCGGGGACTGCGCCGTCCTCGGGACGTCGAGCCCCATATGCCCGCCCATCCACTCCGGCGTGATCCCCTCGACCCACCCCCCGTCCGCCGCCCGGTCCAGCACGCGGTCGCCGCCCTGCTTGCCGCCCCGGCCGTCGCCCTGGCTCCCGCCCTGGCCGACGAGGCGCCACCCCGCCGCGGTCACGGCGCCCGCGAGGGCCAGCACGCCGAGGGCGGCCCCCGCGACGAGCCACCGGCGGCGACCCCTCCGGCCGCCGCCGTCGCCGTCGCCGGAGGGGGGCGCGTAGACGTCCGTCATCGAACGCCCGTCCTTCCCGGCGGCCTGTGCGTGGTGCGGTCCTGCTGCTGCTCCCGGCCGGGGTCCGTACGTCCGTCCCTGCCTGCTCTCCCCGGGTCCCGGCAGCGGGTCGCCGTTGGGCTGCGAGGAACCGAGATCGTAGTGCTTGACGCTGCTGCTGCCCGACATGTCGAACTCCTGGGCGTAGCCCACCCGGTGCAGCTTGGCCATCTCGCCGTCAGGGATCTTCAGCGGGCCGACGTCGACGCCCTTGCCCTCGTCCCAGTTGTAGCGGTCCCAGACGTTCGCCTGGTAGTCGATACTCACCTTGGGGTTGCCGTTCGCGTCCGGAACGGCGGTCACCACACCGGTGACGTTGCTGTTGGCGCCGCCCACCGCGTAGAACCAGTTCTCGTTGAGGCTCTGGGTGAAATAGAAGCCCTCGGGCTGCTTGGCCTCGACCGGGAAGGCGACCGGCTTCCCGCCGTTCTTCTTGAACTCCTCGAGGGCCTGCTTGCGCCACTCGTCCTGGCTCATCCGGATGGTGTCGTCGACGTACGACTTGAAGCTGGGGACGTCCGACATCATCTTGTCCACGGGCAGGTCCATGGGCTTGCCACTGTTTCCCAGGTAGTGCGCCATGTGGCGGGACGCGTCCGTCATGCCCTTCCAGTCGGCGCCCTCCGTCAGCAGCTGCATCTTCTGCTTGGTGATCCATTGGTCGAAGCCCGGCGACTGGGAGTCGTACTTCCCCGCGCCCGCGTCCGCCGCGACCTGCGGCATGGTCGGGCTCAGAATGCCCGCCGCCATCAGATCGTCCTTCTGCGCCAGCCAGAGCCGCGCCCGCGCCTCGGGGCTCAGGGACTCCCACAGACGCCGCAGTTCGGCCTGCTGCTTCGGGTTCGCGTCCTTGCCGAGCGCGGCCAGCTCCTTCGCTCGCGGGATCTGTTCCTCGTCGAGGGACGTGTACTCGGCGTGGCCGGCGTTCTGCGGGCCGTTGCCGTGGCTCTTCTGCAGCGCGCGTGCCGCCTGCGCGTCGACCTCGGCGGCGTGCTGGACGATTCCGGTGAGCGTGTCCGTGTACCACCGGATGCGGTCCTTGGTGCGCTGGCTCGTGCCCTCCGGGGTCCACATCGCCTCGATGACGCGGACCGCGCCGCCCTGCCCGTCGGAGACGAGGAGCCCGGGGTCCGGCGGGTTGTGGGACGGGTCGCCCTTGTTCGCCGAGTCGGTGAGGGTCTTCGCCTGCCTCTGGTACCGCTCCAGCTCGGCATGCGCGTCGGTGAGGACGTTGGCGATGCTCTCGGCCTCCATGTGGAGGTCCGTGAACTCCTTGGCCGTCTTGCCCACGAACTCCCTGGTCACACTGGCGTTGACGCCCTGCCAGCGGGCTTCGCCGGACTTTAAGGCTCCGGCGCTGCCCGGCCCGGCCTGATTCAGCTGCATCGAGCCCGTGTTCCGGCCCTCCAGCGCCGCGGCCTTGGACCTCTCCCATTCTTCCCAAGCCATGTTCCCCGTCGCCCCCGTTCGTGCGCGGCGACCCGTGCTGGGGCTGCCGCCCGTCGTTGCCACGACACTAACAACCCGTCAGTTACGGATGGGAGTTCAGCGGGTGTGCATCTGGGGTGGATCTACGTACACCCTGCTCGGGTGCCAGGTGCATGGGAGGGGAATCCGGCCGGCGGCATCGTCGTCGTATGGAAACGACACGTACGGAAACAAGACGTACGGAAACGAATCGTCGGCGCGCGCGGATGACTGGCCGGGGGCGAGGGCGCCGTCGGCTATCTGCTCAAGGACCGGGTCACGGACACCAGGCAGTTCGTGGACGGGGTCCGCCAGGTGGCCGCCGGGGGCACGGTGATGGACCCCCACGTCGTCGCCAGGCTGCTGTCGCGTGGTGACGCGCGGGGCACGACCGGAGCCCTGACGGAGCGCGAGCGCGCTGTCCTGGAGCTGATGGCCGAAGACAGGTCGAACGCGGCCATCGCGAGCGGTCTGCACATCAGCGAGAGCGCCGTCGCGAAGCACACCGCGGGCATCTTCGCCAAGCTCCGGATCGCGCCGTCGCCGGACGACAACCGCAGGGTGCTGGCGGTGCTGGCGTATCTCAAACGCTGAGGACCGTCCAGAGGGCCCCGACGCGCACGCCGGTCACCCACGCAGTGCGTTCCGCCGCCACATCGCCAGCAGGAGCGGGGAATCGGTGGGCGCCGGATGCCTCGGGCACACGTCGAAGTGGCTGATGCGGCACGTGCCGGTGGGCGAAGAGGCTCCGAGGTGCACCGCGGTGCCGTCACTCGCGATCCGCCAGCGCCTCCCGGCCGGGATGGCACGGACCGGCCAGTCACCCGACGCCATCATGATCCAGCGGCCCCGTAACGTGCGCCGCCACTCGGCCTGCGCGCCGCACACGTCGCACGTCGTCGGACTCGGACGCCGGCTCGGACTCGGACGCAGGCCCGCACTCGGACTCGGACGCGGGCCCGCACTCGGGCCCGCACTCGGGCCCGCACTCGGGCCCGCACTCGGACTCGCGCTCGGGCTCGAAGTCGAGTGCCGGACGTCCGGCACCGCCCTGCCCGTACGGCCCGCGAAGGCCAGGGTGTCGGCGGTGGCCGCCAGGACGTCCCGCAGCAGTACGGGCTCGCGGTCCGGGTGCCCCCTCCCGGCCGGCAGACAGTCGTCGCAGACGACGAGATACACGTTCCCCCCGCGCGGGCGGGCCGTCCCGGTCGAACCGCATTCGCCGCACCGATATCCCGTGACCATGTCCCCGCCCCAGTGACGCCTACCGACAACCGACAACCGACACGATCGATCCTTCCACCCACCACTGACAGCCATGCCGTCCGCGACGGGTCCCCGGCCCGCCCGCCGGTTTCGCCCCGTACGCGGCCGACCGCGCCCGGACAGCGGTGGGCGCGGCTGGAGGTGCTCCCGTATCGGCGGGAGACTGGAGGTCGGGGGCACAGGTCAGGGGGTGACCGTGAGCATGCGCAACGGCCCCGATCAACGGCTCCTGGGCGGTCGGTACGTCCTTGAGGACCTGCTCGGGCGCGGCGGGATGGGCAGGGTGTGGCGGGCCCACGACCAGGTCCTCGACCGCGAGGTGGCCGTGAAGGAAGTGAGCGTCGGCGGGCTGCCGGAGGACGAGCTCCAGGTCCTGGAGTCCCGGATGGAACAGGAGGCCCGAGCGGCCGCCCGCGTCAAGCACCCGTCCGTCGTCACGGTCCATGACGTGCTTCGCCAGGAGGGCCGGCCCTGGATCGTCATGGAGCTGATCGACGGCCGGTCGCTCGCCGATCTGATCGCGTCGGAGGGCCCCCTGCCGCCGCGGGAGGCCGCCCGGATCGGCGTACAGCTGCTGTCCGCCCTGGAGCGGGCGCACCAGGCGGGGGTGATCCACCGGGACGTCAAGCCCGCCAATGTCCTGCTGGAGCCCGGCGAGCGAAGCGAGATGGGGGTCCCCCCGGCCGGAGGCTGGGGGAGGGTCGTGCTCACCGATTTCGGCATCGCGGCGCTCGAAGGCTCTGCCCGGTACACCCGGGCCGGTGTCATCGTGGGCTCACCGGACTATCTGGCCCCCGAGCAGATCAGCGACGGGCGTGCGGGGCCGGCGGCCGACCTGTGGTCGCTGGGCGCCACGCTCTACACGGCGGTGGAGGGCCGGTCGCCCTTCGGCCGTCCGACGGCCGCGAGCACGCTGCACGCCGTGGTCAGCGATCCGTTGCCCGAACCGGTCCGGGCGGGAGCGCTCCGCCCGGCCCTCGAGGCGCTGCTGCGGAAGGACCCGGAGGCCCGGCCGACGGCCGAGGGGGCGCGGCGCCTGCTGGAGGCCGTGGGGGCCGCGGGAGCCGACCACCCGGCGACGCAGGTGGCCCTGGCCGGGGAGGAACGGGGCAGCCTGCCGACGCAGACGACGCCAGCGGCTCCAGCGGCTCAGCGGGTTCCGCCCGCTCCGCCCGCTCCGCCCGCTCCCCCTGGTCCGCCCCATCCGCCCCATCCGCCCCATCCGCCTGCTCCGCTCGCCGCGACGACACCGGAGGGCGAGCGCCGGCGGCCCTCCGCGGCCATGGTCACGACAGCCGTCGTCGTGCTGCTGCTGGCCGCGGCCGGACTTTTGTACGCGACGCTCCGGCTCGCCGGGCCGCTGCCGGCCGGCCTCGCGTGGATCGCGCTGATCGCGGCGGCTGCCGGACTGCTCTACGCGCTCCACACATACGGCCAGGACCGGGCCGCCGTCGCCCTGGTGGGGCTGCTGCTCGCGGCGGGGGGAGCGGTGTACGCGTGGTTCAAGGGCGCCGGGCCGCTGCCGATCGCGCTCGCGGGGGCGCTCGGGCTGCTGGCAGCCGGCTGTATGGGGTTCCTGCTGCACAAGGGCGGACTGCCCAGGGCCGCCGTGGCGGCGGTCCTGATACCGCTCCTGGTGACCGCCGGGATGGCGTACGTGATGTTCGGCCATGTCCCGGGCGAGAGCACGACGCCCACGCGGCCGCCCCCCGTGGCCGTACCGGACGAGCCCGCGAAGCCCACCCCGCCACCGGCGAAGCCCGAGCCCGAGCCACCACCCAAGGCCCAGCCGCCGCCTCCCCAGGAGCAACCGCCCGCCCCAGAGCCCCAGACCCAGCCCCCGCCTCCCAAGGAGCAGCCACCCGCCCCGCAGCCCCGGCCCCAGCCACCGCCACCGCCACCCACGACCCAGCCACCGCCCGAGGCTCCGGCGCCCGCCGGTTACCGCTGGGTCGACGACCCGGCCGGGTTCCGTGTCGCGGTGCCCGAGGGGTGGACCCGCAGTGTGAAGGGCGAGCAGGTCGATTACTCCCCGGACGGCGGCGTACATCTGCTGCGCTTCGCCGTGCACCCCGGCGGCGGTGTGGTTCCGTCCGAGCACCTCCTCGAACTGGAGGAGAACATCCAACTGCCCGGCTACGAACGCGTCGCGCTCGTGGCGAACACCTACCAGGGCCGCCCGGGGGCGCTGTGGGAGTTCACCTGGTCCGACGGCGAGCCCCGGCACGGCATCGACCAGGCCTTCATCGCCCCGAACGGGAAGGAGTACCTGATCTACCTCGGCGTCCCGGAGTCCGACTGGCCGGCGGGCAAGCAGGTCTTCGATTCCGTACTGAGCACGTTCAGCCCGAGCTGAGCAGCCCGGCGGCCGGCGCCTCGTCGAACGCCGTGCCGATCGCCGCGCCGATCCGGTCGACGTCCCCCCGCTCGGCCTGCGGCAGCGGCGCGCCGAGCCGGGCCCTGGCCTCGGTGGCCGCGCGGAGCAGCCGGGCCGCGCCGCGGTGGTGGCCCGCCACGACGCGGGCGCCCGCCAGGCCCTCCAGGGCCAGGGCCACGGCCCGGGGGTCGCCGGTGCGCCGTGCGGCGGACAGGCCGTCGCGGTGCAGGGCGAGCGCGGTGGGCGCGTCGCCGCGCAGTTCGGCGACGAAGCCCAGTTCGGCCAGGATCAGCGCGGTTCCGTGGTGGGTGTCCAGCCGCCGGTTCCACTCCAGCCACGGGCGCAGATACGCCTCGGCCTCATCGAGCCGGCCGCGCCGCCGCGCCACCAGTCCGAGCCCGACCTCGGCGATCTCCTGGGCCGGGCGGTCGCCCTGCCGCAGCGCGAGTGCGCGGGCTCGCTCATGGAACTCCGCGGCCTGCTCGTGGTCGCCCGTCAGCAGGGCGATCCGACCCAGTTCGACGAGCCGCCGGGCGGCTTCCGTCCACAGGCCGAGGCCTTCGCTCAGCCGCAGCCCCTCACGCTGGTGCGGAACCGCCCGGTGATAGTCCCCGGCGATCTCGGCGAGCGTCCCGAGCACGGCCGTGGCCTGTACCTGGCCCCAGCCGTCCCCCAGCTCCCGGAAGAGGCTCAGTGACCGCTCGCCGTCGGCGCGCGCCCCGGCCAGGTCCCCGCAGACGTGCCGCAGTACGGCGCGCGTGCTGAGCGCCGCGGCGATGCCCCAGTCTCCGTCGCAGTCCGTGAAGGCCGTCAGGGCACGGGTGAGAAGCTGCTCGCTCTCCGCCGGGTCGCCGAGCCGGCAGGCGGCGAAGCCGAGGAACCACAGCGCCCGCGCCCGCTCGTCCGGATCGTCGATGGCGTCCGCGACGGCCCCGAAGCCCGCGCCGGAGCCCCGCTCGCCGGTCAGCATGCCGAAGCCGGCGAGCCACGCCTCGGCCGCCGCGCGCACGGATCGCCCGGCCCCCTCCTCCGCCGGAACGGCGAGGGCGGAGGTCAGCGAGCGGACCGCCTCGCCGAGCCGGCCGCGTAGGAACCAGTACCAGGACAGCGCGCAGGTCAGCCGCAGCGCCTCGGCCGACTGCCCGTACCGTACGCAATGCTCCAGCGCGACCCGGAAGTTGGCCGTGTCGGCGTCGAGTCGGCGCAGCCACTCGCGCTGCTCGCCGCCCCGCAGCCCGCCCTGGGCGTTCTCGGCCAGCTCCCGGTAGAAGCGGGCGTGGGCGAGCCGGACCGCCGCCGACTCGGCCGCCTCGTCGAGCCTTTCGAGGCAGTACGCCGTCACCGACTCCAACAGGCGATAGCGCGGCCCGGTCTCGCCGTGGGTGACGACGACGAGGGAGCGGTCGACCAGCCGGGCGAGCAGGTCGAGTACCTCCGCGGGCTTCACGCCGTCGCCCGCGCACACCGTTTCGGCGGCCGGGAGCGTGCAGCCCTCGGCGTGCACGGCCAGTCTGCGCAGGACGATGCGCTCGGCCGCGGTCAGCAGTTCCCAGCTCCAGTCGATCACGGCGCGCAGCGTCTGCTGGCGGGCCGGGGCGTCGCGGCGGCCCGCGGTCAGCAGAAGGAACCGGTCGTCGAGGCGTTCGGACAGCTGCTCGGCACCCAGAACCCTGATCCGGCCGGCGGCCAGTTCGAGCGCGAGCGGAATGCCGTCCAGGCGGCGGCAGATCGCGACGACGGCGTCGGCGTTGTCGTCGGTGACGGCGAAACCGGGGGACACGGCGGCGGCCCTGGCCGCGAACAGCCGGACGGCGCTCGGCTCGTCGAGCGGCTCGACCACCCACAGCCGCTCGCCCGCGATGCCCAGCGGCTGCCGGCTGGTGGTCAGGATGCGCGTGCCCGCCGTGCCGCGCAGCAGCGCCTCGGCGAGGCGCGCGGCGGGCTCGATGATGTGCTCGCAGTTGTCCAGGACGAGCAAGAGCTGCTTGTCGCGCAGCGCCTCGGTCAGCCGCTCGGTCGCGTCCGCGCCGGGTACGCCGGTGTCGTCCCGCAGCCCCAGGGCCGCGGCGACCGTCTCCGCCAGCTCGCCGTCCGTGCACGGCGGGGCGGCCCCCTCGGCCCGCCCCCGCCCGGCCAGTTCGACCAGCCAGGCACCGTCGGCGGAACCGTCACGCAACGCGGTCTCCACCGCCAGCCGCGTCTTGCCCACCCCACCGGGCCCGGTCAGGGTCACCAGCCGCCCGGCCGCCAGCAGGTCGCCGACCTCCGCGACCGCCGCGTCCCGCCCGACGAGCTCGGTCGGCGGCGCCACCACATTCGTCCACGCCCGCCGCCCGCCCCGCTCCGGCCGGCCACGGCCGAGGTGGTCGCCGCCCTCTCGATCGGTCCGCGCACCGGGCGAGGCGGCCCGGTCCGCCCGGTTACGCCCGCCGGGTGAGGAAAGCCCGTCACGTGAAGCGCCCCGTACCCGCCCAGCGCCGATCGAGGCAGCCCCATCCGGCCGGTCCTGCCCGCCACTCGACGAACCCCCGGCGGGCCTGTCACCCTCCCGATCGGCCCACACGCCCGACGGGGCAGCCCCATCCGGCCAGGCGCCCCGGGTGGCCCGGCCCTGCCGGTCCCGCCCGGCCTCGACCGGGGCGGCGTCGTCCCGCCCGTCGGCCGACACGGCCCCCGCACGCCCGGCGCCGCCCGAGACGGCCCCGCCCGAGGCCGCCGCCGCAGCAGCAGCCGCCCGCAGTGCCGGACCGTGGCGCAGCATCTCCTCGTACAGGGCCGTCAGTTCGGGGCCCGGGTCCAGGCCCGTCTCGTCGGCGAGCAGGCGGCGCAGGGCGTGGTAGGACTCCAGCGCCTCGCTGGAGCGGCCCGCCCGGTACAGGGCTCGCATGTGGGCGGCCCGCAGGCGCTCGCGCAGCGGGTGACGGGCCACCGGGCCCGCCAGGTCGGCCGCGACGGCGCCGTGTTCGCCCAACTCCAGGCGTACGTCGGCCTGTTCCTCCAGGGCCGTCAGCCGCTGCTCCTCCAGCCGCGTGACGGTCTCCCGTACGAAGGGCTCGTCGCGGAAGTCCGCGAACGCGGGCCCCCGCCACAGGCCCAGGGCCTCGGACAGCAGGGCGGCCTTCGCGGCCAGGTCGTCGGTGGTCCGGGCGCGCGTGGTCAGGGAGGCGAACCGGCCCGCGTCCACCGCTTCGGCGGCCACCCGCAGGACGTATCCGGGCGCCCGGAACTCCACCAGATCCCGACCGCCACCGCCCGCCGCCAGCGCGCCGCGCAGCCGGGAGACCCGGGTCTGAACCGCACCCACGGGGTCGCCGGGCGGGCGGGCGCCCCACAGGTCCTCCAGGAGGGTGTCGGCGGGCACCACGCGTCCCGGGTCGGTCAACAGCTCGGCCAGCAGCGCCCGGACCTTCCGTTCCGGTACCGCCACCGGCTCGCCGTCGTCCGTCCACACGGCCAGCGGCCCCAGCACCCCGAAACGCATACGGCGAGCCTAACGCGGCCGTCGCAAGCGGACCGGCAGAGGACCGGCAGCGGTCACGGACAGCCTGAGGCCCTGACCGACCACACCGCAGAACTCAGAACGGAACAGGAACCGCACCATGAACGCATTCGCGGGCAAGAAGGCCGTCGTCACCGGCGGCACGCACGGCATGGGACTGGCGATCGTCGAGGCGCTGCTCGACGGGGGCGCCGAGGTCGTCCTCACCGGCCGCAACGAGAAGACGCTCGAAGAGGCGCGGACCGAACTCAACAGACGCCCGGCGCACGTCGTCCGCTCCGACGCCACGAGCATGGCCGACATCGACGCGCTCGGCACCCTCGCCGCCGAGACGCTGGGCCGCGTCGACGCCCTCTTCGTCAATCACGGAACGGCGGAGTTCCAGACCCTGGCGGAGGCCACCGAGGAATCCTTCGACCGGCAGTTCGCCATCAACACCAAGGGCGCCTTCTTCACCGTGCAGCGCCTGGCCCCGCTGATCCCGGACGGCGGTTCGATCCTCTTCACCACCGTCTCCAACGACGTGATCTTCCCGGGGCTGAGCGCCTATTCGGGGGCGAAGGAGGCGCTGCGGGCGATCTCGCAGGTGCTCGCCGCCGAGTTGCTGCCCCGCCGGATCCGGGTCAACGCGCTGGCGCCCGGATTCATCGAGACCCCGACCATGGGCGTCGTGGGCCTGACCGACCAGCAGCGGGCCGACTTCCTGAAGCAGGGCGAACAGAGCACGCCCCTGCGCCGCAACGGCACCGTGGAGGAGGTCGCGAGGGCCGCGCTGTTCCTGGCCTTCGACGCCACCTGCACCACCGGGGTCGAACTCCCCGTCGACGGCGGCTGGGGCCAGGGCCTCGTCGCCGCCGCCCACGAGGAGTCGTGACCGCCCACGAAGAGCGGCCGGGCAGCCTGCCGGTCTGGCAGGCTGCCGCTCATGGCCGCGGCGCATGAGGCACCCGAGTTCGTACAGATCACCCGTCCCGGGGAGGTCACCCCGGACCTCAGACGGCAGCTGATCGACTGCTGGGCGGCCGTGGCCAACACCGGCGGCGCGGTGATCGCGCGCAGCTTCCCGATGCCGCCGGTGAGCGCCCGGCACGTCGGCCCCGAGGTGGACCGGCTCGCCGGGGAACTCGACCCCGAGCGGGGCAGGATGATCGTCGCCACCGTCCGGGAGGCCGTCGCGGGCTGGCTCATCGTCCGGCGCGAGCCGCACCCTCTGGTCGCCCACCGCGGCGTGGTCAACCACGTCATGACACACCCCCGCGTCCGCGGCCACGGGGTCGGCGCGGCACTGATGCGCCGGGCCTCGGACGTCGCCCGCGCGGAGATGGGCCTGGAACAGCTGGAGCTCGCGGCGCGGGGAGGGGTCGGCCTTGAGGACTTCTACGCGAAGCTGGGCTGGGTGGAGATCGGCCGGTGTCCGCGCGCACTGCGGGTCGCCCCCGGCGACGACCGCGACGAGATCCTCATGATCCTCACGCTCCCGGCCCCCGGCCCGGAGCGATCGGCCCCCGGCCCGGAGCATCCGCACCACGTCCCGGAGCGATCGGCCCCCGGCCCGGGACACCCCGGGAGGCGCCCAAAGGCACGAGGATGAGGCATAAAGAGCCCGACGGTGGATAGGTTCCTATGACCGATCGATCGATCGAGTGATGGCCGACGCCTCTCGCCGGGGAGGAACCGCTGCGATGAGCAACGCCTCCTTACCTCCGGAACCGCTGTATCTGGAACCTCGGCTGGCGCCACGACCGGCGTCCCTGCTGAAGTCGGCCGCCCTCCTCCACACCCTCGTGGACGCGCTGGGGTCCCCTCTCAACGTCGTACTGCCGGAGCAGATCGCCGAGAACGTGGCGGGCTTCCGCTCCGTCCTGCGCCGCCATCAGCTGAGCGGTCAGGTCTTCTTCGCGCACAAGGCGAACCGCTCCAGCGCCCTGGTCCGGCGGCTCGCCGCGACGGACGCCGCCGTCGACGCCGCATCGATCGGCGAGTTACGGCACGTGCTCGGCTCGGGGTTCACCGGCCCCCGGATCATGGCGACCGGCCCCAAGGACCCGGAGTTCCTGTGGCTCGCGGCCCGCTCCGGGGTGACCGTCAACGCCGACGGCCCCGCGGAGGTGGAGGACGCTGCCCGTCTCGTCCGCGCGTACGGCCTGCCGCGCCTGCGGATCGTCCTGCGGCTGTCCGACTTCGAGACGTCGGGGGCCAGAACGCTCTCCCGCAGGAGCCGCTTCGGCACCTCCGTGAAGGCCCTCGCCGGGCTGCTCGACATCCTCGAACGCCACCAGGACAGCCTCGACCCGATCGGCGTCGGCTACCACCTCGACACCACCAGCCTGGACGAGAAGGCGACGGCGCTCGAAGGGTGCCTGCGGGCGGTGGAGGAGTTACGGCTCCGGGGATTCGCTCCGCGCGCCGTCGACGTGGGCGGCGGCTTCGGCGTCAGCTATCTGGCCCACGCCGCCCAGTGGGAGCGCTACACGACCGAGCTCACCAACGCGGTCATGGGCAGACGCCCGCCCATGACCTGGGGCGGGCACGGCTACGGCCTGCGCGTGGAGAACGGCACGGTCAAGGGCTCGCTCGGCCTGTACCCCGCCCATCGCCCGGTCGCCGGCGCCGCCTATCTGGACGAGCTGCTCTCCCGCCCCGCGCCCGGCCTGGGCCGCCCGCTCGGCACCCTGCTGCTGGAGAGCCTCTGCGACCTGTACGCCGAGCCGGGGCGCGCCCTCGCGGACCAGTGCGGGCTGACCCTCGGCAGGGTGCTGGAGGTACGGCGTACGGACACGGGCGAGCACCTCGTACGTCTCGCGCTGAACGCCGGCGACGTCGGCCTGGAGGACCACGGCGTCCTCATGGACCCCGTTCTCCTCCCCCGCGCGGGCGCCCCCGCGACCGGGGAAGGCCCCGTGGCCGTACATCTGATGGGCAACCTCTGCCTGGAGGCCGATCTGATCACCCGCAGAACGGTCCACCTGCCCCGGCTGCCCCGCCCCGGCGATCTCCTCGCCTTCGCCAACACCGCCGGGTACTGCATGGACTTCACCGCCACCCAGGGCCAGCGGCAGCCCGTCGCACGCAAGGTCGCCGTCCACGAGGAGGCCGGTTCCTGGCACTGGCGTCTCGACGAGCAGTACTGGCCGATCGCCGACACGAGTACGGGGGGACAGGCATGAGGTACGACAGCATCACCGAGGCCATCGGCAACACCCCGCTGGTGCGCATCGACCCGGCCGTGCACGGCCTGCGCCACATCGACCTCTACGCCAAGCTGGAGATGCTCAACCCGTTCGGCTCCCTCAAGGACCGGGCCGCGTGGAACATGGCCCGGGACGGTCTGCCCGGCGCCAAGGAGCGCGGCGAGACGATCGTGGAGCTGTCCAGCGGGAACACCGCCAAGGCGCTGGCCCTCATCGCCGGCCTGCACGGGCTGCCGTTCAAGAGCGTCACCAACCGCATGCGGATTCCCGAGATCAAGGACCTGCTCCTGCTGCTGGGCGCCGAGATCGAGGAACTGCCGGGCCAGTCCGAATGCCTGGACCCGACCAACACCGACGATCCGCTGACCCTCTTCCACCAGCAGCTGAACCGACCCGGCAGCGCCCATCTCCACACGGACCAGTACTTCAACGCCCGCAACACCGAGGCGCACGCGCACGGCACGGGACCCGAGATCATCGCGGACCTGGACGGCCGCGCCCCCGACTGGTTCATCGCCTGTGTGGGCACGGCCGGTTCGTCCACCGGCGTGGCCAGGGCCCTGCGCGCGCACGACCCGGCCGTACGCGTCGTCGGGCTGGTCGGCGAGAAGTCGGACTTCATCCCCGGCATCCGCACGGTGGACGAGGTGCAGGAGGTCGGGATCTTCGACCCGGCCACGTACGACACGATC
Organism: Streptomyces sp. NPDC000410; assembly: GCF_040300305.1. Lineage (NCBI taxonomy): Bacteria > Bacillati > Actinomycetota > Actinomycetes > Kitasatosporales > Streptomycetaceae > Streptomyces > Streptomyces sp. NPDC000410. Next base: position 88,035 of record NZ_JBEPDM010000003.1, read on the forward strand.
GAGCCGGTGAGCGCCGACGAGGCCATCGACGGGATGCTGACGCTGCTGCGCCGCTGCGGCATGCTCGCCGGGCCCACGGGCGGGGCCGCCTATTTCGGAGCCGTACGTCATCTCCGTACGGTCGACGCGGAGCTGGCCGGCGGGTCGGCCGGGCGCAGGACGGCCGTGTTCATCGTCTGCGACCGCGTCGAGAGCTATCTCGACTACGTCCGCAGGCGTCGCCCTGAGCTGCTGGGGCGGCCCCCCGCGAAGAACTCGGTGGCCACGCTCACCGACGCCGAGGCGGGCACGGCGTCCGTCATCGACATCGCGGACGCGCGCAAGTGGATCGCGGCGGAGCGGCCGCTCGTGATCGACCTGCGCGGGCCGTTCGCGTACGCCGCGCTCCACATCGACGGCTCGGTCAACATCGTGGACGAGCTCTTCGACGAACTCGTGCGCGGCGGCCTGCCCTTCAGCAAGCGGCAGCCGGTGCTGCTGGCCTGTCCGGTCGGTGAGAAGTCCGCCCGTTACGCGGCCCTGCTGACCCGTATGGGCCACCCCGACGTACGGAGTCTGGCCGGCGGGATCATCGCCTGGCGGGACGCGGGCGCGCCGCTGGTGCGTGACTGAGGTGGCGGGACCCGAGGACGTCATCGACGAGTTGCGGCCGTGGCAGCGTCCGCTGCGCGCCCAGTTCCCGATCCTCGCCGGCCGTCCGGGGCCGGCGTATCTGGACAGCGCCGCCACCTCGCAGAAGCCGCAGGCCGTCCTGGACGCCGTCCACACGTATCTGACCACCTCGAACGCGAACGCGGGCCGAGGCTCCTACCCCTGGGCCAACACCACGACCGCGCTGGTGGAGGGCGCCCGGGACCGGGTCAAGCGGTTCCTGGGCGATCCCGATCCGGGGCGGTCCTCCGTGCACTTCACCAGCGGGGCGACGCAAGGTCTGCGGACCGTCGCGCTGGACTGGCTGCCCGGCGTCCTCACCGACGGGGACGAGATCGTCGTCCCGTTCGCCGACCACCAGGCGAACCTGTCGCCGTGGCTGGAGGTACGGGAGCTGCTGGCCCGCCAGGGGGTGCGGATCCTGGTCCGGGAGCTGCCGTACCAGGCGAGCTCCGGCGACTACGACCCGGCGGAGCTCGCCGCACGCGTCGGCCCGCGCACCCGTTTCGTGGCCGCCACGCATGTGCACCACGTCTACGGCGTCGACATGAACGTGCACCGCGTCCGCCGGGTGGTCGGCCCGGACGTGCCCATCTGCCTGGACGCCGCGCAGAGCGTCGGCCACCTGCCGGTGTCCGTGGCCGGGCTCGATGTGGACTTCGTGGTGTTCTCCGGCCACAAGACCATGGCCCTGCCGGGCTCGGGCGCGGTCTGGGCACGGGGGCTGCGCGGGCCGCGGCTGGTCCCCGGCGGGTGGAGCGGCACCCCCAACACGGCCGGCATCGTGAGCCTGGCGGCGGCGCTCGACTGGCTGGACACCGCGGGGACGGACCGGATCGAGCGCTGGACGGTCGCGCTGGCGTCGCTGCTGACCGACGCGCTGAGCCGGATGGACGCCTACGAGGTCCTCGGCTGCCGCACCAGCCTGACGGCCGGGTCCGAGGTGCAGCGGCGCAGGAGCATCGTGACCTTCCGGCACCGCGCGATCGGCTCCCAGGACCTCGGCTTCATCCTCTTCAGCCACGGGTTCATGGTCCGCTCGGACGGCCACTGCCAGGCGGGCGCCGGGGACAAGGAGGGATCCGTACGGGTGAGCCTCCATGTGCACAACACACCTGAAGAGATCGCCGAGTTGGTCACCACCCTCGCCAGTCTGCAATGATTTCCATTAGCAGGCCGGGATCTGAGGTCTGGGGGTCACGTCGGCGGAGGCGGCACGAGCGGTATGGGCATGAGCACGGTGACGGCCGCGCGATGGGTGGAGCGCTGGGAGTGCCAGCAGCAGCGGTACGCGGTCGACCGCGAGGAGAGATTCACGGTCATCGCGGACGTGGTCGAGCACATGACGCTCGGCCGGCCCGCACCGCTGGTCCTGGACCTGGGAAGCGGCCCGGGATCCCTGGCGGCCCGGCTGGCCGGCCGGCTGCCGGCCGCCGAGGTGCTGGCCGTCGACGCGGACCCGCTGCTGCTGGAGCTGGGGAGCGCCCACTACGGGCCGGCCCTGCGCTACGTCGAGGCGGTGATCGGGGAGCCCGGCTGGCTCGACGCGCTCGGCCTGGACCGCCCGGTCGACGCGGCCGTGTCGACGACGGCCCTGCACTACCTCGGCGAGCACACCCTGCGGCGGGTCTACCGGGAACTGGCCGGGCGGCTGCGCCCCGGCGGCGTACTCGTCAACGGCGACCACATCGGTCCCGACGCGGCGGGGATCCGTGAACTCGCCGTCGACATCGGGCGCCGCCACGCGGAACGCCAGCTGGCGTTCACCCACGAGGACTGGGAGTCCTGGTGGTCGGGCGCGGCCGCCGATCCGGAGCTGGCGCCCCTGCTCTCGCGGCGCGGACAGGACCGGCATCCGCACTGCGAGGGGAACGACCTGACCCTCTCCGGGCACGTCGCGCTGCTGCGCGAGGCGGGGTTCCAGCACGTCGGAGCCGTGTGGCAGTTCGGCAACAGCCATGTGCTGGTCGCCGTCCGTTGAGATGGTTGCCCTGCGGTTCCGTGACATCCGTCACCTCCGGTTCGGGCACTACGCCAGCTGAATAGTAGATGGCGGGCGCGGCGACATATCCGACTTTGTCCATCTTGGCATCGACATAGCCCCCGCTTCGCGGTGCCCCATTCGCTCCCCTCGATCCATTTGCCCTCCCCTTCGGCATATAGCGGCTTCTGACGGAGTGACAGAGTTCCCGGCAATTCGCCGATACCGGCCAGCACGCCCATGGACCCATTTCAAGACGCGCCCTTCACTACGAATCCCGGTAGTAATTGATCGCATTGCCCCGCGCTTCCCGGGTTTCTAAGAATGACGGCCTGCAAGGCGCCAATCGAGTGAGGTCACGCATGAGGAAGCACCGCAGGAAGACGCACTACCGGAAGATCGCCGTCGCGGTCATCGCCATCGGCGCCGTGGGTGTTCCCTCCGCCGCCATGGCGGTTTGCCCGGACGACCCGCAGGGGAACTCTCGGGGCCCGCGCGGGAACCAGGAGATCGTCCTTGAGCCGGGACAGCTCGTCGGACAGGGCGAGCAGCCCCTGACCGGGGCGCCCTTCGACGAGGTGCCGCTCGACGACCTCATGGAGATACCCGTCGAGGGTCAGGGAGAGGCTCCCGTCGAGGCCCCCGCCGAGGACCCGGGCGCTCCGGCGCAGCGGCCCACCGCCCCGAAGCGCACCGCGCCCGAGGCCACCGCGCCCAAGGCCACCGCCCCGAAGCCGACCGCCCCCAAGGCCACCGCGCCGAAGCCGACCGCCCCGGCGTCCACCGCCCCGGCGTCCGGCGCCGTCGCCAAGGTCGTCCAGCTGGTCAACAGCGAGCGCGGCAAGGTCGGGTGCTCGCCGCTGACCGTCAACGCGAAGCTGACCAAGGCCGCCGAGGCCCACAGCAAGGACATGGCCGCGCACAAGAACATGTCCCACACGGGTTCGGACGGATCGAATCCGGGCGACCGGATCACCCGCGCCGGTTACCAGTGGAGCAGCTACGGCGAGAATGTCGCCTACGGCTACGAGACTCCCGAGAGCGTGATGCAGGCCTGGATGTCCAGCCCCGGCCACAAGCGCAACATCCTTGACTGTTCCTTCAAGGAAATCGGCGTCGCCCTCGCGCAGCCCAACAATTACTGGAGCCAGGAGTTCGGAACGGCCCGATAAGGGAGCTGTTCGCGATCTTCCATGAGCAAAGGCCCGGACCGCCACGCGGACGCTGGTGGTGAATCCGGGAACCCGCCTGACGACAGCCCGCACGACCCCCCAGGGGTGTGCGGGCCGTCGTCGTGCTGCGGAAGTGCCGCCGCCCCACCCTGCCGCTGACCGCCCCCTGCCTCTCGAAGGTGTCTCGTACGAAATCTCGTATGAGCAAGGTGTCGAGAACCCCTCCCCTGGCTTCAGCCCGGGGAGGGGTTACCACCCGCTTACGGAGGAGGACCGGACTCCTGAGGAGCAGGGCAACGGGCCGCATTCGGCCCTCTGGGCGGATCGCAGTGCCCTGACCCGCAGGTTTGGCCTTGACCAGTAGGCCCACTAGTTTGCGAGTGTGACCACGAGCCACGTGAAGCGGGCGTTCAAGTACCGCTTCTATCCGACGGATGCGCAGGCAGCGGAGCTGTCGCGCACGTTCGGGTGTGTGCGTAAGGTCTACAACATGGCACTCGCGGCCCGCACCGAGGCGTGGGCGCGTCAGGAACGGGTCAACTACAACGCCACGTCGGCAATGCTGACGGCGTGGAAGAAGACCGAGGAACTGGCCTATCTGTCCGAGGTGTCGTCGGTTCCGCTCCAGCAGACGCTGCGGCACTTGCAGGTGGCGTTCACCAACTTCTTCGGGAAGCGGGCGAAGTACCCGCGTTTCAAGTCGCGGAAGAAGTCCCGCAAGTCCGCCGAGTACACCACGTCGGGGTTCCGGTTTCGGGACGGGAAGCTGACGCTGGCGAAGATGGCGGAGCCGCTGGACATCGTGTGGTCCCGCCCCCTGCCAGAGGGCGCTCAGCCGTCCACGGTGACCGTATCCCAGGACCCGGCCGGGCGCTGGTTCGTGTCGATGCTGTGTGAGGACCGGGCCGTGAAGCCGCTCCACGCCACGGACACGGCCATCGGGATCGACGCCGGACTGGACCACCTGCTGACCCTCTCCACTGGGGAGAAGATCGCCAACCCCAGGCATGAACGCCGGGACCGCGCCCGTCTCGCCCTGGCCCAGCGACGTCTGGCGAAGAAAGCGAAGGGCGACGGAACGAACCGGGTCAAGGCGCGTCGTAAGGTCGCCAGGATCCACGCCCGGATCGCCGATCGCCGTCGCGACCACCTGCACAAGCTGACGACTCGACTCGTGCGCGAAAACCAAACGCTCGTGATCGAGGACCTAACGGTGCGCAACATGGTCAAGAACCACAGTCTGGCCCGAGCCATCTCGGACGCCGGGTGGCGCGACATGCGCACCATGCTGGAGTACAAGGCCGCCTGGTACGGGCGGAACCTCGTGGTCGTGGACCGCTGGTTCCCCTCCTCCAAGCTGTGCTCCCACTGCGGCACCCTCGCCGAGAGGATGCCGCTCAACGTCCGCACCTGGACATGTGACGGCTGCGGCACGACCCACGACCGGGACGTGAACGCGGCGAAGAACCTGCTGGCCGCCGGACTGGCGGTGACAGTCTGTGGAGCTGGTGTAAGACCTCGACGGAGAACTCCGGACGGGCAGTCGGCGACGAAGCAGAAAGCATCACGGCGCGAGCCGTGAGAATCCCCCACCTTCAGGAGGGGGAGAAGTCAAGAAGTATCTGGTGATGGTCCTCCTGTGGTCCTGGCCTGGTCCTCCAGGGGCTCGCAGGCCGGCTACGAGGCCATGAGAAGCAAGGCGTGACGGTGCCGAACTTGGCCTTGAGCTTGTCGAAGACGCCCCGCAGTTTGGGTTCGCTGTTGGGCATCGGTTTGTCGAAGACCTTCTTCCCGGCCGGCGTGAGTCCGTGACCGTGATGGGCGGTCTTGCCGACGTCCATCCCGAGGAAGACGCCCACGCCTTCGATGTCGAACATCGCACCCTTTCCGGGTTGTTGACCGTGCCGGCCATGGCGGTGGCACCGTGCTCGCGCATCCACGTACCGGCAAAGAGCCCGCGGAAAGGCCCACACCCAGGCCCTCCTCCGCCTCGCTCGCCAGCGCATCAGCGTCCTCTTCGCCATGCTCCGAGACGGCACCTTCTACGAGTCCAGAACGCCCGCCGTCACCCTCGCCGCATGACCACCCCAAACACCGCACACCAGGCACCACGTCCTTGACGAAAGACATAGAGACACCCCCCCGTAAGCGAGGGGGCTTCTCGTTAAGCCGGGTTGACCTCGCGACGGACCAGGCCGGCTCGTGGAACATTGGTGGCTCCCACCGTGTCAGCGTGCGCCGTATGGCCGCAGGCGACGCATTCGGCAGAAGTCCGGTACGGAGTCTGGTCATTCATCTGACCCATCAGTACCTTACCGCCCAGTAAGTTCCTGTCTCCCTCCTGCCCCACGCCTCCAGGAGCCCGCCGTGAAGACAGCACTCTCCCTCGCCCTCGCCGCCCTCACCACGGCCTCCCTCGCGGCCGCTCCCGCTCCCGCTCCCCCGCCGCCCGCCGCCGACGGGGGTCTGCGCGAGGTGCTGTTCGTCGGCAACAACTGGGAGGGGACGGCCGACGTGCTCCGCTCCTCCGGCGATCTCGCCAGAATCGGCCGTATCAACGTCATCCCGGACAAGGACCAGCGGCTGCGGGAAATCCACCTCAACCCCGTCAAGCTCGCCTACTTCCTCGGGATCCGGCTGAGCGTGGGCGAGGGCCACGACCAGTACGTCGACGACATGTACTCCACTCCCGACGGCTCGGCGGTCGTCGTCTCCCGCCCCAGCTTCGCCGACGTGGTCTCGATCGACGTCGCGACCGGCAGGCTCAACTGGCGCTTCCCCGTGTCCGGTTACCGCTCCGACCACATGGCCGTCTCCCCCGACGGCAAGCGCGTCGCCGTATCGGCGTCGACCTCCAACACCGTCCACGTCCTCGACATCGGCACCGGGCGCCAGACCGGCTCGTTCAAGACCGGCGACAAGCCCCACGAGAACGTCTTCACGGCGGACGGCGAGCAGATCTGGAACAGCGCGATCGGCGAGGTCAACACCGCACTCGACGCACCCCTGTTCGACTGGACGAAGGGCGACCGCAAGCTCACCGTCGTGGACGCGCACACCTACGAAACGGTGAAGGTCATCGACATGCGGCAGCGGCTGGACGCGTTCGGCCGGGGCGACCTGTCCGATGCCGTACGGCCCGTGGCCTTCACGCCCGACGAGTCCACGCTCTACTTCCAGGTTTCCTTCTTCAACGGCTTCCTCGAGTACGACGTCGCCGGCGACCGCATCACCCGCCAGAAGGTCCTCCCCAAGAACCCGGACACCAGCGAGGAGCGGACCACCTGGGTCAACGACTCCCGCCACCACGGGATCTCGATGAGCCCGAAGGGGGACAAGCTGTGCGTCGCCGGGACGATGGACGACTACGCGGCCGTCGTCGACCGGGCGACCCTCCAGGAAGGGCCGCTGATCGCCGCGTCGAAGCCGTACTGGGCGACCGTCAGCGGTGACGGGAAGTCCTGCGTCGTCTCCGAGAGCGGCACCGACCGGGTGACCGCGATCGACTTCGCGACCGGGCGGAAGGTGGCGTCGGTCCCGGTCGGCGACCATCCGCAGCGGGTGCGGCTCGGCCATGTGCCGGCCGACTGGTCGGGCCCGTCGTCCTGACCGGCGCGTCCGGACCGACCGCCGTAACCGGCACGTCCTGACCGGCGCGTCAGGCCCGACCGACCGTCCTGACCGACCGTCCTGACCGACCCTCCTGACCAGCGCGGAAACCATTGGCGTACGTCCTGGCCGGGAGCGACGATCGGACCATGACGCGCACGTTTGACCACCTGGTGGCCGAGGCCGAATCCGTGTCCGTGGCCGGCTGGGACTTCTCCTGGCTCGACGGACGTGCCACCGAGCAGCGCCCCTCCTGGGGCTACCAGCGGCTGATGAGCGAACGGCTGGCGCGGGCCTCGGCCGCCCTCGACATCCAGACGGGCGGCGGGGAGGTCCTCGCCGGGGCGCCGAAGCTGCCGCCGCTCATGGTCGCCACCGAGTCCTGGCCGCCGAACGTCGCCAAAGCCACCCGGTTGCTCCACCCCCTGGGCGCGGTCGTCGTCAGGGACGCGGACGAGCCGCCGCTGCCGTTCGGGGACGAGGCCTTCGACCTGGTCACGAGCCGGCACCCGGTGACCGTGTGGTGGGAGGAGATCGCCCGGGTGCTGCGGCCTGGCGGTACGTACCTCTCCCAGCAGGTCGGCCCGGCCAGCGTCTTCGAGCTGGTCGAGTACTTCCTCGGGCCGCAGCCCGAGGACGTACGCCGCGCCCGCCATCCGGACGACGCGAGCGCGGCGGCGCAGGCCGCGGGGCTGGAGATCACCGACCTGCGCTCGGAGCGGCTGCGCACCGAGTTCTTCGACATCGGCGCGGTGATCTACTTCCTGCGCAAGGTCGTCTGGATGGTGCCCGGCTTCACCGTGGCCCGGTACCGGGGGCGGCTGCGCGAGCTGCACGACCGGATCCAGGCGGACGGGCCGTTCGTCGCGCACACCACCCGCTTCCTCATCGAGGCCCGCAAGCCCGGGTGAGCCCGGCCGCGAGTGACCTCAGCGCAGTGACTCGATCGTGCGGGAGAGGCTGTCGCCGCCGTGCCCGGCCGCGATCTGCTGGTCGAACAGCGCCTGGAGCGGCGCCAGCAGCTCGGTGCCGACCCCCTGCTGCCGGGTCGCGGTCAGGATGTGGGCGAGGCCGGTCGCGTTGATGTCGAGGTTCGAGGTCTCGGTGGCGTAGTTCCCGGCGTCGATCTCCTCGGCGAACGCGGGCAGGATCGGCGTCGCCTCCTTCAGCCAGCGCACCAGCAGCCCGGTGATCCGGGCCGCCTCGATCCCGGCGGAGCCGCCGAGCGCGACGGCCTGGAAGAACCCGGCGAACATTCCGTACATCCCGCTGAGCAGGGCGACGTCGTACACCGACGCCAGCTCGGCGGCCTCGCCGACGTAGACCGGGTCGCCGAGCAGGCGCAGCTGCGGCAGGTAGCTGTCGTACGTCTCGCGCGAGCCGCTGAGCAGCACGAACGCCTCGTCCGTGCCGACGGTCTGCGGTACGGCGTAGACCGCCCCGGCAAGATACGCGGCCCCGTGCCCGGTCACCCAGTCGGCCAGCTCGCGGACCGACTCCGGGATACCGGAGGTGACGTTCAGGAGCGCCTTGCCCTTGAGGGCGTCGGCCGCGGGGGTGAGCAGCTCACGAGCGACGTCCTGGTCGAGTACGACCACGACGACCAGCTCGCCCGCCGCGACCGCCTCGGCGACGGTGTCCGCGCGGACGGCGCCCCGGGCGACGAGGGCGTCGGCCTTGGCGGGGGAACGGTTCCAGACGGTGGTGGGGTGGCCCTGGGCGAGGAAGGTCTCGGCGACGACGTGTCCGAGGTTGCCGAGGCCGATGACGGTGACGGGCTGCTTGCTCATGGGGGTTCTCCTCCGTGGTGTCGGTTCGGGATCACCCTGCGACCGGCCGCTGTCGGTTCACTGGCGAAACGCTGTCGGCCGTCCGCGGCCGTGGACGCGGCGACCGTGGTGGCGCCGTCCGGAGCGGCGGAAGCGGCGCCCGTGGGGGCCGTCCAGGCCCCGGACGCGGCGTGCGTGGCGGCCACCCGGGAGAGATCATCGATGGCATGAGCCCCAAGAGTCCTACGATCCACCTCGCCCAGCAGCCCGAGGCCGACGAGCTCCTCGGCCGCAGCCCGCTCGCCGCGCTCGTCGGCATGCTGCTCGACCAGCAGGTCCCGATGGAGTGGGCCTTCGCCGGCCCGTACACGATCGCCCAGCGTCTCGGCACCGACGACCTGGACGCGCACGACATCGCCGCCCACGACCCCGAGGCCTTCGCCGCGCTGCTGTCCGAGAAGCCCGCGGTGCACCGCTACCCGGGGTCGATGGCCAAGCGGATCCAGCAGCTGTGCCAGTACCTCGTACAGGAGTACGACGGCGACGCGACGGCCCTGTGGCGGGACGCGGCCACCGGCAAGGAGCTGCTCGCACGGCTGAACGCGCTGCCCGGCTTCGGCAAGCAGAAGTCGCAGATCTTCCTGGCGCTGCTGGGCAAGCAGTTCGGCGTCACGCCCGAGGGCTGGCGCGAGGCGGCGGGGTCGTACGGCGAGGCGGGCTCGTACCGCTCCGCGGCCGACATCACCGGACCCGAGTCGCTCGCCAAGGTCCGTGCGCACAAGCAGGAGATGAAGCGCGCGGCGAAGGCCGCCAAATGACCTACACCTACGCCCGAAGACGTACATGTTGCTGTCAATACGGTTAAATATCGCGTGAGTTGTGACACATGTGTTCACAGAGGCCTCAGAGATCGCTAACTTCCCCTCAACCTCGTTCGCACCGGGAAGGACCTCTGTGAACGCAACCCATCGCAGAGCAGTGGCCACCGTGGCCGCAGCCGCACTCGCGACCCCGCTCCTGCTGGCATCCGCCTCCCCCGCCACCGCTCAGCGGCAGGATCCTGCCAAGCACGCGGCAAAGGAAGCAGCCAAGCTCAGCAAGAAGCTGGTTCGCGAGTCGTCCGCCAAGGACGCATACAAGCATCTGCAGAAGTTCCAGCAGATAGCCGACAGTGCCGGAGGCAACCGCGCCGCCGGCACGCTGGGCCACGACGCGTCCGCCGCGTACGTGTACCAGCAGCTGAAGAAGGCCGGGTACGACGTCTCGTACCAGTCCTTCGACTTCATCTACACCGAGACCCAGGCCCAGAAGCTCTCGGTCGTCTCCCCCGCGCCGCGCGATGTCACCATCTCGGCGATGACGTACACCAAGTCGACCCCGGTCGGCGGGGTGCAGACCGACCTGGTGGCGGTGCCGCTGGACGACACCACCGGCTGTGAGGCCGGGGACTACGCCTCCGGGACCTTCACCGGCAAGGTCGCCCTGATCAAGCGCGGTGGCTGCTCGTTCGCCGACAAGCAGTCGGCCGCGGCGGCCGCGGGCGCGGTCGGCGCGGTGATCTACAACAACACCGAGGGCAAGCTCTCCGGAACCCTCGGCGACCCCGCCTCCGGGAAGATACCGACCGGCGGCATCACGCTCGCCGACGGCGAGAAGCTCGCCGCCGACCTCGCCAAGGGGCCGGTGAACATCTCCTTCGAGATCCGCCAGCTCCAGCAGAAGCGCACCACCAACAACGTCATCGCGGAGACGCGGCACGGCAACGCCGCCAACACCGTGATGCTCGGCTCCCACCTCGACTCCGTGGTCGAGGGCCCCGGCATCAACGACAACGGCTCCGGCTCCGCCGGTCTGCTCGAAGTCGCCCTGGAGCTCGCCAAGTCCCACAAGCGGCCCGCCAACAAGGTGCGCTTCGCCTGGTGGGGCGCCGAGGAGAACGGTCTGCTCGGCTCCGAGCACTACGTCGCGAACCTCAGCGACCTGGGCAAGAAGGAGATCAAGCTCTACCTGAACTTCGACATGATCGCCTCGCCCAACTACGGCCTCTTCGTCTACGACGGCGACGACTCCGACGGCGTCGGCGCGCCGGCGGGCCCGGCCGGTTCCGCCCAGCTCGAGCGCGACATCAACGTCTTCCTCGACCAGCAGGGCAAGCCGCACGCGGGCACGGACTTCACCGGCCGCTCCGACTACGGCCCGTTCGTCGAGGCGGGCATCCCGTCCGGCGGTACGTTCACCGGCGCCGAGGGCATCAAGACCGCGGCGCAGGTGGAGAAGTTCGGCGGTACGGCCGGGGTCGCGTACGACGCGTGCTACCACGCGAAGTGCGACGACATCAACAACATCGACATGACGGCCTTCGACGTCAACATCGACGTCATCGCCAACGCGGTCGGCACGTACGCGCAGGACCTCAGCTCGCTGACCAAGCCCGTGACCACCGTCCCGACGGACGGCGACGCGGGCAGCGGCGGCGGCCTCCACGACGGCCACGACCACGAGCTGACGGAGTAACCTCTCCGGCTCCGCACGGGGGCGCCCCCTGGGACCGCTGGTCCCAGGGGGCGCCCTGTCGCGTACGCGGGGCGGGGGTGCCGGGTCGGGCGGGACCGCTGCGCGGGGCTTTCTCCCCGCCCCGCCCCGCCCCGCCCCTTCCCGAACTGGGGCTCCGCCCCAGACCCCGCGCCTCAATCGTCGGCGGGGCTCCTTTGGAGCCCGTCCGGCGTTTGAGGACACGGCCGAAGGCCGTACCGGGGGGCTGGGGGCGCCGCCCCCAGTTTTCGGGAAGGGGCGGGGCGGGGAGAAAGCCCGCCGCAGGCGCCCCCTACCCCCCTACCGCCTCCGGCGGGACGACGTGCCGAACAGGGAGCGGGAGATCTCGCGCCCCAACTGCGTACCCACCGACCGCGCCAGCGACTTGAAGAGCCCGCTCCCCACCACCTGAGCGACGAGCGACTCGTCATCGTCCCGTCGCGAGGCGGGCGCGGGGGCAGGCGCAGGCGCAGGCGCGGCGGCCGGCTCCCGGGGCTCGGCCCGCGCCGCCGTCAGCTTCTCGTACGCCGACTCGCGGTCGACCGCCCGCGCATACCTCCCGTACAGCGGCGACGCCTTCACCGCCCCCTCCAGCGCCGCCCCCTCCACCGGCCCCATCAGCGACTGCGGCGCCCGCAGCCGGGTCGCCGCCACCGGCGTCGGCGCGCCCGTCTCGCTCAGGACGGTGACGACCGCCTCGCCGATGCCGAGCGAGGTGAGCACCTCCTCCAGGTCGTACGCCGACCGGGGAAACGTACGCACCGTCGCCTTCAGCGCCTTCGCGTCGTCCGGCGTGAACGCCCGCAGCGCGTGCTGCACCCGGTTGCCGAGCTGCGCCAGCACATCGCCCGGTACGTCCTTCGGGGTCTGGGTCACGAAGAAGACTCCGACCCCCTTCGAGCGAATCAGCCGTACGGTCTGGGTGATCGCCTCCAGGAACGCCTTCGACGCTCCGTTGAACAGCAGGTGCGCCTCGTCGAAGAAGAAGACCAGCTTCGGTTTGTCCACGTCCCCGACCTCCGGCAGGTCGCCGTAGAGATCCGCGAGCAGCCACATCAGGAACGTCGAGAAGAGCTGCGGCTTGTCCTGCACGGCGGGCAGCTCCAGTACGGAGACGAGCCCGCGCCCGTCCGGCGCCGTACGCAGCAGCTCGCTCGTGTCGTACTCGGGCTCGCCGAAGAAGTCCCCCGCGCCCTGCTGCTCGAACGCCGTGAGGGCCCGCAGGATCACCCCGGCCGTGACGGTCGACAGCCCGCCGATGTTCTTGAGCTCCGGCTTTCCGGTGTCGGACACCAGGAAGGCCACCACCGCCCGCAGATCCTTCAGATCCACCAGCTCCAGCCCCTTGGCGTCGGCGTAGTGGAAGATCAGGCCGAGCGACTGCTCCTGGGTCTGGTTCAGCTCCAGCACCTTCGCCAGCAGTACGGGCCCGAAGTCCGTCACCGTGGCCCGGATCGGAATGCCGGTGCCGATCCCGCCGAGCGCGTAGAACGCACACGGAAAGCCCGCGGCCTGCCACTCCTGGCCCACCTGCGCCGCCCGCTCAAGGGCCTTCCCGCCGCCCTCGCCGGGGGCCGAGATGCCCGAGACGTCGCCCTTGATGTCGGCGAGGAAGACCGGGACGCCGTTCGCGGAGAGCTGTTCGGCGATCAGCTGGAGGGTCTTGGTCTTGCCGGTGCCGGTGGCCCCAGCGACCAGACCGTGCCGGTTGAGCATGCCGAGCGGAATCCGGATCTGCGCGCCGGGGTGGCACTGCCCGTCCCAGAGCAGGGCGCCGAGGTCGAGCGCGGGCCCGGAGAAGGCGTAACCGGCAGCGATCTTCGTCGCTTCGGGGCCGAGGGCGGGCGGTGGCTGCGCGGCGTCGGTCATCACAGGCCCCAATTCCGGTTTTGCGGTGTTTTGGCCAGCATTGCACTGCGGCCGCGTGGCTGCGCCGACAGCCGCTTGCCCGGTAGGCTTTCCGTGTGATCTTCAAGCGCATCGGTAACGGGCGGCCGTATCCCGACCACGGCCGGGAATCCACCCGACAGTGGGCGGATGTCGCGCCGCGCCCGGTCCGCCTCGATCAGCTCGTGACCACCAAGGGCCAGCTCGATCTCGAAACCCTGCTCGCCGAGGACTCGACGTTCTACGGCGACCTCTTCGCGCACGTCGTGAAGTGGCAGGGCGATCTGTACCTGGAGGACGGGCTGCATCGCGCGGTGCGCGCCGCGCTCCAGCAGCGCCAGGTGCTGCACGCCCGCGTCCTGGAGCTGGACTGACCCACCGGCCCGCTGGCCCGTTCGGGTGCGGTTTCGGAGCCGTACGGACGCAGTCCGATGATCGTTAAGTAGGCAGAGCCGCGGGACCGCATTACGCTGCGCCCATGAGCATGCTCACTCCCCCAGGCATGGGCGGAAAGTACCGCATTACGGGCAACGCGTATCCACGTATGCGCCGCCCTCACCGCCGCCGCAGGATCGCGCTCGCGGCTGTCGCGGGCGCGGCCACCCTCGGCCTCGTCGGCTGGGGGACTCTGCAGCTCATCGACGCCTTCACAGGCGACGGGCCGAGCGGCAGCACCGCGACCAAGGGCCAGGCGGCCGACTGCCGGCCCCAGGCGATCGCCTCCGCCGCCCCGATGCCCCCCAAGCCCAGCCGGGTCATGGTGAACGTCTACAACGCCACCCCGCGCTCGGGCCTCGCCAAGACGACCGCCGACGAGCTCAAGAAGCGCGGCTTCGCCATCGGCAAGGTGGGCAACGCACCGACGGCGTACGACAAGAAGGTCCCCGGCCCCGGGATCCTGCTGGGCGCCCCGAGCGCGCAGGAAGGTCCGTTCCGGGTGCTCTCCACGCAGCTCGCCGGGGCCCAGATCAAGACCGACACCCGCACGAGCACGGACGTCGATCTGATCCTGGGTACGGCCTTCCGGGCGCTGACCGTGAAGGCGGCGTCGGACAAGGCCCTGGCCGAGCTGGCCACCCCGCCGAAGCCCGCGGCGGGCCAGTGCTGAGCCGCTGACCCGCTGACCCGCGGCCCTGAGGCCGAAGGCCGGAGCATGCGACCCGAGCCCGGCCCGTGCCCCTGACGCCTGGGTATCGGGCCGCTGAACCACGGCCCCGAGCCGCTGACCCGCGGCCCTGACGCCTGAGCATCGGGCCGCTGAACCACGGCCCCGAGCCCCTGGCCCCGGGCCGCCGCGAGGCTCTATTCCGCCGAGCCGTACATCCGGTCGCCCGCGTCGCCCAGGCCGGGGACGATGTAGCCGTGCTCGTTGAGCCGCTCGTCGACCGAGGCCGTGACCACGGTGACCGGCGCGCCCGCGAGTTCGCGCTCCATCACCTCGACGCCCTCGGGCGCCGCCAGCAGCACGACCGCGGTCACGTCGTCCGCGCCGCGCTTGATCAGCTCCTGGATCGCCGCGACCAGCGTGCCGCCGGTCGCCAGCATCGGGTCGAGGACGTACACCTGGCGGCCCGAGAGGTCCTCCGGCATGCGCGTCGCGTACGTCGACGCCTCCAGGGTCTCCTCGTTGCGGATCATCCCGAGGAAGCCCACCTCGGCGGTCGGCAGCAGCCGCACCATGCCGTCGAGCATGCCGAGCCCGGCCCGCAGGATCGGCACCACGAGCGGGCGCGGGCGGGACAGCTTGACGCCCGTGGTCCGCGACACCGGGGTCTCGATGTCGATCTGCTCGGTGCGCACGTCCCGGGTGGCCTCGTACGCGAGCAGGGTCACCAGCTCGTCGGCGAGGCGCCGGAAGGTCGGGGAGTCGGTGCGCCGGTCGCGCAGGGTGGTGAGTTTGTGCGCCACCAGGGGGTGGTCGACAACGTGGATCCGCATGGACCCAACAGTAACCGGGGGGTGGCATCAGCAGCCCCTGCGGAGGGAAGGTGGAACGTACCCTTCCAGCGCTGAGGTGGTGTGGCCGATGCCGGACCGGGAGACCCAGGACCAGCACGAGCGGCGGGAGGAGCAGGAAGAGCCGCAGAAGACGGACGAGCGGGAGAGCGACGCGGAGCGCAGGCTGCGACGCGCCCATTTCCTCCGCGAGCTTCACGAGGCCAAAGCACTGCGCGACCGGGTGCAGCCACGCCGTGCGCGCGCCGCCAGGATGCGCCAGGCGATGCGCATGCGAACCTTCCGCTGGTGAACGTGTGGAGAACGCGTGCACGACGCAACGCCGGAAGACCTCTCGCGAAGCGCGTCTTTCTGCCACGATGCCGAATGGGCGGGGCACGAAGAGCACCGCCGGTCGTCACAACTCTGATCAGTGGGAGAGTCACGGTGTACTTCGCCGCACTGCTCGCGCGCACCGAAGACGGGTGGGAAGCGAGCGACACAGAGCTCGACGATGTGGAGACCCTGTCGGATCTGACCGACTTGGCCAGGGAAGCGTCGGTGGACGAGGACACGGTGCTCGTCTTCATCGAGCAGGAGGGCGCGTGGTTCGGCGTCGTCCGCGTGGAGGGCGAGGAGGACCCTCGCATCTACGTCTCGGACGCGGCCGCGGCCGCCCGCTCCTCGTACGGGGAGATCCTCACGATTGAACTGCTGGGCGGGGACCAGGACGACGACGACGCCGACCTGGACTCCCTCGACCTCGACGGAACCGAGGACGGCGAGCCCGTCGCGGAGAACGAGGAGGAGACCGACGCCGACGACGAGGCCGTGTCGGCGGAGTTCGTTCCGTCCGGGCCGGCCGGGGATCTGGAGATCCTCGCCGACCTGGGCATGTCCGTTAAGACCCTGCTGACCCTCGGCACGGACGCGCTGCCGGAGATCGCGGACGCGCTCGGCGCCGCCGAAGTACTGGAAGCCGTCCGCTAGTGTCCGACGCCCTGCCCGACCCCGTACGCACTCCGTGGGAGGCGCCGATGCGTCTCGCGCTGGAGGAGGCCGCGAGCGCGGCGCTGACCGGTGACGTACCGGTCGGCGCCGTCGTCCTCGGCCCGGACGGGGCCCTGCTCGCCACCGGCCACAACGAACGCGAGCTGACCGGCGACCCGACCGCACACGCCGAGGTGCTGGCGGTCCGCCGGGCTGCCGCGAAGCTCGGGGAGTGGCGGCTGACCGGCTGCACGCTCGTCGTGACGCTCGAACCGTGCACGATGTGCGCGGGCGCCATCGTCCTCTCCCGGGTGGACCGGGTGGTCTACGGCGCCCGGGACGAGAAGGCGGGCGCGGCCGGGTCGCTCTGGGACGTCGTACGGGACCGGCGGCTCAACCACC
The DNA here is from genome assembly GCF_040300305.1 of Streptomyces sp. NPDC000410. Taxonomy (NCBI): domain Bacteria; kingdom Bacillati; phylum Actinomycetota; class Actinomycetes; order Kitasatosporales; family Streptomycetaceae; genus Streptomyces; species Streptomyces sp. NPDC000410. Next base: position 104,963 of record NZ_JBEPDM010000003.1, read on the forward strand.
GCCCCGAGGTGATCCACGGCGTCCTGGAGGACGAGTGCGCGGAGCAGCTGACGGGGTTCTTCCGGGACCGCTGAGGGCCGCCCGCCGGAGCCTCACAGGCCCTCCGGCGGAGCCGCGCGGGCCCTCCGGCGGAATCCGATTTCAGAGCACGGCCCTCCTTGGGCTAAGCTCTCTCCCGGTAGCGTGTCCGAGCGGCCGAAGGAGCTCGCCTCGAAAGCGAGTGTGGCGCAAGTCACCGAGGGTTCAAATCCCTCCGCTACCGCTCTTGGAAGGGCCCCGGCGTTCAGCGTCGGGGCCCTTCCCAGTTCAGGGGCCTCGGTTAGACTCACGCGACTTCACAGGGCACGTGGGAGGCAGGACCGATGGTGCAGGCGAAGAAGATCGCTCTCTACATAGTCGTGGTCTTCGTGCTGTACACGATCATCAATTCCCCCGACCGGGCCGCCGACCTCGTCCAGGTGGGCTTCGAGGGCATATCGAGTGCCGCCCAGGGTGTCGGAGAGTTCATGACGGAGCTCGTCAACTAGCTGAGGACCGTCGCGCGAGTTCGCCACGCGGGTGATCGCCGACCACGAGTTCCGGGCCCCGGCTTCCTTGCCCCCTCGCCGAAACGGCGGGGGGTTTTTGGGTTCTATTGCCCCAACTTGCCGTCAACACGGCGTTATACGGTGCTTGCACCACTGGGCATGTCTTGTGATGCTATGACCGCTTTTGACGGATGAGTTGACCGAGATGAGTTGACCGAAGGGGTGGCGTGACCGTGCCGGCCAGTACTGCGCCTCAAGTGCCGCCCCAGAACGAGAGCAGCGAGAGCACGCCGGGCGAAGCCCCGGCCGCCAGACCCCAGAGCCGGGGCGCGGACACCCGGGCGCTGACCCAGGTGCTGTTCGGTCAGCTCAAGGGCCTGGAGCCGGGCGGGCCCGAGCACACGCGGGTGCGCGCGGCGCTGATCGAGGCGAATCTGCCGCTCGTACGGTACGCGGCCGCCCGCTTCCGCAGCCGCAACGAGCCGATGGAGGACGTCGTCCAGGTCGGCACGATCGGGCTGATCAACGCGATCGACCGGTTCGACCCGGACCGGGGCGTGCAGTTCCCGACGTTCGCGATGCCGACCGTGGTCGGCGAGATCAAGCGGTACTTCCGGGACAACGTACGGACCGTGCACGTGCCGCGCCGGCTGCACGAGCTGTGGGTGCAGGTCAACGGCGCCACGGAGGATCTGACGACGGCTCACGGGCGGTCCCCCACGACCGCCGAGATCGCCGAGCGGCTCAGGATCTCCGAGGACGAGGTCCTCGCCTGCATCGAGGCCGGGCGCTCGTACCACGCGACGTCACTGGAGGCCGCCCAGGAGGGCGACGGGCTGCCGGGGTTGCTGGACCGGCTCGGCTACGAGGACCCGGCCCTCGCCGGGGTCGAGCACCGTGATCTCGTACGCCATCTGCTCGTACAACTGCCCGAACGAGAACAGCGGATCCTTCTGCTCCGGTACTACAGCAATCTGACACAGTCCCAGATCAGTGCGGAGCTGGGTGTGTCCCAGATGCATGTGTCAAGGCTCCTCGCCCGGAGCTTCGCGCGATTGAGATCCGCAAACAGGATCGAGGCGTAACCAGTAGGGGTAGACCCCTTTCGGCCTCCTTTGAGTGGCGCAAATGGCGCAGACCCCCTTTTTCCTGCGGTGATTTGACGCTCTGTTGTCGACAAGTCACTACAGCGTGTTGCCGACATGTGACATTCTGCCGGAACCGCGTTTGCCGCGGCCCCGCCTCCGGTATTCAGGTGGAGGCTGCGTTCCTCCGATGGTCGCGGCCCACGCGACCGTCCGCGACCTCCAGGGGGTGGCATGTCCGCAGAACAGGGCAGCTCGAAGGTGCTTACGCTCATGACGAGCGCTCCCACGCCCACGACCACGACCACGACCGCCGCGCTTACGACGCCCGAGCCGGTGGAGCCCATGGGGTCTGTGGGGTCCGCGGGGTCCGTGGAATCCATGGAGTCCGTCGGCTCCATGGAGCCCCTGCCGTCCGTGGAATCGACGGGCGCGATCGACACCCGCACGCTCTCGCGCTCCCTCTTCCTGCGGCTGGCCACGCTGGACCAGGAGAGCCCGGAGCGTACGTACGTACGCGACACGCTCATCGAGCTGAACCTGCCGCTCGTGCGGTACGCGGCGGCCCGCTTCCGCAGCCGCAACGAGCCGATGGAGGACATCGTCCAGGTCGGCACGATCGGGCTGATCAAGGCGATCGACCGGTTCGACTGCGAACGGGGCGTGGAATTCCCGACGTTCGCGATGCCGACCGTCGTCGGGGAGATCAAGCGCTTCTTCCGGGACACGAGTTGGTCGGTGCGGGTGCCGCGCCGGCTCCAGGAGCTGCGGCTCGCCCTGACGAAGGCCAGCGACGAGCTGGCCCAGAAGCTCGACCGCTCGCCGACCGTGCCCGAACTCGCGGCGGCGCTCGGGGTGTCGGAGGAGGACGTGGTCGACGGCCTCGCCGTCGGAAACGCGTACACCGCCTCCTCGCTGGACTCGCCGTCCCCGGAGGACGACGGCGGCGAGGGTTCGCTCGCCGACCGCCTCGGCTACGAGGACAGCGCGCTGGAGGGCGTCGAGTACCGCGAGTCGCTGAAGCCGCTGCTGGCCAAACTGCCGCCGCGCGAGCGCCAGATCATCATGCTGCGCTTCTTCGCGAACATGACGCAGTCGCAGATCGGCGAGGAGGTCGGCATCTCCCAGATGCACGTCTCCCGACTGCTGACCCGGACGCTGTCCCAGCTGCGCGAGGGCCTGATCGGCGAGTGAGTCTGGGCGGTGTGGGGGCTGCCACCCCCACACCCCCACGGCTGCCGTCGCTGGGGCCGGAGGCACGATCCCCGGCTGCCACCGGTGGGCGGCCCTCGGGCTGATTGGCCCGGGTCGAGGTCACCGCCCCCGGCTGCCACCGGTGGGCGGCCCTCGGGTTTGATTGCCCCGGGTCGGGGTCACCGTCCCCGGCTGCCACCGGTGGGCGGCCCTCGGGTTTGATTGCCCCGGGTCGGGGTCACCGGCTCCGGCTGCCACCGGTGGGTGGCGGGGCGGGGTCCCTCCGGGCTCGACTCCTCGGCGTCGGCGGCAAACCGCTCTCCACGTCGCTGACCGGCCATTACCGCCAACGCCTGCGGGGCCGACCCTCCACGCCCCCACCCCGTACACCGCTGCCGCCTGCAGACCGTGGGTGGGTGGGCCGGTGGCCTGGTGGTTTGTGGGCATGCGTTCCGCGGGGCGGAACGGGTGGGCACAAACCACCCACCGGCCCGCAGACGGGCACGTGCCTCGGGTGGTACCGGACAGGGGCCCCGGGCGCGGCGGCTTCGCGCCGCGCCATGTGACCGCGGGCGCGGCTCGTGTCGCACTCCGGTGGGGTCAACGACCATGACCGGTGGACGCTCCCGTCCGGGCGACGACCGCCGCGGCGAGCGGCATACCGTGCCGGGCAGCATGCCGCCCCAGGGATCGGCACGGGGCCCAGGGGTTTCTAATTGACGGGGCGTCAGACAAACTGGCGCGATGCGACGGCGATTGGCAGTGGTCGCGCTCTGCCTCGGTGGAGCCCTGACCGCGTGTGGCAGCGGGAGCGGTGACGGCGGCTATGTCGCGGTCGGCGCCGCGGGGGCCGGGCCCGAGGAGACGGGGAAGGCGGCCGTGGCGCCGTCGGGCGAGGTCGTGCTCGTACCGCTGGACCGCGGGGGCGACGGAAGCAGCGGGCCTCCACCGGGAAGCTCCGCACGGGCGGAGGGCGGCGGTACGCCATCGGCGCCGGACACGACGGGCAGCCCGGGTACGGGGAGCGGGGGCACCTCGCAGGCCCCGGAGGCCCCGGAGGCCCCGGAGGCCCCGGAGGCCCCAGGAACCCCAGCGCCTCCGCCCGCCCCTCAGGCGCCCGGGAGCCCCGCGCTGCCGTCCAGGCCGGCGCCCGCGCCGCCGGCTCCGCCGCCCCCGTCGCCGCCCGGCCCGGCCGTGCTGTCGGTCGCCGGACACACGCGCGCACCCGCGGACAAGCGGTGGTGCGAGAAGGTGACCGTGGAGTTCCGCAACACCGGCGGCTCACCCGTCCGTTCGGGCACCGTCACCTTCGCGACGCACATCATCGGGGCGCTCGGCATCGACTGGGCGACGATCGAGTCGGCTCAGCCGCTGCCCGCGCCCATCGCCGCCGGCGCCGTGCGGAAGCAGACGTACACCGTGTGCGTGGACGCCTGGCGGGTCCCGCTGGGGATGCACGTCGAGACGCAGGACGTCAGCGCCCTGGGGAACTGACGGATCAGCCCAGCGCCAGCCAGGCCACCGCGCCGAGGATCGCGATCGCCGCGACGACGCCGACGATCAGCCCGGCCCGGGAACCGGACTGCGCGGGCGCGGCGGCCCGGCCGCCGCGCTGCGGCGCGCCCTCGTCGACGAAGGCGCGGAACATCTGAGTGCTGCCCGCGGGGTCGTAATTGCCCTCGGGACCCTGCGGCGCTTGGGGGTTGTGTGCCATGGTCCAGGACCCTAGCGAACCCGGGTGATCCGGCCCAACCCCCGGCTCGGCGCCCTCGCCACTCGCCCTCAACATGTCCGCATGTCCGCGACATATCCCCGGCATATCCCCGCGACATGACCTCGCACATGCAAATCCTTTGGCGTTCCTTTACCGCCCGACGCCCCTTTTCATTTGCCTGTAGCAACCAATCGGTTCTATCGTTGCCCTAAGCAACAAGATGATCTGGGGGCGCCCATGGCCGATCGGAGTCAGTACGAGGAGCTGGCCCGGCAGATCAGCGCCATCGGTGCGGTGAAGAGGGGTCTCGCCCGCGTCCTGCCCGCCCAGTGCCCTTCCGGTTCGGCCGCCGCGCTCGCGCTCGTCGGCCGGTACGGGGAGATGCGGATGAGCCGCCTGGCCGAGCTCCTCGCCGTGGACATGTCCGTCACCAGTCGGCATGTCGCCCACGTCGTGGACCGCGGCTGGATCGAGCGCTCCCCCGACCCGGACGACCGGCGCTCCCGCATCCTGCGGATCACGCCCGCGGGCGAGGAGCTGCTCGACGACATGGCGCGGCGGACGACGGACATGTTCGCCCGCACGCTCAAGGACTGGACCGACGAGGACGTAGGCCTGCTGAACACGCTGCTGGCCCGCCTCCGCGACTGCGTAACAGAGAAGGAAGTACATGGCTACGACCACACCAACAGGTGTGCGGGGCGGCCACGCCAAGACACGTGACACGACGCGTGACGACGGTGGCGCGCCGATGACGCACCGGCAGATCATGGAGGCGCTGTCCGGGCTGCTGCTCGGCATGTTCGTCGCGATCCTGTCCTCGACGATCGTCTCCAACGCCCTGCCGGAGATCATCACCGACCTCGGCGGCGGCCAGTCCGCCTACACCTGGGTCGTGACCGCCGCGCTGCTGTCGATGACCGCCACCACCCCGCTGTGGGGCAAGCTCGCCGACCTCTTCTCCAAGAAGCTGCTGGTCCAGATAGCCCTGCTGATCTACGTGGCGGGCTCGGTCGTGGCCGGTCTCTCCCAGAACACCGGCATGCTCATCGCCTGCCGCGTCGTCCAGGGCATCGGCGTCGGCGGTCTCACCGCCCTCGCGCAGGTCGTCATGGCCGCGATGATCTCCCCGCGCGAGCGCGGCCGGTACAGCGGCTACCTCGGCGCGACGTTCGCCGTCGCAACGGTCGGCGGCCCGCTGCTCGGCGGCGTCATCACCGACACCGAGTGGCTCGGCTGGCGCTGGTGCTTCTACGTCGGCGTCCCGTTCGCGCTCATCGCGCTCGTCGTGCTCCAGAAGACCCTGAAGCTGCCGGTCGTGAAGCGTCAGGTCAAGGTCGACTGGGCGGGCGCCTTCCTCATCAGCGCCGCCGTCTCCCTGCTGCTGGTCTGGGTGACCTTCGCGGGCGACAAGTACGCGTGGCTGTCGTGGCAGACGTACGCGATGACCGGCGGCGCGCTCGTCCTCGGCCTGCTCTTCCTCCTCGTCGAGGCGAAGGCGAGCGAGCCGATCGTCCCGCTGCGGCTGTTCCGCAACCGCACCATCACGCTCGCCTCGCTCGCCTCGCTCTTCGTGGGCGTCGCGATGTTCGCCGGCACGGTCTTCTTCAGCCAGTACTTCCAGCTGGCGCGGGACAAGTCGCCGACGATGTCGGGCGTCATGACCATCCCGATGATCGGGGGCCTGTTCGTCTCGTCGACGGTCAGCGGTCTGATCATCACCAAGACCGGCCGGTGGAAGGCCTGGCTGGTCAGCGGCGGTGTGCTGGTGACCGGCGGGCTCGGGCTGCTGGGCACGATCCGCTACGACACCGAGTACTGGCACATCGCGGTCTACATGGCCGTCATGGGACTCGGCATCGGCATGATGATGCAGAACCTGGTGCTGTGCACGCAGAACCAGGTGGCGCCCGAGGACCTCGGCTCGGCCTCCTCCGTGATCACCTTCTTCCGCTCGCTGGGCGGTGCGATCGGCGTCTCGGCGCTGGGTGCCGTGCTCGCCAACCGGGTCACCCACTACGTCAAGGACGGGCTCGCCGAGCTCGGCCCGCAGGGCGCGGCGATGGGCCATGGCGGCACGGGCGGCGGCGGCATCCCGGATCTGGACGCGTTGCCGGCTCCGGTCCGTACGGTCATGGAGAGCGCGTACGGACACGGCGTCGCGGACGTCTTCCTGTGGTCGGCGCCGTTCGCGCTGCTGGCGTTCCTGGTGACGCTGTTCATCAAGGAGGTCGCCCTGAAGGGCTCCGCCGCTCCCGCTGAGACCGTCGAGCCCGTTGAGGCCGCTGAGCCTGTCGGGACCGTCGAGGCCGCTGAGCCCGTGACGGCCGCCGCCACGACCGGGACCGTCGTGCGCGGTGTCGTGCGCGGCTCCGAAGGCGCCCCGGTCGGGCAGGCCGCCGTCACGCTGATCTCGCTGAGCGGGCGCCAGCTGGGCCGTGCGATGGCCCACGTCGACGGCTCGTACGCGCTGGACGCCCCGGGCGCCGGATCGTACGTCCTGATCGCCTCCGCCGACGGCTTCCAGCCGCAGGCGTGCACGGTGGTCGTCGGGGACGAGCCGCTGGACTACGACATCCTCCTCGCCGGCACGAGCGGGCTCGCGGGTGTCGTGGTCGCCGCCGACCGCGGGGCTCCGGTGGCGGACGCCATGGTGATCGTGACCGACGTACGGGGCGACGTGCTGGCCACCGGGAAGTCCGGCGAGGACGGCGGCTTCGCCTTCGCCGAGCTGGTGCCGGGCGCCGTGACCGTCGCGGTGAACGCCGCCGGGTACCGGCCGCTGGCCCTGCCGGTGGAGATCAGCGGCCACGGCGTGACCCGGATCGAGGCCGCCCTGTACGCCGGGGCCCTGCTCCAGGGCGTCGTACGGGCGGGGGCGGACCGCCGCCCGCTGGCCGACGCCCGGGTGACCCTCGTGGACGGCGCGGGGAACGTGGTCGCCACGGCGATGACCGGCGAGGACGGCGCGTACGCCTTCGCCGACCTGGACGCGGGCGAGTACACGGTCATCGCGACCGGTTACCCGCCGGTGGCCGGAGCCCTCACGGTGGCCGGCCGCGGCGTCGACGGCCACGACATCGAACTCGCCCACCCCGGCGAGTGACCAGACCCCCGGGCGGCGTTCCGAGCGGAGGCGCGGCCCGGGGCCGGGGGGCGGGCAGGGACGGCCCGCCCCCCGGCGATCCACAGGAGAGAGCAGAGAACATGGGGCTTCGCGCACAGGTAAGGACCCGGGACGGCTGGGCGGTCCAGCACGCGGTCGTGACCCTGACCGACACGACGGGCACGCAGGTGCTGCGGGCGGAGGCGGACGCGGACGGCGTCGTACGCACGGACGAGGCACTCGTGCCCGGCCCGTACACGGCGATCGTCACGGCCGTCGGCTACGCCCCGTACGCGTCGACCGCGCTGGTCACCGCGAGCGGACGGGCCGAGATCGGCACCGTGGTCCTGCCCCGCCAGGGCGGCACCGAAATGCCGCCGCCAGGCGTCTGGTCCCTGGACCCGGCGCACTCGTCCGTGGGCGCGGTGGCCCAGCACCTGGGGATCTCCAGCGTGCACGGCCGCTTCACGGAGTTCGGCGGCCGGATCGAGATCGCCGCGGACCTGGCCGCCTCCCGGGTGGACGCGGTGATCGACGCGGCCTCCATCGACACGGGCAACGCCCTGCGGGACAAGCACCTGAAGTCCGCGGACTTCCTGGACGTCGAGCGCTTCCCCGAGATCGCCTACCGCGGCCACGGCCTCACGCTCGCGGGCCCCGACCGCTGGACGGTGCACGGCACGCTCCGCCTGCACGGCATCGAGCGGCAGGTCGACCTCGCCCTGTCCTACCTGGGCACCGGCCCCGACCCGTGGGGTGGCGTACGGGCCGCCTTCAGCGCGACGGCGGAGCTGCGCCGCGAGGACTTCGCCATGAACTACAACCAGGTGGTGCAGGCGGGCATCTCCGCCATCGGCACGACACTGAAGGTGGAGCTGGCGATCCAGGCCGTCCAGGACGACATCCCCTAGGGTGCGGAGATGGCGCCCGGCCGTCAGGTCGCCCCGCGCGCCTTCATCGCCTCGATACCCGCGATCAGCAGATCGAGCGCACGGTTGAAGTCGTGGTCCCAGATCTCCGTCATCGTGCTGTCCCCGCGCGCCTCCAGCACGTCCTTCACCTCGTCGAAGACCTGCTCCAACTGGGGCTCCTCCTGGAACAGCGTCATGACCTGGCGGTAGTACTCGTCCGGCGTCAGGCCCGATTCGGCGACCCGCCGCGTGAAATGGCCCTGCATCGTGCCGTACCCGTACGCGAACTGGAAGACCGCCGAAATGGCTCCCGGTACGGCCGTGGTCGGCAGCCCCGTTCTGCGGATGATCTGCTGGACGGCGTGCGAGAAGGCCAGGGAGTGCGGGCCGATGTTGAGGTAGTTGCCGAGGATCGGTGACACCCAGGGGTGGCCGACCAGCACCTGCCGGTAGGAGGCGGCCAGTTGGCGCAGCTGGTCGCGCCAGTCCTGCGCCGTGTCCTCCAGGTCCGGCAGCTCCACCTCGCCGAAGACCGTGTCGAGGGCGAGTTCGAAGATGTCGTCCTTGGTGTCGACGTACCAGTAGACCGACATCGCGGTCACCTGGAGCTCGGCCGCGAGCCGGCGCATGGAGAACTTGGCGAGGCCTTCCGTGTCGAGCAGCCGGATGGAGGTCCGGACGATCCGGTCCCGGTCGAGCCCGGCGGGCTGCTCGGACTTGCGGGCGCTGCCCTGACGGGCCGCCTTGTTCTCCATCCAGACGCTGGTACGCGCCGGATTCTTCGCCCGGTCGGCTGCCCTCACCATGGCGCACCTTCCTTGCCTCGGGGTGATGGGGTGGGCGTCCCTGAATACGCAGGTCCGCCCACCCCGATGCTATGCGGCCGTTACGCGGAGGCTGTCTTCTCCGCCACCCGGTCGGCCCGCTCGGCCCGCTTCAGCAGCGCCGCCGCCATCAGGCCGCCCGCGAACACCGCCACCGCGCCGACCATCTGGCTGGTCTGGAGACCCGAGGCGAAGGCGTCCGCGATCTGCGCCCGCTCGCCCTCGCTGCCCGCTGCCGCGAGCGCGGCGGGCAGGGAGGTCGCGGTCACCGTCACGAGCGCGGCGAACCGCGCGTTCAGTACGGCACCGAGGACCGCGACGCCCAGGCCGTTGCCGAACTCGGCCAGGGTGCCGTTGATGCCCGCGCCCACACCGGCCTTCTCCGCCGGGATGGCGCTCATGATCGCGTTGGCCATCGCGGGCTGCGCGACCGCGAGGCCGGCGCCGAACAGGAACAGGCCGAGCAGCATGCCCCAGTAGCTGCCGTCGGTGCCGCCGCCGAGCAGGGCGATCGAGGCGAGGCCGGCCGCGACCATGGTCATGCCGAGCATGACGGTGCGCGGCGTACCGAGCTTCATCAGGAACTTCGGGCCGATGCCGCTGATGTTCAGCACGACGACGGTGAGCGCGAGCGGCGCCATCCTGAGGCCCGCCTCCAAGGGCTCGTATCCGAGCACGAACTGGAGGTGCTGGGTCAGCAGGAAGAGCGAGCCGCCCATGCCGAACACGACGAGCAGCGAACCGGAGATGGCACCGATGAACTTCGGGTTCTGGAAGAAGTGCATGTCCAGCATCGGATACGGGATCCTCAGCTCCCACATCGCGAAGGCGCCGAGGACCACGACACCGACGGCGGCCGAGATCAGGACCCGGCCGGACAGCCAGCCGTGCTCGGGCCCGCTGATGATCGCGAACACGACCGCGCACATGCCGATGGTCGACAGCAGCGCCCCCATGAGGTCGGGCTTGTCGCCCTGCGGGTTCTTGGACTCGGGCACCAGCTTGAGCACGGCGATCAGACCGATCAGCGCGACCGGGATGTTGATGAGGAAGATCGCGCCCCAGGAGTAGTGCTCCAGGATCACGCCGCCGATCAGCGGTCCGCAGACGAAGCCGAGTGAGCCGACCGTGGCCCACAGGCTGATCGCCTTGACCCGCTCGGTCTCGTCGAAGATCTGCATGACGACGGCGAGCGTGGTGGTCATGAGCAGCGCGCCGCCGATGCCCATACCGGCACGCGCGGCGATCAGCTGCCCGCTGGTCTGGGCGAGTCCGGCACACAGCGAGCCGATGCCGAACAGGGCGAGGCCCAGCGCGAGCAGCTTCTTGCGGCCGTAACGGTCCGCGGCGTTGCCCGCGGTGAGCAGCAGGCCCGACTGGACGAGCGAGTACGCGTTGATCATCCACTGGATGTCGGCGGTGGACGCGTCGAGCTCGGTGGTGAGTGAGGGGATCGCGACGCTGAGGACCGTGTTGTCGAGGAGCACGGTCAGCTGGGCCAGGCAGATGACGCCGAGGATCAGCCAGCGCTGCGGGTGGGACCCCGCGGGTGCGGGGGTTTGGGTCTCGGTGGCCGGCGCCGTCATGCCGGATCCCCCTTCTTGTACGGTGTACGGGACTTGGTCTCGTACACCGTACAGGAAGTTCTTCTACGCCGTATAGGATTATTTCCGTGCGGTGAGGTCGTACAGGGTGGTGCCGTCCACGGTGACCCGCGAGAAGTTCTCCTCGACCCAGGCCGAGATCCCCGGAGTGCCGGAGCCCCGCATGCTCATTCCGCCGCCGATGAAGTAGTGGATCTTCCCGGTGGCGACGTACTGCTTGAACTGCGCGAGGGTCGGGGACGGGTCGCTGCCGTTGAAGCCGCCGATCGCCATGACCGGCAGCTCGGTGGCGAGTTGGTAACTGGCGGCGTTCTGGGAGCCGATGGCGGCGGCGGCCCAGGTGAAGTCGCCGGCGTTCTGCTTGAGCCTCGCCGAGACGGCGGAGCTGACGGTCGCGCCGTTGAGCAGCCCGCCCAAGCCGCCGGGGCCGCCCTCGCCCATGCGGGGCACTCCGCCGGGTGGGGCGCCGTTGGGGGGCAGGCCCGTCCGGCCGCCTTGACCGCCTTGGCCGCCTTGGCCTGCCGGGCCGCCCTGCCCGGGGCCGCCCTGGCCCGGCCGGCCTCCGGCCGGGCCCCCGGGGGCGAACAGCTGCCCTTCGCCACCACCACGCGGCCCACGGACCATCCTGGGACCGAAGCCGCCCGGCCCCGACGCCGGGCCCGCCATCACGATCGACCCCCGGTGCCCGGTGTCCACGGTCGAGAGGGTGTACGCCACCGGCCCGGCGAGCGCGGCCGCCATCCCGAGCCCGGCGGCGCCGAGGGCAAGCGGGCGTCCGAACCGTCCGAGCCGCCCGAGCCGCCCCGCGAACAGCAGCCCGGCCGCCGCCACGAGCCCGCCCACCAGCACCGCCGTACCCAGCCAGGTCACGAAGTCCTGCGCACGGCCGAGCAGCACATACGCCCACACCGACGTCACCGCCGCCGTGCCCGCCAGCGCCCCGCGCGCGGCGAGCCGCGCCCGCTCCTCCCACAGCACGGTGGTGCCCATGCCGACGAGTGCGGCGATGTACGGGGCCAGCGCGACGGTGTAGTACTCGTGGAAGATCCCCGCCATGAAGCTGAAGACGGCGAGGGTCGCCAGCAGCGAGCCGCCCCACACCAGGAAGGCGGCACGCGCCGTGTCCGTGCGGTTGCCCCGCCAGGTGACGACGAGCCCCGCGGCCAGCAGGATCAGCGCGGCGGGCAGCAGCCAGGAGATCTGGCCGCCGACGCTGTCGTTGAACATCCGCCCGATGCCGGTCTCGCCCCAGCCGCCTCCGCCACGACCGCCACCGCCGCCGCCGACGCTGCCGACCTCCTCGCCGTTGAGCCGCCCGAGGCCGTTGTAGCCGAAGGTCAGCTCCAGGAAGCTGTTGGTCTGCGAGCCGCCGACGTACGGGCGCGAGGACTCGGGCCATAGTTCGACGACGGCCACCCACCAGCCGCCCGACACGATCAACGCACCGGTGGCGAGAGCGAGTTGGCCGAGGCGTCGGCGTACCGTCGTGGGCGCGCACACCGCGTACACGAGCGCCAGCGGCGGCAGGATCAGGAACGCCTGCAGCGTCTTGGTCAGGAACGCGAACCCGATGGCCACGCCCGCCCACACCAGCCACTTCGTCCGCGCCCCTTCGAGCGCGCGCAGGACGCAGTAGACGGTCACGGTCATCAGCAGCGCGAGCAGCGCGTCCGGGTTGTTGAACCGGAACATCAGCGCGGCGACCGGCGTCAGCGCCAGCATCGCCCCGGCGATCAGCCCGGCCGCCGGGCTGAACCTGCGGCGTACGGCCGCGTACACGACGCCGACCGTGGCCACCCCCATCAGCACCTCGGGCACGAGGATCTGCCACGACCCGAGCCCGAAGAGCCGTACGGACAGCGCCATCGGCCAGAGCGCGGCGGGCGGCTTGTCCACGGTGATGGAGTTCGCGGCGTCGGACGAGCCGAAGAAGAACGCCTTCCAGCTCTCGCTGCCCGCCTGAACGGCGGCGGAGTAGAAGGAGTTGGCGTAGCCGGAGGCGCTGAGGTTGTAGAGGTACAGCACCGCGGTGAGCAGGAGCAGCCCCAGAAACGCGGGCCGCACCCACGGCGGGTCGCCGGCCGGTGGCTGCCCGGCGTGGTGGTCGTCAGGCGCAGTGGTCATCGTCGAGTCCTCGTCGTGATCGTGGGAGTCGTAGAAGTCGGGGAAGTCGTGTCGGTGGCCGTGGGCGTCGTGGCCGCGGGAGCCGTGGGAGCCGCGGGCGTGGGCGGGTCCTCCCGGCGGTCCGGGAAGACCCACGCCCGGAAGAGCAGGAAGCGCAGCACCGTCGCCGCGAGGTTGGCGGCGACCAGGACCGCGAGTTCCGTGCTGTGGGAGGGCGTCGCCGTGGCCGCGTCGAGGGCCGCCAGGGAGCCGCTCGTCAGGGCAAGGCCGATGCCGAAGACGACGAGGCCCTGGGCCTGGTGGCGGACGGCCCGCTCCCGGCCCCGTACGCCGAAGGTGAGCCGGCGGTTGGCGGCGGTGTTGGCGATCGCCGAGACCAGCAGCGCGGCCGCGTTGGCCGTCTGGGACCCGACGCCCGCCCGGAAGAGGGAGTACAGGAGCAGATAGAAGAGCGTGGAGAGCGCACCGACCACGCAGTAGCCGACCAGCTGCCGGGCGAGTCCGCCCGGTACGCCGCTGAGCTGCCGGTCCCTCGGGTCGTCGCCGAACGGCCGCGCGAGCCGGTCCAGCGGCAGCGCCCCCACCGCCAGCGCCCGCCCCACCCGCCAGACACCCTTGAGGTCCAGGGCCGCCGTCCGCACGATGTGCACCGTGGAGTCGGGGTCGTCGACCCAGTCCACCGGCACCTCGTGGATCCGCAGCCCGGCCCGTTCCGCCAGCACCAGCAGCTCGGTGTCGAAGAACCACCCGGTGTCCTCGACCATCGGCAGCAGCCGCTGCGCCACGTCCCGCCGGATGGCCTTGAACCCGCACTGCGCGTCGGAGAAGCGCGCGGCCAGCGAGCCCCGCAGGATCAGGTTGTACGCCCGTGAGATCAGCTCCCGCTTCGGCCCGCGCACCACGCGCGACGACCGCGCGAGACGCGAGCCGATCGCCAGTTCCGAATGCCCGGAGATCAGGGGAGCGACCAGCGGCAGCAGCGCGTTGAGGCCGGTGGACAGATCGACGTCCATGTACGCGAGTACGGGCGCGTCGGACGCGGCCCACACGGTCCGCAGCGTCCGCCCGCGCCCCTTCTCCTCCAGCCGGTACGCCCGTACTTCCGCGAACGCCGCCTCCAGCGCCGCCGCCACCTGCGGCGTGCGGTCGGTGCTCGCGTTGTCCGCGACGGTGATCCGGAAGCCGTAGGGGAAGGTGCGTGTCAGATGGCTGTGGAGCCGCCGCACGCACGGCTCCAGATCCCGCTCCTCGTTGTAGACGGGGATCACTACGTCGAGTACGGGCGTACCCTCCGCCCCGGCGGGGAGGTGCTCCCGCGCCGGCAAGGCGCCTGGTCCAGTGCCCGGTCCGGTGCCCGGTCGGCCAGTGCCCGGTCGTCCAGTGTCGGTTCGCATGCCCCGACCCTCGCCAGGGCGGCTGTCACGGCTGTGTGATGAGCCTGTGCCCCGCCTGTGAGTCGGTGGGGTCGGTGGGCAGGCATACGGCGAAGGCCGTGCGCCCCGGCCCGCTCTCCACCGTGACCGTTCCCCCGTGCGCGGCGACGACCGCCTGCACGATCGCCAGCCCCAGACCGGTGGACCCGGCCGCGCGGGAGCGCGACGCGTCACCTCGGGCGAAGCGTTCGAAGACGTACGGGAGGAGGCCGGGCGGGATGCCGGGCCCGTCGTCGAGGACCTCCAGGACGACCCCCTGGCCACCCGTCGGCCGTACCCGCGCGGTGACCGTCGTCCCCGGCGGCGTATGCGTACGGGCGTTGGCCAGCAGATTCACCAGCACCTGGTGGAGCCGGGCGCCGTCCCCCCGTACCGTCACCGGTTCGTCCGGCAGCTCAAGGCGCCAGACGTGGTCCTGCCCGGCGGCGCGGGCGTCGCTCACCGCGTCCACGACGAGCATCGACAGATCGGTGCTCTCCTGCGCGAGCGGCCGTCCGGCATCCAGCCGGGCCAGCAGCAGCAGATCCTCGACCAGCCCGGTCATCCTGGTCGCCTCCGCCTCGATCCGCCCGAGCGCGTGCCGGGTGTCGGGGCCGGTCAGCTCTCTCCCTTCCTTCCCGTCCTTCCCGCGACGGGTCAGCTCGGCGTAACCGCGGATCGAGGCCAGCGGCGTACGCAGCTCATGGCTGGCGTCCGCGACGAACTGCCGCACCCGCGTCTCGCTCTCCTGCCGCGCCCGCAGCGCCGAATGGACGTGGTCCAGCATGCGGTTGAGCGCGGCACCGACCTGCCCCACCTCCGTACGCGGATCGGCCTCCCCGACCGGCACCCGCTCGTACAACGCCACCTCGCCGCTGTGCAGGGGGAGTTCGGAGACCCTGGTCGCGGTCGCGGCGACCCGCCGCAGCGGACGCAGCGCGACCCCGACGAGCGCCCCGCCCGCCAGCCCGGCGGCGACGAGGCCGGCCCCGGTCACGCACACCTCGACCACGACGAGCGTCCCGATGGTGCTGTTCACCTCGGCGAGCGGCACGCCGACGAGGAACGTGTCATCTATCCCGGCGCTGTACTGGACCCGGTAGTCGCCGAGCCCCGGCAGCTCCACGCTGTGCGGGTCCCCGTCGCGCGGCACGCCCGCGAGGGCCGACTTCGCCGCGTCCGACAGCGCGTGCGCCGTGACCTCAAGGCGGCGGTTGTCGCTGTCGTCCTGGACGGACACGATGCCGTCGCCGAGCGCCCCGTCGGCGGAGATCTCCACGCCGACCGTGCCCAGCGGCGCGCCTCCGGCCATCACGAACCGCAGCGGATCGTCCGGTCCCGGCGGCGGCACCGCCGCCCGCCGGGCCAGCCCCTGGAGCTGCCCGTCCAGCTGCCCGTACAGATAGCTGCGCAGCGCGACCGTCGTGACGGTGCCGATGACCGCCGCGACGACGGCGATGAGCGTGACCGCGGCGATGACCAGACGGCTGCGCAGCGACCACCTGCGCCCAACAGGACGCACGTCACTCACCGGGCTTGATCAGATACCCCGCACCGCGCCTGGTGTGGATCATCGGGGCCCGCCCGGCGTCGATCTTCCGCCGCAGATAGGAGATGTAGAGCTCGACCACGTTGGCCTGTCCGCCGAAGTCGTACGACCACACGCGGTCGAGGATCTGCGCCTTGCTGAGCACACGGCGCGGATTGCGCATCAGATAGCGCAGCAGCTCGAACTCGGTCGCCGTGAGATGGATCCCGGAGCCGCCCCTGGTCACCTCGTGGCTGTCCTCGTCGAGCGTCAGGTCCCCGACCACGAGCAGCGAGTCGTCGCGCGCGGCCGCCGCCGCCCCGGAGCGCCGGATCAGCCCGCGCAGCCGCGCCACGACCTCCTCCAGGCTGAACGGCTTGGTGACGTAGTCGTCGCCGCCCGCCGTCAGCCCCGCGATCCGGTCCTCGACCGCGTCCCTCGCGGTGAGGAACAGCACGGGTACGTCGGGCAGCTCGCGCCGCAGCCTGCCGAGGACCGCCAGGCCGTCCATGTCGGGCAGCATCACGTCCAGTACGACGGCGTCGGGCCGGAAGTGGCGCGCCGAACGCACCGCGCCCGCGCCGTCCCCGGCGCTGCGCACCTCCCACCCCTCGTAGCGCAGCGCCATGGACAGCAGTTCGGCGAGCGAGGCCTCGTCGTCCACGACGAGGACGCGGACGGAGCCGCCGTCCGTCCTGCGCAGCGCGTTGCGTACCTGAGTCGTCGTCATGGTGGCCACGCTCGCCGCGCGCTCTGAGAGGCACCTTTCCCCACCCTGTGAATTCCCTGAGAAGACTCACAGAGAAAACAGCCGGACGCCGTTCTCGTAACAGACCGCCCGCAGCCAGTCGTCCCCGAGCTCCAGCCGTTCGAGCGCCCGCAGCTGCTCCACGTACGGATACGGGATGTTGGGGAAGTCCGTCCCGAGCAGCACCCGCTCCCCGAGATCGGCCAGCCGCCCCCGCTCGCCCACCGGGAACGGGCTGAACCGCTCGCTGAAGTCCGTGAACGCCATGGTGGTGTCCAGCCGCACCTCCCCGTACCGCTCGGCCAGGTCCAGGAAGTCCGTGTACTCGGGCATCCCCATGTGCGCCACGATCAGCGCCAGCCGCGGATGCCGCGCGAGCAGCCGCGCGACCGGCTCGGGACCGGTGTACTTGCCGGGCGCGGGACCGGACCCGCAGTGCGTCACGACCGGGATCCCGGCCTCGGCGAGGAGTCCCCACACCGGGTCGAGCAACGGGTCGTTGGGGTCGTACGCCCCGACCTGAAGGTGCGACTTGAACACCCGCGCGCCGCTCTCGACCGCCCGGCGGACGTATCCCTCCACACCTTCCTCGGGATAGAGGGTCGCCGTGTGCAGACAGTCGGGCGTCCGGGCGGCGAAGTCGGCGGCCCACCCGTTGAGCCACTCGGCCATCCCCGCCTTGTGCGGATAGAGCATCGAGGTGAACGCCCGCACCCCGAACTCCCTGAGCAGGGCGACCCTGCGCGTCTCCTCCTCGCGGTAGGTGATGGGCCACTCCATGCCGGTCAGCGGCCCTACGGCGTCGAAGTACGCCCACACCTTGTCGAGGACCCGCTCGGGCATGAAGTGCGTGTGTACGTCGACGAGTCCGGGGAGCCCGAGCCGCTCCCGGAACGCCCGTACTTCCTGTGCCTCCGCTGCCTCACTCACGCTCAAAGTCGTAACTCCGCTCGACCTTGCCGATGTGGACGCTGTACCGCCGGTACCACTCGGCGCGTCCGTGCCGCTGCGCGCCCTGGTGCTCCAGGTTCGCCCGCCAGGCGGCGATGGCCTCCTCGTCGCGGAAGTACCCGACGGTGATGCCGAGCCCGCCGGGGGTCCGGGCGGACTCGTACCCGAGGAAGCCGGGCACCTGCTTCACCAGCTCGGCCATGCGCTTGGCGGTCTCGCCGTACCCGTCGGCGTTCTCGACGAGGTGGGACGTGAAAACAACGGTGTAGTAAGGCGGTTCGAGCCCCGCCACAAGGTGATCACTCATACCGCCCACCCTCGGACGTGCGCCGATGCCGTGTCCAGGCGCGCGCCCCAAAGGGATCCGAGTCTTTACCCTCACCCGGGCCTACGGTCAGAAGAGCCCGTCCTGCACCCCGCGCGGCAGCTCGTCCACGGAAACGGTCAGCGGCGCATCCGGCTCGGCCCCGACCAGCTCCCACCCGGACATCAGCCGGGTGTCCACCACGACCACCCGCCCGTCCCGCATCCCCAGATGCAGATCAGGCCCGGCCGCCGCGAGCAGCCGCCCCGCGACAGTCCCGCCCTCCACCAGCTCCCGCACCACGACGTCGGCCGCGGGCACCCCGTCGAGCCCGAACACCCCCACGTGGTCCACCACTTCGAACTCGACCGGCTCCAGCGCCTCGGGCCACCCCTCCAGGTCCACGGCCCGCGCGTACAGCTCCGCGACCTCCCGGCCCCGGTGTGCGGGAAGCTCCGCTCTCGCGGCCCGCTTCCGCGCGTACGAAATCCGATCGGGCACCCCGAGCGCGGCCCGCAGCAGCTCCTCCGTACGCCGCGCGGCCATCAACGGCCCCCGCCCCAGCCACCCGAACACCACGGCCCCCTGCTCCAGCAGCCGCGCCGCGCCCCGCTCCTCGCGGGTGATCCCCACCTTCACCATCCCGGGCCCGAACCAGGCCAGGTACACCCGGTACGGCCGCGGATCGTCCGCCATGGTGTCGGCGGCCACCGAGTGCGCCCGCTCCAGCCGCGCACACTCCGGGCACAGCCCGCCGGTGCTCCGCCCGGCCACCACGGCCCCGACGGGACACGGATTCCCCCGCGCCCCCAGGCACCGCCGCTGCCCGACGGCCCGGAACCCGATCTCCCGCCCGTAGGCCAGCGAACCGACCCGCTGATCACCCGCCCGCCACCACCGCAGCGCGGGCTCCCCGCCGGCCCAGCTGATCCCCCTGCACTGCCACGCCATGGCCGCCCGGCCTTACGCGTCTCCGTCGCCGGCGGACTTCGCGGGCCGCTCGGCGACGAACGACCCGAGGTCGACCTCGGCACGGATGAGCCCTTCCGCCTTGAGGTGGCCCAACGCCTTCTGTGCGGTCGATGCCGCGATCCCGAACTCGGTGGACAGCTCGACCACGGAGGGCACCCGGGCGCCCACGGGGTACTCGCCATCGGCGATGCGGGTGGCGATGGCAGCGGCAACCTGCCGCCAGACGGGTCGGGTTCGATCAAGCTCGAGACTCATGCGGTTGACGCTAAAACTCTGCGGTAGACCGCGCGACCGCGGTAGACTTCGGTAGACCGCTCATGAAGCCCCAGAACCCCCGCGACGGGTACCAGCCGCCCGGGGGCACGGCCATCAGCTGAAACCGAACAGGAGCTGACGACATGACCGACCTTATCCACCGCCTCGCCGCCTTACTGGGCTTCCCGCTCAAGCCACACAAGGCACCGCGCCCTTCGCTGCCACCCCGCCCCCACCAGGAGGCGGCCCCCCTCCCCACCCACCGCAGCCCGTACGGCATCGGCCCCGCCTCACCCCTCCTCGACGCGGAGGCGGGCAAGCTGGTCCGCCCGTACCTGACCGCGCACGAGCAACGCGCCCGGCGCCGCGAACTGGTCCTCGCCACTCTGGGACTGGATGCCCCCGGTCCTTACTGGATCCACGGACTGGAGGTCGCGTGATGGAGCCACTGGAACCCGCGCACGAGGTACGCCTGCTGCCCTGGTCCGGCAGCGAGGGAAAACTCTGCTACTTGATCACCGACCACCACGGCGGCCCCGTGTCCCGCTTGGCCGACGCCACGGAATCCATCCAACTCGGCATGGGCGCGGAGCTCCTCGCACACGCCCGCGAGATCCTCCCCGACACCCCCGTCGGCGAATTGCGATTCCTGACCGAGTGCCTGACCGACGCTCTCCACAACGCTCTGCGTGTCGCCGAAAGCCGCGGCCGACGTCTGAGCCGACCCGACTGACTTGAAACAAGGCGAAGGCCGCGCGAGGGGCGGCAGACAGCCGCCCCGGTCAGGACGCTGCGGATCCTCTCCCCCGGCGCAGCAGCCAGGCCATGTACACCACGACCGGCCGATGAGCCGCAGTCGGCCGGCCATGCCGGTCAGCGCCCTGCGGAAGCAGCGGCGGCCCGTCCGTCCCATGGGTAGTCCAACGGCCCAATCACTCTGGCAAGTTGGAAAATGCTCAGTGGCGATGGCTCTGCAAGCGAGGCGGCAACGTTTCTTCGAAATCACCTCGACGAACAGGAAACGGCACTGAGAGCTACCTTGCCCGAACAGATTCCAATACCACCACGGCTATGCGGACCCATGCACCATGCCCTAGTTGCCGTAACTAGATGGGCTGGTCGAGTGGCCGGGAAGCGTGTATGGCGAATCCGAGTAGTGCGCGGATTTTCTTAAAGGTATATGTATTTGCGCCCCAGGTTGTCGGATTCCGACGCCGACGGTTCCCACACCTTGCCATCTCCTCTGCTGCGGCTCGGATCCCGTATCCGAACCGCCCGGGAACGCAGTGGTAGGGGATGGCCGACAGCTCCTCAAGGAGGCAATATGATGCAAAAATTCCGACGACGGCTGGTGGTCGCTTCGTTTCCAGTTGTGATGGCGGCCGGGTTGTCGACCTCGCTCGTTGCGCCTGCCCACGCCGATACCGGGCCCTCGCTGACCATCGCTGAGTCCAACCAGCAAGCGTTCGTTGCAGGCGGGACGGGGACCTACACCATCACCGTTGGCAACGCCGGGACCGGCACGACCGGCGGGGCCGCCATCAAAGTCACCGGTACCCTGCCCGCGGGTATGACCGCACTCGCCGTTGGCGGAAATGGCTGGAGCTGCACGACGTCACCCAGTCTGAGTTGCACCCGCTCTGACGCCCTGGGACCTCGGCAGGCCTACATGCCTATCACCCTGACCGTGGGTATCGCGCCCTCCTTGGCAGGGAAGACCGTCGCCAGTAGCT
The DNA here is from genome assembly GCF_040300305.1 of Streptomyces sp. NPDC000410. NCBI lineage: Bacteria > Bacillati > Actinomycetota > Actinomycetes > Kitasatosporales > Streptomycetaceae > Streptomyces > Streptomyces sp. NPDC000410. Next base: position 125,955 of record NZ_JBEPDM010000003.1, read on the forward strand.
TCCGCGTCGCCGAGGATGGCCCTGCCACCCTCCAAGACGCAGGCATCTCCATCACTGTCAGCGTCACCGTCACCAACACCCAGTCCCAGCAGCAGTCCCAGGCCCAGAACCAGACGGTTAACGTGACGTGCCCGTGCGACGATCACAAGAAAGGCGATCACGAGAAATAGGAGAAGAAGAGGCACGCCGCGGTCCGATGAAGAGGTGGAACTGACATCGGTGGACGACGCGACCGTGGTGGATCCAGCGGCACCCGTTGCACCTGTGCTCGGCCATCCTGGCCTGGGCCGTGGGTAGTGGCGCTCCTCGCCGCTGACTCCAAAAGCGGAAACGCAGGCTTCCGCCATTTGCGTCCGGTGTTTGCTCAGCCGGCAGCGAGCCGTTGGACGGCGGCTGAGGTCGGCGTAGCGGCTTTGGGCTGGAGCTGCTTTGGGGCGAGTGATCATGGCCCCGTAAGCGCCCCAAAGTGGCTACCGCCGTGGCGAAGTGCTCGGCCTGACCTGGAAGTCCGTCGACTTCGAAGCCGGGGAACTGTACGTCGACCACCAGATCCAGCGGGCCGGGCGGCAGATCCTCCACCGCGAGACCAAGACGGAGGAGTCGGACGACTTCCTGCCTCTCCCAGCCGTCTGCCTCGAGGCGCTGCGGATGCGCCGTGCTCAGCAGCTCGGGGACCGGAAGGCCGCTGGCGAGCTGTGGCAGGACACGCGCGGGCTCGTCTTCACGACGAAGTACGGAACCCCGATCGAGCCGGGGGAACCTGACCCGGATGTTCGCCCTGCGGGCCCGTCGCGCCGGCCCCCGTGTGATCCCGCTGCGGAACACCCGGCACACGTGCAGCTCGCTCCTGGACGCGCTCAAGGTCCACCCGAAGGTGGCACAGCGCATCCTCCGGCATTCACAGATCGCCATGACGATGGAGGTCTACGCCGAAGCAAGTGAGGAAGAGGTGCGGTCCGCGATCGGCAAGCTGTCCGACGCGATGGGCGGCACCGGCTGACAGCAGTCGGCACGGTTGCTGTACTTCGCTGCTGTACGGCCCAACGCAAGAGGCCCCCGGATCTCTCCGGGGGCCTCTCACCTGTGTGCACTCGGCAGGATTCGAACCTGCAACCTTCTGATCCGTAGTCAGATGCTCTATCCGTTAAGCTACGAGTGCTTGGCGTTCCGGGCTTTTTTCTTCCCGGTCGGCGTTGCGGGAACAACATTACATGACCTGCGCCGTCACGCGAAATCCATTACCCACACCCACTCTGACCTGCGAAAACGCATCCACGCAGCAGTGGAGCGGGGTCGGCTGCCGCGCGCGGACGACCTTGGGATCGGGCTCAGGGAATCTCCCCGCACGTCCTCGGCACGGCACATCTCGCGCACGTCCTCGGGAACGACCGAAGCCCCGGCCGTGGGGCCGGGGCTTCGGTGATGGTGCGGAGGCGGAGGGATTTGAACCCTCGATGGGCTTTAAGACCCAAACCGCATTAGCAGTGCGGCGCCATAGACCGGACTAGGCGACGCCTCCAGCACACCCGCGCGGGCGCGAGTGGTGCGATGCAGATGATGACACAGCCTAGTGGGGTGTCACCAATCGGTCCCTACGGTACTAGGCACGCGGGCCCGGGGGCAAAGAGCCGCTCGGCCCAGTGCCGGTTGCGCAACGCGCGGGCGTGCGGAGCGTTAGAGATGCCGGGGCGCCGCCCCTACGGTCCCTCACTCTTCAGGAGTACCCATGCTGCGCCGCATCGCTCTCACCCTCGCCGCGACCGCCACGGCGACCGTCGCCGTGGCCGCCCCCTCGTCCGCTTCCGACCCCGCTCCCGATCCCACTCCCCGTCCCGCTCCCGCGTCGGTCCTCGGGCTGCTCCCGCTCCCCGTGCCGCTGCTGGAGACGCCGGACCGGCTCACGGTGACCACCACGAACACCGGGGACCCGAAGGCCGACGGCGCGTACGAGCTGACGTGCGGGCCCGCCGGTGGCACCCACCCCGAGGCGGCGGCCGCGTGTGCGCGGCTGGAGGAGCTCGGGGAGGGCGGCAAGGACCCCTTCGCGCCGGTCGAGCCGGGGACGATGTGCACGTTCCAGTACGGCGGACCGGCGAAAGCGCGGATCAGCGGGACCTGGCGGGGGCGGAGCGTGGACGCGACGTTCGACCGCGGTGACGGGTGCGAGATCAAGCGGTGGCAGAGCCTGGAGCCGGTGCTGCCGACCTCCCGGTCTTAGCCCGCCAGGGCTCCGGGGGTGAGGCGATCGGCCCAGGTCAGCCACCCGATCGGGGACGCCGGGCATACGCCATGCGCACAGAACCTTGGTGAGAGCTCCCCCGCATCCGCCGTCGCGCGGCCGCCCCCTGCCCTTAGACTCCCTCCAGTGACAGGCCGCGCACCGAGGGGCAAGATGGGGCCGGCCGTCCGCAAGATGCTGTAGGTCAGGGAGGAAGCGTCGTCGTGAGCAGCAGGCCATCCCGAGGCGCTGCTCGCCTCGCAGCCATACTCGACGCACTGCCGGACGGGCTCGTGCTCGTCAATTGCAACGGCACCGTGGTCAACGCCAACACCATCGCCCTGGAGATGTTCGAGACGCCGGGTACGGCGCTGGTGGGTCGAGGACTGCTCGATCTGCTCCCGGCCTTCGACTCCAAGCTGATCCCCGGATCGATGCGGCGCCCCGAGGCGGCCGACGAGCGCGGCCGTACGAAGCCGACCCGCATGATCGCGCGGCGTACCGACGGCGGCGAGTTCCCGGTCGAGGTCACCAGCGCGAGCCTGGAGGACGGCCGCGAGGCCTACGACTCGTACAGCAGCTACACCGGTGACGAGCTGCTGATGCTGGTCGTACGCGATCTGTCCGGCACCCTCGACACCGAGGCCGAACTCGCCCGCTCCCAGCGACAGACCGAGATGATCCTGCGCGCCGCGGCCGAGGGCGTCGTCGGCACGGACACCGACGGCCGGGTCGTGCTGGTCAATCCGGCCGCCGCCCAGATCCTCGGCTTCCGCGCCAGTGACCTCGGCGGCAAGGAGCTGCACCCGCTGATCCTGCACTCGCGGCCGGACGGCGAGCCGTTCCCGTACGACGAGTCGCCGCTCGCCGACACCTTGAGGTCCGGGCGCAAGCACCGCGTGCGCGGGCAGGTGCTGTGGGCGAAGAACGGCAAGCAGGTGCCGGTCGATCTGACGACCGCGCCGGTACGCGACGGGGACCAGCTGGTCGGTGCGGTGATGACGTTCACCGACCGGCGGCCCTACGAGGAGCTGGCCGAGCAGCATGCCGCGGAGATCTCCGAACGCGACGCGCGGCACGCCGCCGAGATCGCCGAGCGGGACGAGAAGTACGCGGCGCGCGAGGAGAAGTACACGGCGGAGATCGCCGACAGGACCGAGCGGTACGCGTCGGACATCGAGGAGCGGGACGAGCGCGAGGCCGCGCTGACCGCCCGGCAGGCCCAGCTGACGGCCGTACTCGGCGACTCGCTGCGCGGACCGCTGGAGGAGCTGCGCGGCGAGCTGGCCAAGCTGGCCGCCGACCCGGCCGGACAGCTGTGGCCCGAGGCCAACCAGATCCTGCACCACCTCGCCGCCGGCTACGCCCGGATGACCACGCTCGTCGACAACGTGCTCGGCTTCCAGCGCCTGGACGCGGGCACGGAGCCGCTGCGCAAGGACGTCGTCCTGCTCGACGCGGTCGTGGCGGCCGGCGTCGAGGGCGCCATCGAGCTGATCGGTCCCGGCCGGGCGCAGTTCGCGGTGCACGCTCCGCCGATCGAGGCCGAGGTGGACGGCGGCCGGCTGGCGACGGCGCTCGCCCACCTGGTCGCCGATGTGGCCGGTGTCGACTCGACCGGACAGACCCGGGTCGTGGCGGCGCAGGGCGGCGGGTACGTCGACTCGACGATCGTGGTCGCGGCGGCGCAGCGCGGTGATGTCGTACGGATCGAGGTACGCGGACCGTACGCCGGGGGCGACCCGGTGCACGAGCCGATCGTGCGCGGCATCGTGACCGCGCACGGTGGCGTGCTGCAGACGCACGAGGTGCCGGGGATGAGCGGCAGCGCGTACGTCCTCGAAGTGCCGCTGGGCGAGGGCTCCGGGACGGTGGCCTCTTCCCTCACCAGCACCTCCGAAGCCACTCCCGCCGAAGGCACCACCTCCGAAGGCACCGCCTCCGAAGGCGCCGTCGCGCCGAGTCCCGAGGAGAAGCCGGTGCTGCCCGCGCAGGCGACGTCGGGCGGCGGACGGCGGCGCGCGCGGCGGGCCTCCACGGACGCGTTCCTGGAGAGCCCCGTGGGAGGCACGGAACCGGACGCGAGCAGGACCAACGGCGGTGGCACCGGCCGCCGTCGCGGACGGCCGAGCCCCGCCGAGGCGGCCGAAGGCGCCGTGGTCACCGCCGCCGAAGGCGCCGCCGCTGCCGCCGGTACCGGACGCCCGGCGCTGGGCGAGACCGTGCCGCCGCAGGGCGTGGCCCCGGAGCCCGGCTCCGCCGCCCCCCAGCCCACGGGCCGCCGCGCCCGGCGCGCCCAGGCGGCGTTGCCCGCGCTGCCGTCGGCTCCGTCCGCACCGGCTGAGGGGAACGAGGTCGCGGTCCGCGCCGATGCCCCCGCACGCCCCGGCACGGAACTGTCCCCCGCCGCCCCCACGGGCGTACCGCCGACGGCGGGTACGCCGCCCATCGACGCACGCGCCGGGGCAGGAGCCGGGGCGTTGGAGCCTGCCCAGGCCTCCACGGCCTCCACGGCCCCCGCGGGCCTGCCGAGTGGCACCGGGCTGTCACCGGTCGGCGCCGGGGCGACCGGCGCAGGCCTGCCGGGCGTACCGGACACGAGTGGCACGAATGGCACGAATGGCACGGGGTTCGCGCGGACCGCCCCGAGCGGCGTCGCCGAGACCCAGGGCGACCCGTCGCACGCGGCGCTCCCCGCCAGGCACCCCGTCGGCGCCGGGGCGTTGGAGCCCGCCGGCGCCGGAGCGCCGACCGGTGCGGCTGGTTCGGCCGGTGCGGCTGGTGCGAGCGCTGGGACCGGTGGGCGGCGTACCCGGCGGGCCCTCGCGGGGGCGCCGGAGCAGGCCAGGAGCGGCGCGGGCGAGGAGGTGGCGCGTACGGCGTTCGCCCTGCCGCCCGCCGAAGCCGACCGCGGCCCCGCACCCCGCCGGGAGGACGCGGGCGACGACCGCCACGACGCCGTACGTACGGTGCCGGACACCGACCACACCCCGCCGCAGGCTCACCCCCTGCCGACCGGGCGGCGGCGGGCACCGCAGGAGGGCGGCACCGGGTCCGTACCGCTGCCGCCCGCGGCACCCGTCGCACCCGTCCCGCCCGTCGTCCCCGGGCCGCTGCCCGCGGAAGCCCCGACGCCTGCCAAGGGCACCGCAGGCGGCGCCGCGGATTCCGCCGATGCCTCGCAGGGCAAGGCGTTCAGCGTGCGCACGCTCGGCCAGGGCGTCCCGTTCGCCCAGCAGATCACCCAGCAGCAGAACCAGCCGCTCCCCTCCGGCCGCCGCCGCAAGCTGTCCACCCCGCCGGACGAGGAGCGCGCCGAGAGTCCCGCGCCGGAGGCGGCCGCCCGGCCGCACCCCCAACCGCAGGCCCAGCCTCAGCCGCAGCCGCAACCCGCTCAGCAGCAGCGGATCCCTGCCCCCGCCGAGGGCCGGTCGTACGCGATAGGCGCACCGGACGAGGGTGCCGAGGGCCCCGAGCCGCTGGACGGGCCCGGCGGCGCCGTCGAGGTGGCGAATCAGCCCGCGCCCGTCCCCGTCGACGACGAGCTCCCCCCGGAGCCGCTGGACAATCCGCGCCGACTGCTGGTCTGGCCCGCGCCGGACGTCTCCACCCAGCAGGCGCTGAGCGACCGTGGCTACCGGCCGGTCATCGTGCACTCGCGCGAGGAGGTCGACGCGCAGATCGCCGCGTTCCCGGCGGCGCTCTTCGTGGACCCGCTGACCGGGCCGATCACGCGCACCGCGCTCCAGTCGCTGCGCCAGGCGGCGGTGGCGGCCGAGGTCCCGGTGCTGCTCGCGGCGGGGCTCGGGCAGGCGACGCGCGAGGCGGCGTACGGCGCCGACCCCGCCGTACTGCTGAAGGCACTGGCGCCGCGCGACAGCGAACAGCACCCCTCCCGCGTCCTTCTGATCGAGGAGCACGACGACATCGCGCTCGCGCTGGCGGCGACGCTGGAGCGGCGCGGAATGCAGGTCGCACGGGCGGGTGGCGACACCGACGCGGTGACGCTGGCGCAGCAGATGCGGCCGAACCTGGTGGTGATGGACCTGATGCAGGTACGCCGCCGGCGCGCCGGGATCATCGACTGGCTGCGGGCGAACGGGCAGTTGAACCGCACCCCGCTGGTCGTCTACACCTCGGCGGGCCTCAACCAGGAGGAGCTGCACAAGCTTTCGTCGGGCGAGACGGTGCTGTTCCTGGCGGAACGGTCCACGAGCGCCGAGGTGCAGGGCCGGATCGTCGATCTGCTGGCGAAGATAGGGACGAACTAGAAGACAGGGGACTCGGCGGCCCGGGGCCGGTCCGGCGTGGGATGACCGGCCCGGCGTAGGCTGGCCCGCGGCGCGCGACAACGGATCCGTACCTCGTGTACGAGGTGTACGAGGAGAGTCACGTGCCCATACGCGCCACCGCCCTGCCGCCCCAGCCCGAACACACCACCGTCCCCGCCGACGACGGCGAGGTCACCCTCCTCATCGCCCGTCAGGTCGAGGAGGGCTACGAGGAGGGCTTCGAGGAGTGGGCGCAGGGGATCCTTCGGACCGCGGCCACCTTCCCCGGCCACCTCGGCTACGGGCTGTTCCGGCCGGCGAAGCGCGGGGCGCCGTGGTTCCTGGTCCACCGCTTCCGGGACGCGGAGGCCTGCCGAGCCTGGCAGGAGTCGCCGGAGCGGGCGGAGTGGTTCGCGAACTGCGAGGGTCACCGCCACACGGAGATCGCGCGGCGTGAACTCACCGGCATGGAGACCTGGTTCGCCAAGCCCGGCACGACCCGGCCCGCGCCGCCGCGGTGGAAGATGGCCATCACGTCCGGACTGGCCATCTTCCCCATCTCGCTGACGGGCAACGCGGTGCTCGGGCCGCGGCTGGAGGGGCTGCCGATGGTGGCGAGCACCGCGGTCTACACCGTGGTGTTCAGCGTGCTCATGACGTACGTGGCGATGCCGGCCATGAGCAGGCTGCTGCGCCGCTGGCTCACCGACTGACCGACCCCCGGTCGGGGGTCCGCGGCCGGCGGTCAGTGCACTTCGGTGACTTCCAGCTCACCGTCCGCGTACTGCCTGCGGATGACCTTCTTGTCGAACTTGCCGACGCTCGTCTTCGGCACCGCCGGGATGATCGCCCAGCGCTCGGGCAGCTGCCACTTCGCGATCGTCTCGGCGAGGAAGGTCTTGAGTGACGCGTAGTCCGCGGTCGCGCCGTCCTTCAGTACGACGGTGGCGAGCGGGCGCTCGCCCCACTTCTCGTCGGGGACGGCGACGACCGCCGCCTCGGCGACCTCGGGGTGGGCCATCAGGGCGTTCTCCAGCTCGACGGACGAGATCCACTCGCCGCCGGACTTGATGACGTCCTTGGCCCGGTCGGTGAGGGTGAGGAAGCCGTCGGAGCTGATGACGCCGACGTCGCCGGTCTTGAGCCAGCCGTCCTCGCTGAACTTGTCGGCGGGCTTGATGGCCTCGCCCCCCGCGCCGCCGTAGTACGCGGCCGCGATCCAGGGGCCGCGCACCTCCAGCTCACCGGCCGCCTCGCCGTCCCAGGGCAGGAACTCTCCGCCGGGGCCGCGCAGCCGGGCCTCGACGCCGGCCGGGAAGCGCCCCTGGGTGAGGCGGTAGCCGAACTCCGCGTCCGTGCCAATGGCGTGGGCCGGCGGGCGGGCGGTGGTGCCGAGCGGGGAGGTCTCCGTCATGCCCCAGGCGTGGCAGACCCGCATGCCCAGCGTGTCGAACGCCTCCATCAGCGCCGGCGGGCAGGCGGAACCGCCGATGGTGACCTGCGTGAGCGAGCTGACGTCCCGCGGCCTTTCGGTGAGCTCGGCCAGCAGGCCCTGCCAGATGGTGGGGACGGCCGCGGCGTGCGTCGGGCGCTCGGACTCGATCATCTCGGCGAGCGGGGCGGGCTGGAGAAAACGATCCGGCATGAGCATGTTCACGCCGGTCATCAGCGTGGCATGCGGCAGACCCCAGGCGTTGACATGGAACTGCGGGACGACGACGAGGGTGGTGTCGGCGTCGGTCAGGGCCATCGACTGCGCCATGTTGACCTGCATGGAGTGCAGGTAGAGGGAGCGGTGCGAGTAGACGACACCCTTCGGGTCACCGGTGGTGCCGGAGGTGTAACACATGGCGGCCGCGGACCTCTCGTCCAGCTCCGGCCAGTCGTACGCGGTCGGCTTCCCGGCGAGCAGCTCCTCGTACTCGTGGACCTGGGCGTGCGTGCCGGCGAGAACGGAACGGTCTCCGGGGCCGGACACGATCACGTGCTCGACGGTCGGCAGGTGCGGCAGGAGCGGGGCGAGCAGCGGCAGCAGCGAACCGTTGACGATGACCACGCGGTCGGCGGCGTGGTTGACGATGAAGATCAACTGCTCGACGGGGAGCCGCAGGTTGAGCGTGTGGAGCACGGCCCCCATGCAGGGGATGGCGTAGTACGCCTCCACGTGCTCGGCGTTGTTCCACATGAGCGTGGCCACCCGCTGGTCGCCCTCGACCCCGAGGTCGTCGCGCAGGGCGTGGGCCAGCTGGGCCGTACGCTCCCCGAGCTCTCGATAGCTGCGGCGCCGCGGCTCGCCGTCGCCGGTCCAGGTCGTGACCTGTGAGGTGCCATGAATCGTCATCCCGTGGTTCAGGATGCGGGTGACAGTCAGTGGTACGTCCTGCATCGTGCTCAGCACGGCGTCCTCCCGGTGGGCGCACAGCTCTTGACCGGGGGTTCCCACCCCCGGACCTCCTGCCTGTGTGGCAGTAAGGGTGTGGAGATTCTGCGCGCGTACCACTCGGTATGTCACTACCCCCGAGTACGAAAACGCCTACGAAAAATTGTCCCGGGCCGCTGCCGGCTACCCGCCGGTCACCGCGATGATCACCGTACGGGCGACAGTTCCGGGTCCTCGCGGAGCTTGCCGAGCGCGCGCGACACCGCGCTCTTGACGGTGCCGACGGAGACACCGAGCACCTCGGCCGTCTGGGCCTCGCTGAGGTCCTCGTAGTAGCGCAGGACCACCATGGCGCGCTGGCGGTCGGGGAGCTTCATGACCGCCCGCCACATCGCGTCGTGCAGCACCTGCTGTTCGGCCGGGTCGGGCTGAGGCAGCCCGGACGGCTCGGGCAGCTCGTCGCACGCGAACTCGTCGACCTTGCGCTTGCGCCACTGCGAGGTACGGGTGTTGACCAGTGCGCGGCGGACGTAACCGTCCAGCGCCCGGTGGTCCTCGATGCGCTCCCAGGCCACGTACGTCTTGGTGAGCGCGGTCTGCAGCAGATCCTCGGCGTCGCACGGGTTGGCGGTGAGCGAGCGCGCCGTCCGCAGCAACACGGGCCCCCGCGCCCGTACGTACGACGAGAACGACGAGTACGACGCGTGTGCCGGGTACGACGCGTGTGCCGGGTACGGCACGTGCGACGGGCGGGACGCGGGCGACGGATACGACGTCCGCGTCGGGTGAGACGCGTGCGTCGGATGGGACGCGTGCGACGGATGGGACGCGTGCGTCGGATGGGACGCGTGCGACGGATAGGAAGGCGGCGTTGTGGCGGCCCTCGAAGCGGTCGCGCAGACTGGCGTGGTCATGGCTCCACGCTAGGAGTGGCCCCTACCCCCGGGGATCGCCCCGAGGTCCCGAAACGGGATCCGCCTCAGGTTGTAGGGGGCGCGTAAACCCCACCTACTGAAGGTGGAGACCAACCGGCCCTGGAGTAGGGGGCGCGGGCGCCGCTTCTCGGGGTCCCCGGCCCGGCCCGATGCCCGCACCGGCGCTGAGCTGGACGGTCTCACCCGTCAGCCCCGAGGACGAGCCCGGAGGTCGGCACGCCCGTACCGGCCGTGACCAGCGTCGTCGCCGCGCCGGGTATCTGGTTGACCGAGGTGCCCCGCAGCTGCCGGACCGCTTCCGCGATGCCGTTCATCCCGTGCAGATACGCCTCGCCCAGCTGGCCTCCATGAGTGTTGAGGGGGAGGGCGTCCGCGGCCACGAAGTCGGCCGCCTCACCCGGTTTGCAGAAGCCGAACTCCTCCAACTGCATCAGAACGAATGGCGTGAAGTGGTCGTAGAGGATGCCCACGTCGATATCGGAGGGAGCGAGCCCGGAGGTGCGCCAGAGCTGGCGCGCGACCACGCCCATCTCGGGCAGGCCGGTCAGATCGTCCCGGTAGTAGCTGGTCATCAGCTCCTGCGCGCGACCGGCACCCTGCGCGGCGGCGACGATCACGGCGGGCGGGTGCGGCAGGTCCCTGGCCCGCTCGACGGACGTCACGACGATCGCCTGGCCGCCGTCCGTCTCCTGGCAGCAGTCCAGCAGCCGCAACGGCTCGACGATCCACCGGGAGGCGGCGTGGTCGGCGAGGGTGATCGGCTTGCCGTGGAAGTACGCCGCCGGGTTCCGGGCGGCATGGCGGCGGTCGACCACGGCGACATGGCCGAACGCCTCGGGGGTGAGTCCATAGGCGTGCAGATAGCGCTGCGCGGTCATGGCCACCCAGGAGGCGGGCGTGAGCAGCCCGAACGGAAGGTTCCAGCCGAGCGCCGCACCCTCGGCGGACGGCTCCCGCTGCTGCACCCCGGAGCCGAACCTCCGGACCGATCGCTCGTTGAACGCCCGGTAGCAGACGACGACTTCGGCTATCCCGGCGGCGACGGCGAGTGCCGCCTGCTGGACGGTGGCGCAGGCCGCCCCACCGCCGTAATGGACCCGGGAGAAGAACGACAGCTCGCCGATGCCGGCCGCCTGGGCGACCGTGACCTCCGGGTTGGTGTCCATCGTGAAGGTGACCATGCCGTCGACGTCGGCGGGGGAGAGCCCCGCGTCGTCGAGGGCGGCCCGCACCGCTTCGACCGCCAGCTTGAGCTCGCTGCGGCCGGAATCCTTGGAGAACTCGGTCGCCCCGATCCCGACGACCGCCGCCCGCCCGCCGAGCCGGTCGACCCCGCGCACACTCATGATCCCGCCTCCGGTCCCGTCGCCGCGCCCGCCCCTGGTCCCGTCTCCCGTCCCGGATCCGGGACCGGCTCCCCCCGCGCCTCCGGCCCCGGATCCGGGACGGTCACCGTCACCGTGCCCGTGACGTGGTGGCCCAGGCCGTTCACCCCGATGACCCGGACCTGGGCCGTGTCCCCGTCCACGTCGGTGACCGTGCCGGTCAACGTCATCGTGTCGCCCGGGTAGTTGGGCGCGCCGAGCCGTATCGCCACCCTGCGGAGCACGGCGGTCGGCCCGAAGTGGTCCGTGATGAACCGCCCCACCAGGCCGTTCGTCGTCAGGATGTTCATGAAGATGTCCGGGGAGCCCTTCTGCTTTGCCAGCTCCGCGTCGTGGTGCACGTCCTGGTAATCACGGGAGGCGATGGCTCCCGCGACGATCAGCGTGCGGGTCAACGGAATCTCCAGCGGCGGCAGCTCGTCACCGGGTTTCATGACTGCGCCCCCTCCTTCGCGATCAGCTCTCCTAGTTCGGACAGGACTTCACCGCCGCATCCGAGATGGGCGTCGATCTGCCGGCCCCACAGGAAGTGCCGGTGGACGGGATGGTCGAGGTCCGCCCCGATCCCACCGTGCAGGTGCTGCCCTGTGTGGACGACCCGCTTGCCCGCCTCCGACGCCCACCAGGCGGCCGTCAGCGCGTGGGTGCCGCACGGCAGCCCTTCGTCGAACCGCCAGGCCGCCTCGTAGGCGGTGACCCGGATCGCCTCCGTGTCCATGTACGCGTCGGCCGCGCGGAGCTGGACGGCCTGATGGGTGGAGAGCGGGCGGCCGAACTGCTCCCGTACCGACGAGTACGCGACGGCCCGCGCGAGGGAGCCCGCGCACACCCCTGCCTGGAGCCCGGCGAAGGCGATTCGAGCGGCGCCCAGCACGGTCTCGTACGCGTCCTCGCCGCCGAGACGCTCGCCGGGTGTGCCCTCCAGCGTGAGACGGCCCGCGGCCCAGGGGGCGGTCGTGTCCACGGGGACGACCTCGGCGTCGGCGGTCCGTATCAGCCACAGGGTGCGGTCGGCGTCCGGCACGAGTACGTGAGTGGCGTCCCGCAGCCACGGCACCCAGACCGCCGTCCCGGTCAGCCGGCCCTCCCCTCCGGCCCCTTCGTGCCCCTCGTGCCCGGCGTAGCGCTCGGACCGGACGGCCCCGCACGCGGGGAACGCCCCGGTCGCCATCGCCGCCCCGGCCCGCAGCTCCGGCAGCAGCCGGGCCCGCTGCTCATCGGTGCCGTACCGCCCCACCGCCAGCAGCCCGTACACACCGCTCACCGCGAGCGGGACCTGCGCGGTGGTGCGGCCCTGCTCCTCCAGCAGCAGGACCAGGCCGAGCAGCCCGATCTCCTCCAGGGCGGCCGTCAGCCCGGCCGAGCACAGCACCTTCCACAGCTCGGCGTCGGTCCCGGTCCCGGTGGCGGCCAGCCGCTCCGGCGTGGACAGATCCCCGAAGATCCGCGCGGCGAGGTCGCGGGCGGCGGCCTGCTCCTCCGTGGGCGTGAAGTCCATGGCTCAGCCCTCGCTCTCGTCCGAGGCCAGGGACCGGAACACCGGCAGCTCCAGCTCCTCGTCCACCCGCAGGAATTCGAGCCGTACCGGCATCCCGATCCGCACCTCGTCGTACGGAACCCCGACCACGTTGCTGACCATCCGCACACCCTCGGCCAGCTCGATCAGCCCCACCGCGTACGGCGGGTCGAACGCCGGGAAGGGCGGGTGGTGCATCACCACGTACGAGTAGACGGTCCCCTCGCCACTCGCCTCGACCGCTTCCCACTCCGCAGACCCGCACGCCCCGCAACCCGGAAGCCAGGGGAAGCGCAGCGTCCCGCACTCCTCGCACCGCTGGATCAGCAGCTTGTGCTCGGCCACGCCGTCCCAGAATCCGGCGTTGTCCCGGTTGATCACCGGGACGGGCCGGCTGACCCGAGGTTTCCTCACGGCGGCGCCCGGAGCGTACTTGAGGATGCGGAAGCGGTGCGTCCCCGCGAGCTTTCCGTCCGCCCGGACATCCATCCGCGTCGTGACGAAGTGCCCCGTGCCCAGCTTGGTCGTCTTGCGCGGCGACACCGACTCGATCACGGAACTGAAGGTGATCCGGTCGCCGGGGCGCAGCGGTCGCAGATACTCCTGCTCGCAGTCGGTCGCCACCACCGAGGTGAACCCGGCCCCGTCGAGCAGCGCGGACAGCTCGTCGTACGCGCTCGAACGGCCCGGGCCCGCCCCGTGCCCGGACAGTCCGCCCATCGTCCAGGCCTGGAGCATCGTCGGCGGCGCGATCGCGTCCGGCCCCGCGTACGCCACGTTCGTATCCCCCATCGCCTCGCACCAGTGCCTGATCATCGACTCGTTGACCAGGTCCTTGCCCACGCCCGAGGTGGTCGCCGCCCGCCCCTCGTACGCCTTCAGCCGCTCGTACAGATCCGTCCCGCGCGGATCCGTCCCGCGCAGGCCCGCCTCATCCGTCCCGTACACATCCGTCACCGCCGCCCCCTCTTCATGCCGAGCCGCATCGTCGCGACGATCTCCCGCTGCACCTCGCTCACCCCGCCCCCGAAGGTGTTGATCTGAGCCGCCCTGTTCATCCGCTCCAGCTCCCCGTCTCCGGCGCCGCCGAGGGCGACGGCCCCCGGCGACCCGCCCCTCACCAGCCCCGCCTCCCCCGTGATTTCCTGGCACATTCGATACACCTCGACGGCCGATTCGGTTCCCACGAACTTCACGCCGCTCGCATCGCCGGGGGCCAGTCGACCGCCCCCCACATCCCCCACCAAACGCCAGCTGAGCAGGCGCGACGCCGCGAGCCGGGCATGCACCTCGGCGATCCTCGACCGGACCCACGGCTCGTCAATCCGACGCCTCCCCGTCACCGGATCGGGGGTGCGGGCGTACTCCAGCGCCGCCGCGTAGAAGTCCTCGGCCTGCATGCCGATCGCCGCGAGCGCGACCCGTTCGTGGTTGAGCTGGTTGGTGATCAGCCCCCAGCCACCGTTCTCCTCCCCGACCAGGTGCGTGCCGGGCACCCGTATCGCGTCGTAGTACGTCGCGGTCGTCGTCAGCCCGCCGACCGTCCGGATCGGCGTCCACGAGAAGCCCGGCGCGTCCGTCGGCACCAGGATGATCGAGATGCCCTTGTGCTTGGGCGCGTCGGGGTCGGTGCGGCAGGCGAGCCAGATCCAGTCCGCGTTCTGGGCGTTCGAGGTGAAGATCTTCTGCCCGTCGATCCGCCAGTCCCCGGCGTCGCTCCCGTCACCGGACCTGCCGTCCCCGGCGTCGCTCCCGTCACCGGACCTGCCGTCCCCGGCGTCGCTCCCGTCACCGGACCTGCCGTCCCCGGCGTCGCCCGTGTCCCCGGGCCCGCCGCCCCCGCCGACCCGTACCGCCCTCGTCCGCAGCGACGCGAGATCCGTCCCGGCCTCGGGCTCGCTGTACCCGATCGCGAAGACGATGTCCCCGCGCAGGATCCCGGGCAGGAAGAAGGCCTTCTGCTCCTCGGTCCCGTACTTCATCAGGGTCGGGCCGACGGTGTTCAGCGTGACCATGGAGACGGGCGCGCCCGCGCGGTACGCCTCGTCGAAGAAGACGAACTGTTCGTCCTCACCCCGCCCCTGCCCCCCGTACTCGACGGGCCACCCGAGTCCGAGCAGCCCGTCGTCGCCGATCCGCCGCAGCAGTCGGCGCTGCTCCGGCGCGTCCTCGGCGGCCGGCGGCCCGTCGGGCATCAGGTCCCTGAAGTACGAACGGAGTTCGGCGCGCAGCCGCAGCTGGCGCTCTGTCGGGGCAAGGTGCACGGCGACGGCCTCCCGGGCGGGGCGCATGAGGTTTCTGACTGTCCGTCAGATACTTGCCCGGTGTCAAGGCATGGGCGACGCGCGAACGGCCCGGCGCCACGGAAACAGCCTGGGCACCACGGAAACGCCCTGAGCGACACACGAAACGGCCTGCGCGCCGATGCCGGAGCACCGTCACGCAGGCCGTCGATCACCCCACAGTCAGGCCCCCCATCGGGCCGCGGGCTACCAGAGCTCGAAGAAGTTCACCGCGATGTTCTCGTTCGACTGGTCGATCGCCGTGAAGGCCGAACCGTTCACATTCGCGGTGTTGTTCTGGTTGGACGCGCCGTCACCGGTGGCCACCTGCTGGTTGGTCGACGAGTTGCCGTAGTTGTCGTTGCCGACACCACTGCCCTCGATCTCCGCCACGGACGCGTTCGATCCGTCACCCGCGAAAGCGCCGTTGTCAGCCTGGGCAACCCCCGTGAAGAGCGCGGCAGCGAGGGGCAGGGCAGCGACAGCAGCGAGGGCGCGGGCGGTACGGATGCTTGCCATGTCAATTCCTCCAGGAACCGTTGGTGCAGCAGGAGTGCACCGGAAGTACAGAAGTACGGCTGGCACCAAGGCAGTCGGCCGACCACCCCGGTCGTTCGTCACGACGTCGCGAGACCAGAGTTGCCCACCGAATCCCCGCCGAACCACCCCGGAGGCCCCGATTCCCACTCAAGCGTGAGGACATGTCGATAAACCCCCTCCGCCTCCCCAATCCCACAGCTCGACCGCCGCCCACCACCCGCTCGTCACCGAAACCCGCCCACGACAAGAGGAAAAGCGTTCCGGCACATTTTCGGCCAATTTCCCCCTTCCCTTATTCGAACGACAGTACGAACATGGAGCCATGGCCACCACCGACCGGCACAGCTCCACCCTGGCCCTCGCCCACGCGCTCTCCGCCGCCGAGCGCGGGCTCCCCGTGATCCCCCTGTCTCCCACCAAGCTCCCCGCCCTGCCCTCACCCCACCGCCGCCGGCCGGATCCGGTCCTGTGCCGCGGCGAATGCGGACGGCCGGGGCACGGCGTGTACGACGCGACCACCGACCCCTCCGCCGTACGGGCCCTCTTCGCCGCCGCGCCCTGGGCCACGGGATACGGCATCGCCTGCGGCAGACCGCCACACCATCTGATCGGCATCGACCTCGACACCAAGAGCGCCGCGGCGGGCAGCACGGACTCCGTGGCCGCTCTCCAGCAGCTGGCGCTCCAGCACCTGTTCACGGTCCCCGAGACGGTCACCGTGCTCACCCCCAGCGGCGGCCGGCATCTGTGGCTGACCGGCCCGGCCGACGTGGTCGTCCCCAACTCCGCGAGCCGCCTCGCTCCCGGAATCGACGTCCGGGGCACCGGCGGCTACCTCGTCGGCCCCGGATCGGTGTCGGCACACGGCGCGTACCGGCTCGCGCCGGGCAGCGCGGAGCTGGCCCCCGCGCCCTGCCCCCGCGCACTCCTGCGCCTGATCGCGCCCCCCGCGCGCCCCCAGCACCCCTCATCCGGCCGGGAGCCGCGCGGGGAGGGACTGGTCCAGTTCGTACGCGCCGCACGGGAAGGCCAGCGCAACACCCGCCTGTTCTGGGCCGCGTGCCGCGCGTACGAGAACGGCTTCGGCGACGCCCTCGCGGACGCCCTGGCCGAAGCGGCGGTCCGGGCGGGCCTCACCGAACGCGAGGCCCGCGCCACGATCGCCTCGGCGGCGCGTCTCAACTCCGGCCCCCAGACGTGGCATTGATCACAAAAGAGGGCAGGACCCGGAAAGCAACTGCGCCTCTTTGATCACTTTTGCCCGTCCGGAACGCGTGCCCCGCGCGCCTCGTCGCGTAACCAACTTGCTTCCTCAAGTCCCTTTTCCGGTCATACGATCGCCCCGCAGCCGCACAGCGTGAGTGATGCCGCGGCAGCTGCCCCAACGCTTTGGACCACGCATTCGGACCACGTACTCGGACCCCGCATTCGGGTCCCGGAAAAGGGCTCTCTTGAAAATCCGCCACGTTCTGGCAACGGCCGTCGCCGCTGCGGTGACCGCCCCCGCCGTCCTCCTGTCCGCCACCCCCGCGCTCGCCGACACCAAGCCGGCCCCCGCGTCGCAGGCGGAGAAGCAGCAGGCCGGCAAGCCCTCCATCGAGGAGCTCGAGAAGGCCGCCGCCAAGGCGCAGAAGGCGTACGACGACGCCGTCGCCGCCGAGAAGGCCGCCAACGCCGCCGTGGACGCCGCCTTCGCGGACGACGCACCCCACGCCGTCGAGGCCAGGGCCGCCACGCAGGAGGCGGCCGACGCCGAGGCCGCCAAGAAGGCGGCCGACCAGGCACTCGTCGACGCCGAGGCCGCACTGGCCGCGCTGCCCGAGACCGCCACCGACGAGGAGAAGGCGGCAGCCGCCGAGGCCGTCACCGACGCCGAGGCCGCAGTCGAGGCCGCCAAGGCGGTCCAGACCGCCGCCGACGAAAAGGCCGCACAGGCCAGGGAGGCGGCGAACGACATCCGCATCGCCGCCCTCCGGGCGCAGGGCCAGGCCGAGATAGCCACGGCCGACGCCCTCAAGGCCAAGAACGCCGCCGACAAGGCGCTCGCCGACGCCAAGGCGGAGCAGGGCGAGGAGGACGGCGAGGACGGCGAAGGCGACGACGAGGACGGCGGGGACGACGCCTGCGTCCCCGAGAACGACCTCACCACCGTCGCCACCGGCCTGCCCTCCAAGATCGTCGCCGGCAGCACCGTCAACTTCTCCGTCCGGGTGACCAACGGCACCGACAAGACGCTCGACAAGGTCACGCCGTTCGCGTACTTCCACGCGACGGACAAGAGCGGCCTCAAGGTCGTTGACGACATGCTGCAGCTGCAGTGGTCGACCGCCGGTTCCCCCGAGTGGCAGACCGTCGAGGTCGGCGAGTACGCCGGCTCCATCAGCCCGCTGAAGGCCGGCGCCCACGCCGACGTCAAGCTGCGCCTGAAGGTCGACGCCAAGGCCCCGGCCGGTAACGGCATCGCCTTCATCGCCGGTGACTACTTCAACAACGACGGCTCCTGCGGCGGAAACCTCGCCAACGAGTACGAGTTCGAGCTGCTGGCCGCCGGCAGCAAGCCCGGCAAGGTCGACGACGCCAAGCCCGGCAAGGCCACCACCGTCACGTCGGACCTCAAGCCCCAGGGCGGTGCCACGACCACCACCACGGGCAGCCTCGCCAACACGGGCTCCCCCTCCGCCCTCCCGCAGCTCGCCGCCGCGGCGGGCGCGGCGGTGGCCCTCGGCGCCGGCGCGGTCCTCATCGTCCGCCGCCGCAAGGCGGACTCCGCCTCCTGACGCCTTCACGGACAGGAGGAAGGGGCGCTCCCGATTCCCGGGGGCGCCCCTTTCCCGCGCCGTCACCAGGGTCTGCGGCACGCTCCTCGCCCCCGTCACGCCACGTCATACCTGTGCCACGTCGCGGTGACACCCGCTTTGTCACGATGGCTTCTGTCCGAGGCCAAACGGGTAGCCGAAAGAGCCGCGGGGCGTTGCACCTGCGCCGGTCCGTGCCGACGCCCATAACGTGACGTCGCTCCGACAGGTACGGCACACGGAACGGACACTCATGGCAGAAGAACTCATCGCCACCCTGCAGACGACGCTGGGCGCCATCGTCATCAAGCTCTTTCCGGAACAGGCTCCGGAAACCGTCGCCAACTTCGCCGGCCTGGCGGACGGAAGCAAGTCCTGGACCGATCCCGAGACCGGCGCACCCGGCCAGGGCTCGCTCTACAACGGCACGATCTTCCATCGCGTCATCGACGGCTTCATGATCCAGGGCGGCGACCCGCTGGGATCGGGTCGGGGCGGTCCGGGCTACCGGTTCAAGGACGAGTTCCACCCCTCTCTCCGCTTCGACCGGCCATACCTGCTGGCGATGGCCAACGCGGGCCCGGGAACCAACGGCTCCCAGTTCTTCATCACCGTCGGACCGACCCCCCACCTGAACGACAAGCACACGATCTTCGGCGAGGTCGTCCAGGGACAGAAGGTCGTGGACGCCATCGCGAAGAGCCCCACGGGCAGGAACGACCGTCCCCTGACCGACGTCAGCATCCAGTCGATCTCCATCGACAGACGTCAGTCCTGAGCCCCACCGGCGCCACGCGAAAGGGGCGCCCGAAGCGCGGGCGCCCCGAGGCGGGGGTGGAGCCGCCGGGGCGTCAGGCCATGGCTCGGCCGGCAGCGGCGACCAGTTCCTCGGTCGCCGCGATGGCGGCCTCGCGGCGGGCTGCCAGGTCGGAGCGGTCGGTGGCGTCACGCAGGCCGAACGCGGCCAGGGCCGCCTGACGGGCCGGCTCGGCCAGGGACCGGTCAAGGACGGACACCGAGACCAGCGGGCCGGTCACCGCCGACCGCGTGGCGCGGGAGGCCTCGCGGGCCGCCTCGACGGCTTCCTCGCTCGCGCCGTCCAGGCGCAGGACTTCGCGGTGCCACATGGCCCGCCGGTGGTCGCCCAGGGCGGCCACCAGTTCGCCCAGCGCCCTGCGCAGCGCTTCCGCCCTCTGGTCGGCACGGGCAGCACTCTGGGCGATCCGCGCACTCCTGATCTGCAGCAGCCCGGTGAGCGCGCCCCCGAGCAGTGTGCCGACCACGGCAATGACGCTGGGCCACATCGCGAAATCCTCCTGGGCAGCAGTGATGAGCCGGGAACGCCGAGACGGATACGTCAGAAGGGGCGCCCCGGTCCGGGACACCCCTTCTGGTCAGCACATACGCTGACCTGCTGCGGTGGGTGTGGGATTTGAACCCACGGTGACTCGCGCCACGACGGTTTTCAAGACCGTTCCCTTAGGCCGCTCGGGCAACCCACCTCGCGCCGCCCGATCACGGGTGGCGCGTGCACAGCCTAGCCCGTCCTGGCCCGTCAGCTGTCGCCCTCGCGTTCGCCCAGGGTGATCGTCGCCGTGGACTCCTTGCCGCCGCGTTCGTAGGTGAGCGTGACCTTGTCGCCCGGCTTGTGGTTCCAGATCTCGCTGATCAGGGTCGGACCGCTGTCGATCGCCCTTCCGCCGAACTTGGTGATGACATCACCCGCCTTGAGACCCGCCTTGGCCGCCGGGCCGTCCGGGGTGAGTGCCGCGGAGCCGTCCGAGCCCTTGTCCGCGATGGTGGCACCGGCGCCCTTGTCCGTCATGTTCACGGTGGCGCCGATGACGGGGTAGACCGGCTTGCCGGTCTTGATCAGCTGTTCGGCGACGTTCTTGGCCTGGTTGATCGGGATGGCGAAGCCGAGCCCGATGGAGCCGGCCTGGGACTGCTGGCCGAAGCCGTTGCTGCCGCCGGACTGGATGGCCGAGTTGATGCCGATCACCGCGCCGCTCGCGTCGAGCAGCGGGCCGCCGGAGTTGCCCGGGTTGATCGAGGCGTCGGTCTGCAGGGCGCTCATGTACGAGTTCTTGCCGCTGGAGCCGTCGCCCGAGGCCACCGGGCGGTTCTTGGCACTGATGATGCCGGTGGTCACGGTGTTGGACAGGCCGAAGGGCGCGCCGATCGCGATGGTGGAGTCGCCGACCGCGACCCGGTCGGAGTTGCCCAGCGGGAGCGGGGTCAGGCCGGAGGGGGCGTTCTTCAGCTTCAGTACGGCGACGTCGTAGCCCTGGGCCCGGCCGACGACCTCGGCGTCGTACGTCTTGCCGTCGGAGAAGGTCGCGGAGAGCGAGCCGCCTTCGGCCGCCGTCGCCACCACGTGGTTGTTGGTGAGGATGTGGCCTTCCTTGTCGTACACGAAGCCGGTGCCCGTGCCGCCCTCGCCCTCTGCGCCCTGGGCCTCCGCCTGGATCGTGACGACGCTCGGGAGGGCCTTGTTCGCGACCGCGGCGACCGTGCCCGGTTCGCGCTTGAAGTCCGCGGGGGCCTGGCCGGCGGAGACGGTCGTCGAGCCGGAGTCGCCGTCGTTGCGCTCGGCGGCCCAGTAGCCGATGCCGCCGCCGACGCCTCCGGCGACGAGCGCGGCCACGAGCACGGCGGCGAGCACTCCGCCGGAGCGCGCGCGGGGGGCCTTCGGGGCCGGCTGCGTCTGCGTGGCCGCCGGTGCCGCCGCGGGCTCGCCCCAGCCCGAGTCACCCGCGTCGTACGACGGCGGTGCGGGGGGAGGCGTCACGGGAGGGGGCGGGGGCGGCGGGCCCTCGGGAGCGGCCGGCGGCACAGGAGGTACGGACGGGGCGGACGGGACCGCCTCCGTTCCCTCGTTCTCGGTGCTCACAGCTGGTTCTCCTCGGTTCCGCGTCGGCTTCGGCTTCGGCTTCGTCACCATGCCACTGGGGTCAGCTTTTCCTACGTCGCGTCAGGCCACTGTAAGCAGGACCTGTGCATCTCTCCGCCATCCTTTATCCCGGACATAGCGGACGCACCCGCAGCGTCCTCAATCAGACGATGACACCATGACGCGGTGACACAACTCCCGATCCAGGTCGTCGCCCACCGAGGCGCCTCGGAGGACGCTCCCGAACACACTCTGGCCGCCTACACCAGGGCGATCGAGGACGGTGCGGACGCCCTCGAATGCGATGTCCGGCTCACCGCCGACGGCCATCTCGTCTGTGTCCACGACCGTCGCGTCAACCGTACGTCCAACGGCCGCGGCGCCGTGTCCGCCCTGGAGCTGGCCGAGCTCGCCGCGCTCGACTTCGGCTCCTGGAAGGACCGCGAGGAGAGCCCGGACTGGAAGGACCGCGAGTTCACCTCCGTACTGACCCTGGAGCGACTGCTGGAGCTGGTCGCCGACGCCGGGCGGCGGATCGAGCTCGCCATCGAGACCAAGCACCCCACCCGCTGGGCGGGCCAGGTCGAGGAGCGGCTGCTCCAGCTGCTGAAGCGCTTCGGGCTCGACGCCCCCACCGCGGCCGACGAGTCGCCCGTGCGCGTCATGAGCTTCTCGGCGCGCTCGCTGAACCGGATCACGGCAGCCTCGCCGACCCTCCCCACCGTCTATCTGATGCAGTTCGTGCCGCTGCGGATGCGCGACGGGCGGCTGCCGGCCGGTTCCCGGATCGCGGGCCCCGGAATCCGCATCGTCCGCAACCACCCGGCGTTCATCGAGCGGCTGCACGCCGCGGGGAACCGGGTGCACGTCTGGACGGTGAACGAACCCGCGGACGTCGACCTGTGCGCCCGCCTCGGTGTCGAGGCGATCATCACCAACCGGCCGAAGCAGGTCCTGTCCCAGTTGGGCCGCCTCTCCCAGGAATAACCAGAAACGATCAGTATCGGCAGAGGGTCGGCAGCCACCGGCAGTGGCCGGAAGTAGCCGGTAGCGGCCGCGGCGGCCCGTAGGGGGCGGCAGCGGCCGGTGCCGCCCACGAGTGACGGGGAGTGCACCGGCGCGTTCGATCCGTATTCGATCGTGTCGAGTGCGTCACCACACACGTACTGGCCGGTTTCCGGTCCAGTCCATTGGGGCATCCAACCCGTGGCGTGGGGCAAAGGAGGTCTCGGGGGTGGCGTTGGTGGTGGCACAGGAAGTGCCCACGTCGTCGAGCATGGCCGTACCCCATGGCCCTGCGGGCGTGGGTGAGGCGAGGCACCGGATGCGTGAGCAACTGCGGCGCAGCGGGGTCTCCGAATCGGTCGTCGACGACGCCGTTCTGATCCTTTCCGAACTGCTCAGCAATGCCTGCCGACATGGCAGGCCACTCGGGCAGGCGGAGATCGGCAACGGCGACATCCGCGCCGCGTGGCGCGTCGACAAAGCGGGCGGACTGACCGTCGAGGTGACGGACGGAGGTGGTCCGACCCGTCCGGTTCCGGCCACGCCCTCGGTCACCGCGCGCGGCGGCCGCGGGCTCAACATCATCAGCGCGCTCGCCCAGGACTGGGGCGTACGGGACAGCGCGTCCGGCGAGGTCACGGTGTGGGTGCTCGTCACCGAAGGGCACCGTCACGACGGTTTCGCTACGCGCGTCACCGGCCCGGCCGGCAGCTCCGTCGGCAGCACGGTGAGCAACCAGATGAGCAGCCCGAGGAGCAGCCCGGTGAACGGTCATGAGTTCGGCTTCGCCGACGCGTACGAGAGTACGTACGACGACACGGACTGAGGCCGTACCGGGGCCGGGCCGAGGCTGGGCCGGAGCCTGGACGAGGACCGGCCGAGGCCGGAGCGACAGCGGGGACCGTGGTCCGACGGAGCCGGACGGCGGCCGGACGGCGGCGGGCACGCCACGTCGACCGGCGATACGGCTGTCGCAACGGCCGTAGCGGCTAGGCTCGCGCCCGAGACAAGCACGCCGTCACCGGGAGAAAGCCACACCATGGCCAAGAAGCGCCCCCAGACGAAGGCCGCGGCCAAGCCGCAGATCACCAATGGAGAGATCCCGGTGGTGGGGGCCCGCGAGCCCTGCCCCTGCAACTCGGGCCGCCGCTACAAGGCGTGCCACGGCCGGGCCGCCGCACACGCCGTGACCGAACTGGTCCAGCGTCCCTTCGACGGGCTGCCCAGCGAGTGCGACTGGATCGCCCTGCGCGAGCTGGTGCCCGCCGCGACGGTCACGCTGACCCTCAAGGACGCGCTGCCCGAGGACGTACCGTCCGTGACGCTGGCGACCGTCCTGCCGATGGCGTGGCCCGCGCTGCGCCGCGACGACGGCTCCGTACTGCTCGCCCTGCAGAACGACACGTCCTCCGGGGACCTGAGCCGCGACCTCGCGGACACGCTGGAGCGCGCGCTGGCCACGAAGCCCGGCACGGCGGTCCGCGCGGTGCGGGTGTCCGCCGAAGGCCCGCGTCTGCAGGATCTGCTCGACCCCGCCGCGCCGTTCGAGCCGGTCGTGCACAGCGGCTTCGAGTTCTGGGTTCCGTCCACCGCGGAGCAGGCGACTCCGGAGGTCGCCGCCTCGCTGGAGCGGGCCAACGCCGCCGCGATCCCGACCGTGAAGCTGTCGAGCGTGGACTCGGCGTACTGGTGCGAGACCCCGGAGAAGAACCATCTGCGGTGGGTCATGCCGCACCCCGAGGAGAAGCTGCTCGACGCGCTCGCCCGGCTGCACGCGGCCGGGACGTCGACGCTCGGCGAGGGCACGCGGCTGGTCGGCTCGTTCCGGGCGCACGGGCTGATCGTGCCGGTCTGGGACCTGCCGAGCGCGATGGGCGCCGAGGAGTGCGAGAAGCCGGCCGCGGCGTTCGCGGAGCGGCTGGCGGACGCGCTCGCGGCGGACGCTCCGCTCACCGCGGAGGAGCGCCGGTCGCGCGGCGGGCTCACCAACCGTCAGGTGACGCTCAGCTGACGGTGACGATTTCTGTCGTCTGACAGGTGACTCCTGTCACAACCGCCGTACGGACCAGTAATTACTTGTCCGAATACCCGAGATCGAATTTGCGAACAGCCGATCTCTTGTTACGGTTCTGGAAGCCCGGTCGCTGGTGCATCCCCCGTCGCCAGCGACCGGGCGCTTCCAATTCCGGATTTCTTCCACTGCGTCGCGCGCTTCAACTGCCCGCAGAGCCGGGCGAGTTGCTGCCCGACCGCAGAAGCAGTGGCTCATCTCCGAGTTCTTCAGAACTCACGAACTCAGCCACTGCCGCATACTCGCCCGCTTCACCGCGGGCCTTCTCACGCGGTGTTTCGCAGGCAGCGGGCGCGTCAGCCGCTTCCACGTCCGCCTCGCAATAGGTCTGTACGCTCCGCCCGCCCGGCCCCATCAGACTCAGCACGGTGCTCAGCGCCGCGCCCGTCGAGTTGCGGTAGTACGTACGCGCCCAGGTGTCCCGGCCCTCGGTCAGCACACACGTCTGGGCCTCGACACCGGCGGGAGAGGTGAGCGCCGGGCCGCAGCGCGCATGGGTCCGCCCCGGCTCCGGAAGCGTTCCGGACAACGTTTCGGACGAGGTTTTGGGTGACGTTCCGGGCGACTTGGCGGAATCGATTCCGGCCAGAATTCCGGACGTCCCCGCCGACTTGCCGTCGGCCTCCCATGGGCCGTCGGTCACCCGCTCGCCATCCGCCGCTTTTCTGCCGTCCTCGGCCGTGGGCCCCGGGGTACCGGCCGGGCCCGCGGAGGCGGCGAGCGGCAGCAGAGCGGCGCAGACAGCGGTGAGCGCGAGCCCGGTCATGCGGAGATTCATGGTGGGGCGAACATATCGACGCATGGGCGCGCCCGTGGCTCCGCGCGCCCAATTCCCCTACAACTGGGCCCGGCTCGTACCCGTACGAGTGAGCCGACGCCGTGGGCCGACGGCGTAAGGCGCGTGAGCCGCCGGCATGAGGCGTGCGAGCCGAGAGCGTGAGGCGCGGGCCTCAGTAGGTGAGGCGGGTGCCGTCCCCGGACTCCGGTGGGCTGAAACCGCCGGGTCCTCCCGACCCGCCCGGCCCTCCTGCCCCTCCCGGACCGACCACCGCCTCCACCAGCGCGTCGACGACCGCCTCGACATCCGGCAGCCAGGGCGACGCCGATCCGGGCAGCGGCGCGCGCTCCCAGCGGACCTGACCGGTGCCGGCCTCCGACGGCGGCAGCACCACATAGCCGCCCTCACCGTGGAAGCGGAGCGAGCTGGGTACCCGATCCTTCGCGTAGAGCAGCTCGCCGAGCTGTTCCATCGAGTACGGAGCGACGAGGAGCGACCAACGGGTCGGTGTGGCGACGACCGGGCCGAGCCTCATCCCCATCCGGTCGAGCACGACGAGCGCACGCGCCCCGGCCACCGCGGGCAGGCTCAGCGCGCAGGGCGCCCGGCCGCCGGTGGCGAGCAGGATCGGGGCGGTGGGGCGATTGCTCCACCACCAGCGCACCATGCGCTCGTCCGTGGTCGCCGCGAGGATTCCCGGGTCAAACGGGTGTGCACCGGGAACGACACATTCGGCGTCGGGACACGCACAGCCCCGCGCGTGCTCACCGCGCCCGGCCGTCCGCAGTCCCACGCCGGGCAGTACGGGCCATTCCCAGGCCGCGGCGCAGGTGAGCGCCGCTTCGAGCCGGTCGTGCGACGACGCCGCCCCTCCGCTGCCCGTCCCGCGCCGGAACCAGAGCCTGCGTCGCCTTCCGAGGATCTCGCGCATGGGCGCTCGTTCCTTTCCGTTGAACGCCGAGGGCCACATCACACCATGTGTGCATCACTTAACCGTGCGTATAACCGTGCGTACTAAACGGCGCATCACCGCCCCCTTGCCATGGGCATGGGGAACGAACGTGGGCTGGACTGTGTCCATTAAACGCGTGGCGAGGGGTGGCGCGCGCATGGCGCTTTACTGTCCCGCTGCTCTGATCCCTGCGCTGGTACCGACGTCCCGCTGCTGTACGGCTGTGCTGGTCCCGCTGTCCCGCCATCGGGATGCCACCTGGGTGGGGCGCGGCGGCCTCGGCGGTTAAGACGCCCGGGCTCCCCGTCAGGTTCCGGGGCCGTCCAACTGCCCCTGGCCATCACCGTTTACGTACCCATCACGTCCGGAATGACGCACCTCCTGGGACTTCGTCCCGGGAGGTACCCCCATTCGAACGCCCCCAGTCGACCGCAAATAGTTGCCATGGGGGGCATTTTTTGGCCAAGTTAGTAACCCTGCGAACACCCCCTGGACACCAGCAATTCCGCCAGGACAATGCTGGACATCCCCTCACGTGTACGTGTACATGTGGATGCATTGATAGCGGCGCAGAATGACATGGGGGTTTGCGATGCTATTTGCCGAAACGCACCAGTCGGAAAGCCGGCTCCCATGAGCGCCCCTCACCTGCCGAAAGTGGCTGGAATCGAACCAGCGGTCCCCGCCCCCGCACACACTGCCGCGGCCCTCCCGGCCGACCCCGTCCCGGCCGGCGCGCCGCCCGGAGCGGTGATCCAGGACCGGCTGGCCGGCTGGGTCTCCGACCTCACCACCCTCCATGAACTCACCGAGCGCCTCGCCCGGACCGGGACGCTGGACGAGGCGCTCCATGAACTCCTGCGTGCGGGCGCCGCCCTGGTCGGCGCCCGCCGTGGCATGGTCGTCCTGGAGCCGGCCGACGGCCGCGGCCCCACCACCACCATCGGTCTCGGCCTCGCCCATGCCGAACTCGGCCACATCGAGACCGTCCCGCGCCACGCCACCCCGTACGGCCGCATCCTCGACGGAGTCGCGGCGTCGGAAGTCACAGGAATCGGGGCCCTCGGCGGAGCCGGCAGACCCTCCGGCGTCGGAGGAGCCGGCGGCGTTCCGGGCGTCCCCGAGGCCGTGGCCCAGGCCGATCTGTTCGGCGACGAGACCGCGGACCCGCGCCTGCGCGAGGTCGCCGCCCGCCTCGGCTACGCCGCCAGCTACGCCCTGCCGCTCGCCACCGCGGACGCCGGCCGCCTCGGCGTGGCCGTCTGGTTCTACGACGAGCCCGCCGCCCCGCACGAGCGCCAACGCCACCTCGTCGGCCTCTACGGGCGGTACGCCACCGAGCACCTCGCCCGCCTCCTGGAGCTGGACCGGGCCCGCGCCCAGATGGCGACCATCGCCGACGAACTGCTGCCCAGCCGCCTCCCCCGGGTGCCCGGGGTCCGCCTCGCCGCCCGGCACATCGGCGGACCACGCGGCGGCGGCGAGTGGTACGACGCGCTGCCGCTGCCCGAGGGCGCGCTCGGCCTCGCCGTCGGCTCGGTCTCCGGCTCCGGGCCGAGCGCCCTGGCCGCGATGGGACGGCTCCGGGCGAGCCTGCGGGCGTACGCCGTGATGGAGGGCGAGGACCCCGTCGCCGTACTCTCCGACCTGGAGCTGCTGCTGCGGCTGACCGAACCGGCCCGCTCCGCGACCGCGCTGTTCGCGTACTGCGAGCCCGCGCTCCGCAAGGTCGTACTCGCCGGGGCCGGACACACCCCGCCGCTGATCGTCGGGCAGCACCGCACCGAGTTCGTGGAGACCTCGCTGTCGGCGCCGCTGGGGATGCTCGCCTGCTGGGAGGCGCCCAGCGTGGAGTTCTCGCCCGCGCCCGGCGAAACGGTGCTGCTCTACACCGACGGCCTGCTGCGGCGGACCGGCGACCCCATGGACCGGGCGTTCACGCGGCTGCACGCGGCCGCGGCGAGTGTGCCGAAGGGCGCCCGCGACGACCCCGCGGCGATCGCGGACCATGTGCTGCGGACCGTAATGCCGGGCGGGCTCGACGCGAGGGACGACGACGAGGACGTGGTCATGCTGGCGGCCTGGTTCGCGTAGGCCCGGCGCGCGGACGAGTCCCGGTCCCGGCGCAGGTCCGGTTCGAGCCGGCCGAACGAACAACACCATCAGACCCGTTCACGCCATGGGTCTTACGGCCCTGGCCGCCCTCCCGTACGACCGTACGATGGAGGTGGTTCAGTGTCGTACCAAAAGGAGGCGGACCCGTGGCCGAAGAGCTCATGCCGGAGACCCCGGAAGAGTCAGCAGAGGCGGAAGAGCAGCCGATCAAGCAGCGCAAGAACGGGCTGTACCCGGGAGTGTCCGACGAGCTCGCGCAGAGCATGAAGTCCGGATGGGCCGACACCGAACTGCACGGCCTGGAGCCGATCGCGCAGGCCACGCACACCGCGCGGCGCCGCGCCGCGCTCTCCGCCCGCTTCCCGGGCGAGCGCCTCGTCATCCCCGCGGGCCGGCTGAAGACCCGGTCGAACGACACCGAGTACGCCTTCCGCGCCTCCACCGAGTACGCGTACCTCACCGGTGACCAGACCCAGGACGGCGTCCTCGTACTGGAGCCCAAGGGCGACGCGCACGAGGCGACCGTCTATCTGCTGCCCCGCTCCAACCGCGAGAACGGCGAGTTCTGGCTCGACGGCCAGGGCGAGCTGTGGGTCGGCCGCCGGTACTCGCTCACGGAGGCCGAGCAGCGCCTCGGCATCCCGGCGAAGGACGTCCGCGAGCTGCCCGAGCAGCTGCGCGAGGCCACCGGCCCGGTGCGTCAGGTGCGCGGCCACGACACGACCGTCGAGGCGGCCCTGACCGACAAGGTCACCGCCGAGCGCGACGAGGAGCTGCGCGTCTTCCTCTCCGAGGCCCGACTGGTCAAGGACGAGTTCGAGATCGCCGAGCTGCGCAAGGCCTGCGAGTCCACCGCCCTCGGCTTCGAGGACGTCGTCAAGGTCCTCGACAAGGCCGAGGAGACCAGCGAGCGCTACATCGAAGGCACGTTCTTCCTGCGCGCCCGGGTCGACGGCAACGACATCGGCTACGGTTCGATCTGCGCGGCCGGCCCGCACGCCACCACCCTGCACTGGGTGCGCAACGACGGCCCGGTCCGCTCCGGCGAGCTGCTGCTGCTCGACGCCGGCGTGGAGACCACCGAGCTCTACACGGCGGACGTCACCCGGACGCTGCCGATCAACGGCCGCTTCAACGCGCTCCAGCGCAAGATCTACGACGCGGTGTACGAGGCCCAGGAGGCGGGCATCGCCGCGGTCAAGCCGGGCGCCGCGTTCCGCGACTTCCACGACGCCGCGCAGCGCGTCCTCGCCACGAAGCTGGTCGAGTGGGGGCTGCTCGGCGACCTCGACGTGGAGAAGGTCCTGGAGCTCGGCCTGCAGCGCCGCTGGACGCTCCACGGCACCGGCCACATGCTCGGCATGGACGTGCACGACTGCGCGGTCGCGCGCACCGAGGCGTACGTCCAGGCCACGCTGGAGCCGGGCATGTGCCTGACCGTCGAGCCCGGTCTGTACTTCCAGGCGGACGACCTGACCGTCCCGGAGGAGTACCGCGGCATCGGCGTGCGGATCGAGGACGACATCCTGGTCACGGAGGACGGCAACGTGAACCTGTCGGACTCGCTGCCGCGGCAGGCCGACGAGGTCGAGGCCTGGATGGCCGGTCTCAAGGGCTGACGCTCAGCTCACACAAGGGCCCTGCTCGGACGACTCCGACCACTCAGAGCACTCGGACCACTCAGACGACTCTGAGCAGGGCGCCCTCCCGCCACTTCAGCATCTTGTCGAAGCTCACCACCGCCCCGTGCCCCGGCTGGTTGCGGAAGTGGACATGGTCGGCGAGCTGCTCGATCAGGCAGAGTCCGCGTCCGCTCTCCTGCGAAAGCACGGGTGCCGGCGGGGCGACGGGACGGCGGTCGGGAAACCCCGGCCCGGAGTCCGCCACTTCGATCCGGCACGTCTCGCCGTCCAGATACGCCGTCACCCTGTACGCCTCCGAAGACGCGCCGGCCTCCGCGTCCCCGCCCGCGCCCCCGCCGTGCTCGACGGCATTGGCGCACGCCTCGCTCAGCGCGACGGAGAGGTCGTAGGAGATGTCGGGATCGACGCCCGCGGTCTCCATCGTGCCGAGCAGGAGACGACGGGCGAGCGGCACGCTCGCGGCCTCGCGCCGCAAATGGAGGGACCACCAAATGCTCATGCTCCAGCCTCCTGGCTGCGGCTCGACATACCGATACGTATTGCCGCAATACCGGGTTCGTAAGCGCCTGGTTGACGCGAGAGGCGGCATTAACCCTCATTCGGCCGACGCGCTCACGGCGTACGCCGGTGTATGTCCGCCACATGACCGACGCATGCCCATGGCATATCCGCGGGAGGACTGCCGCGGAGCCGCGTCAGAGCCGCGGCCGTTCGCCGCAAAGGTGATCATCCGGACCTGCCGTATGGCGGCGACAGGCTCAGTGCGATGATGTCCCGGCCATGTCTGACGCACACGCCGGAGGCGGTCTACGGCTGCTGAGGGCCGCGGTGTTCACCGCGGTCTGCGTCGTGCTGGCCGCGCTGGGCCATGTGCTGGCCGCCTGCGCGGCCGTCCCCTGGTGGACTCTCCTGGCGGGCTTCCTGATCGTCTTCGCCGTGGCGGCGCCGCTCGCCGGGCGCGAGCGCTCGATGCCGGTCATCGCCACCGCCCTCGCGGGCGGGCAGATCGCTCTGCACTCCCTCTTCGGCCTCGGCCAGCAGCGGCTTGCCGTGGCACCGAACGCCGACGAGGCACTGATCAGGACGGCCGCGAGGCTCCTGTGCGGGGCGGGCGGCGCATCGCTGACCGCCGCCGACGCCCATCGGGTCGTCACGCGCGCCGGGATCGATCCGGCGAGCATCGCGCACGGCTCGCACGCGACTCCCACGGGTGTCCCGGCGGCCGACGCCGCCGGGCTGGTGCCCGGTGTGCCCATGCTGCTCGGCCATCTGCTGGCCGCGCTCGCGACCGGCTGGCTGCTGCGGCGCGGCGAGATCGCGCTGTTCCGGCTGGCGCGGCTGTCGGCGCACGGCGCGACCGAGCTCGCCGACGTGGCGGCCGTACGTTCGCTGCGCGCCGCCCTCGTACTCGTACGGGCCCTGCTCACCGGGGTCGCCGGGCTGCTGCCGCAGACCGGTGCGCGGCCGCTGCGCACTTCCCATGACGCGCCCCCGCCGCCGACGCGCGGGGCACTCCAGCACACGGTGATCAGGCGCGGCCCGCCGGCCGCGTACGCCCTCGCAGCCTGACGCGGCCCCCTCAGTGGTGCCGTGCTGCCCGCGCGCACCCGCGCGCCTGCCGATCACCTTCCAGCCCAGCTCCAGCCCAGCTCCGGCCCCGCTTCCTGGTCAGCTCACGATCAGCTTCCTGGTCAGTCAGTTCACGATCAGATTCTGATCAGGTCCGATCAGCTCCGTGCCCGGCCCCGCTCGGCTTCCTGCTCGGCTTCCCACTCACATGGAGTGCTACTGCCATGAACAACATCGCTCGTCTCGCCGTCGCCGGCTCCGTCGCCGCCTCGTCCGTACTGCTGCTCTCCGGCTCCGCCTTCGCGCACGTCAGCGTCCAGCCGCAGGGCGAGGCCGCCAAGGGCGGTTACGCCACGGTCAACTTCAAGGTCCCCAACGAGCGCGACAACGCCTCGACCGTGAAGCTCGAGGTCACCCTCCCCGCCGAGCACCCGCTGGCCTCCGCGATGCCGCAGCCCGTACCCGGCTGGACGGCCGTGGTCACCAAGGCCAAGCTCGCCAAGCCGCTGACCGTCCATGGCAAGCAGATCACCGAGGCGCCCTCCAAGATCACGTGGACCTCGGCCGGCGGCAAGATCGGGCCGGGTCAGTTCCAGCAGTTCCCGGTCTCGCTCGGACAGCTCCCCGAGGACACCGACAAGCTCGTCTTCAAGGCCCTCCAGACGTACGACAACAAGGAGGTCGTGCGCTGGATCGAGGAGCCCAAGGAGGGCGCAGCGGAGCCGGAGAGCCCCGCGCCGGTACTCCAGCTGTCCGCCGCGACCGGTGACCACCACGGCGGCGGCGCGAAGGGCGCGGCCGACGACCACCACGCGGACGACAAGAAGAAGACCGAGGCCGCCGCGGCCACGGACGGCACCGACACCACCGCCCGCGTCCTGGGCGTCGCCGGCATCGTCGTCGGCGTGGCGGGAGTCGCCTTCGGCGTGCTGGCCGGCCGCCGCCGCTCGGCCTGACCCCCGCCCCCCACGACACGACACACCGACTGGAATATCTCTCGATGCGCAAGAAAACCCTGACGGCCGCCGCCCTCGCGGTGGTGGCCGCCCTGACCCTCTCCGCCTGCGGCACGGACGGCGGCACGGCGGAAGGCACCGGTGCCGGCGACGTCACCGACATCTCCGGCGACATGAACAAGAAGGCGGCGACGGTCCTCGACCGCCCGTTCGAGAAGCCGAACCTCGTCCTGACGGACACCACGGGCAAGCCGTACGACCTCCGCGAGCGCACCAAGGGCAAGCCGACGCTGATCTACTTCGGCTACACGCACTGCCCGGACGTCTGCCCGCTGACGCTGAGCAATATCGCCATCGCCAAGAAGCAGCTCCCCAAGGCCGACCAGGACAAGCTCCAGGTCGTCTTCGTCACCACCGACCCCGAGCGCGACACCCCCGCCGAGCTCGCCAAGTGGGTGCCGTCGGCAGGCGATCCGTCCTTCACCGGCCTGACCGGCGACTTCCCGACCATCCAGGCGGGCGCGCGACAGCTCGGCATCGGCATCGACCCGGCGAAGAAGGAGAAGGACGGTTCCGTCGTCTCCATGCACGGCGCGCAGGTGATCGCCTTCTCCCCGACGACCGACCAGGGCTACGTCCTGTACGGGGAGAAGACCACCGTCGAGGACTACGCCAAGGACCTGCCGAAGATCATCAAGGGGGAGAACCCGTGAACCGCCGCACCACCGCCCTCGCTGCCATAGCTCTCACCGCGGGACTGACGCTGGCGGGCTGCTCGTCCTCCGACGGCAAGCCCGCCGGCGAATCCTCCGGCAAGTCCTCCAGCGAGTCCTCCGGCAAGCCCGAACTGAAGGTCAGCGGGGCCTTCATGCCTCAGCCCGTGGGCGACATGGCGGGCGGATTCCTCACCGTGACCAACACCGGCGGCGAGGCGGACAAGCTCACGTCGGTCAGCAGTGGCATCGCCACCGAGGTCCAGATCCACGAGACCAAGGACCAGAAGATGCGGCAGGTGAAGTCCTTCGACATCCCCGCCAACGGTGAGCTGAAACTCGAACGCGGCGGCAGCCACATCATGTTCATGGGCCTCAAGCAGCAGCCGAAGCAGGGCGACAAGGTCACGATCGAGCTCCACTTCGAGAAGGCCGACCCGATCAAGGTCGAGCTTCCCGTGGAAGCACGGAACCACAACCCCAAGCAGCACTGACCGACCGACAGGGGACTGACACACCATGACAGCCACCGCCCCGCGCCTCGGACCAGCGACTCTGCTGCGGCTGCTGCTGATCACCGCGGCGCTGCTCGCCACCGTGCTCTCCGGCACGGCGAACGCGCACGCCGCGCTGACCGGAAGCGACCCGAAGGACGGGGCGGTGCTGGCCACCGCGCCCAAGGACGTCACGCTCACCTTCTCCGAGCAGGTCGCCATGGGGAACGACTCGATCCGGGTCCTCGACCCCAGCAGCAAACGGGTCGATACCGGTGAACTGCAGGACCTGTGCAGCGGGAGCACCGTCAAGTACGGCGTCTCGCTGCACGCGGGCCTTCCGAACGGCACCTACACCGTCGCCTGGCAGGCCGTCTCCGCCGACAGCCATCCGATCGCCGGGGCGTTCACCTTCTCCGTCGGCGCGCCCTCGAAGACCCAGGTGGTGCTGGAGCAGGAACAGCGCGAGCCGGGCGGCGGACTCGTCGGCACGCTCTACGGGATCGCGCGGTACGCCGCGTACGCGGGCTTCGTCGTGCTCGTCGGCGGCGCCGCGTTCGTCCTCGCCTGCTGGCCGCGCGGCGCGAGCGCGCGGCCGGTGCAACGGCTGGTCGTACAGGGCTGGGTGACCCTCACCGCGGCGACGCTGGCGATGCTGCTCCTGCGCAACCCCTACACGGGGTCGGGGGAGTTGGCCGACGCCTTCGACCTCGGCGGGCTCAAGGCCGTTCTGGAGACCAAGACCGGGGCGGCGCTGGTGTCGCGGCTGCTACTGCTCGGCGCGGCGGCGCTGTTCGTCGCCGTCCTCTTCGGGGCGTACGCGCGACGCGACACCACCCCGGAACCGGAGAACGGCGAGGAGAACGCCGCGGAGAAGGCCAAGGAGAAGCAGGACCTCACCTTCGGGCTGGCCGTCGGCGGCACGGTCGTCGCGGCAGGGATCGCCGCCACCTGGGCCCTCTCCGAGCACGCCTCGACCGGTATCCAGCCGGGCATCGCGATGCCCGTGGACGTGCTCCATCTGCTCGCCGTGGCCGGCTGGCTCGGCGGGCTGGTGACCGTGCTCGTCGCGCTGTACCGGACCCCTTCACTGGAGCGGACGGCGGTCCTCCGCTTCTCTCGGGTGGCCTTCGCGTCGGTCGTGGTGCTGGCGCTCACCGGGCTCTACCAGTCCTGGCGCCAGGTCGGTTCCTGGTCGGCGCTGACCGGCACCTCGTACGGGCAACTGCTGCTGCTCAAGATCGGCCTGGTCGCCGTCCTGGTCGGCATCGCGTGGATCTCGCGGCGCTGGACGGCGCGGCTGTCGGAAGGTACGACTCCGGAGGCGGAGGCCTCGGCGGTCGACCTCGCGGTCGAAGACGAAACCGAGACCGAAGCCGGGCCCGCCCCCGAGTCCGGGCTCGAGGCCGAAACCGAGCCGAACCGCGAGCCCAGGACTGAGCCCGAGACCGGGCCCGAGGCCGCGCCCGGAGCCGACCCCGAGACCGATCCCGCCTCCGGCCCCACCCATGCCGACGACCCCGAGCGTGCCGCGCAGCTCGCCCGCCAGAAGGCGGCGCTGGCGACCGCGCGCCGCAAGCGGATCAGGGACGCCGACCCCGAGCGGACCGGACTGCGCCGCTCCGTACTGGCGGAGGCGGGCGTCGCCGTCGTCCTGCTCGCCGTGACGACCGTACTGACGTCGACCGAGCCGGGCCGCACGGAAGTGGAGGCCGCGAAGGCGGGCGGCGGCGCCCAGTCGTCCACCGCCGTACCCGACCGGCCCATCGACTTCACCCTCCCCTTCGACACCGGCGGCGCCCAGGACGGCAAGGGCACGGTCCGCGTCAGCATCGACCCGGGCCGCTCCGGCGCCAACACCCTGCACGTGTGGGTGAACCGGCCGAACGGACGGCCGCTCGACATCCCCGAGGTGAAGGTCGCCTTCACCCTCAAGGCCGAGCAGATCGGACCGCTGCCGGTCGTTCCCGACCGCATCGCGACCGGGCACTGGAGCGCGCGCAACCTCCAGATCCCGCTGCCGGGCGAGTGGCAGATCCAGATCACCGTACGGACGTCCGACATCGACCAGACGACCATCGACAAGAACGTGAAGATCGGCTGACGAGTGAGCAGTGGAATGAGCGACATCGAGATCTCCCGGCGGCGGCTGCTCGGCACGGTCGGCGCCGCCGGCGCGACCGGCCTGGCACTCGGCGCGGTGGGCGGGGCCGCGACGTACGCCGCTGCCGCCGACGCCCCGGCGACCGCGCTGACCACGGTCGGGTCCACCGCCGAGCCCTTCCGCGGCGACCACCAGGCGGGCATCACCACGCCCTTGCAGTCCCGCGGCCATCTGATCGCCTTCGACCTGGCTCCGGGCGCGGGCCGCAAGGAAGCGGCCGCGCTGCTGCGCCGCTGGTCGGCGGTGGCCGAGCGGCTGATGGCCGGAGAGCCCGCCGGTGACGGCGACGCGGGCGTCGCGCTGGACGCCGGCCCCTCCTCCCTGACCCTCACCTTCGGCTTCGGCCGCACGTTCTTCGACCGTACGGGCCTGACCGCACAGCGCCCCACGGCCCTGGACCCGCTGCCCGCGTTCTCCTCCGACCAGCTCGACGCACGCCGCTCCGAGGGCGACCTGTGGGTGCAGATCGGCGCGAACGACGCGCTCGTCGCCTTCCACGCGCTGCGTACCGTGCAGAAGGCGGCGGGCGATGCGGCCCAGGTGCGCTGGCAGATGAACGGATTCAACCGTTCGCCCGGCGCGACCGCCCAGCCGATGACCGCGCGCAATCTGATGGGGCAGGTCGACGGCACCGGAAACCCGAAACCGTCCGAGCCCGACTTCGACCGGCGGATCTTCGTCCCGGCGGGTGGCCAACACGCGTGGATGGCGGGCGGCTCCTACGCCGTCGTACGCCGGATCCGCATGCTGCTCGACGACTGGGAACAGCTTTCCCTGAAGAAGCAGGAGCAGGTCATCGGGCGCCGCAAATCGGACGGCGCCCCGCTGACAGGCGGCACCGAAACGACCGAGCTCGATCTGAACAAGACCGGAGCCGACGGAAAACTGGTCATTCCTGATAACGCCCATGCCCGGATTTCCGCTCCGGAACAGAACGGCGGAGCGGCGATGCTGCGGCGCCCGTACTCCTTCCACGACGGAATGGCCGCAGACGGTACGCCCGACGCCGGGCTGCTTTTCATCTGCTGGCAGGCGGACCCGCTGAAGGGGTTCGTGCCCGTGCAGCGCAAGCTCGACCGGGGCGACGCGCTGTCCCCGTTCATCCGCCACGAGGCGAGCGGCCTCTTCGCGGCACCGGGCGGCCCGAAGGACGGCGAGTACGTGGGCCAGCGGCTGCTGGAGTCGTAGCAGCGGCGCGATCGTGAACCGAGCCGCCGCGAACGTGAGCGGGCCACGGACTCCTGGGCGGACCACGGACTCCCGTGAGGCGCGGTCGCACTAGGGTGGCTGATATGTCGGCGACTCGTTTCACCTATCTCGGCCCCGAGGGCACGTTCACCGAGGCGGC
The DNA here is from genome assembly GCF_040300305.1 of Streptomyces sp. NPDC000410. Lineage (NCBI taxonomy): Bacteria > Bacillati > Actinomycetota > Actinomycetes > Kitasatosporales > Streptomycetaceae > Streptomyces > Streptomyces sp. NPDC000410. The sequence continues at coordinate 162,978 of NZ_JBEPDM010000003.1, forward strand.
GCTGCGCACGCTGCCCGAGGCCGCGACCCGGGAGCTCGTCCCGATGGTGTCCGTCCCGGCCGCGCTCGACGCCGTACGCAACGGGGAGGCCGCGGCCGCCCTCGTGCCGATCGAGAACTCGGTGGAGGGCGGGGTCACCGCGACCGTCGACGAGCTGGCCTCCGGCGAGCCGCTGATGATCTACCGCGAGGTGCTGCTGCCGATCACCTTCGCGCTGCTGGTGCGGCCGGGCACGAAGCTCTCCGACGTGAAGACGGTGACCGGCCACCCGGTCGCGCAGCCGCAGGTACGCAACTGGCTGCGCGCCCATCTGCCGGACGCGCTGTGGGAGTCGGCGGCGTCGAACGCGGACGGCGCGCGGCTGGTGCAGGAGGGCCGGTTCGACGCGGCTTTCGCGGGCGAGTTCGCGGCGGCGACGTACGGGCTGCAACCGCTGGTCACCGAGATCCATGACGCGCAGAACGCCGAGACCCGTTTCGTGCTGGTGGGCCGGCCGGCCCGGCCGGCGGCGCCGACCGGCGCGGACAAGACCTCGGTGGTCATCTGGCAGCGCGACGACCACCCGGGCGCGCTGCTGGAGCTGCTCCAGGAGTTCGCCGTGCGCGGCGTCAACCTGATGCTGCTCCAGTCGCGGCCGACGGGCGCGGGAATCGGGAACTACTGCTTCGCGATCGACGCCGAGGGCCATGTCTCCGACCGGCGGGTCGGCGAGGCGCTGATGGGGCTGAAGCGGATCTGCCCGAAGGTGCGGTTCCTGGGCTCGTATCCGCAGGCGGGCGTGGCTGCCCCGGCGACCGCGCCGGGGCGGGCGGGCGGGCGCACACTGCGGCCCGGGACGTCGGACGCCGATTTCGTGGACGCGGCGGAATGGCTGGCGCGCTGCCAGGACGGCCGCGCTTAACCCGGGGTTCGCTTTCACCGGCCCTGGCCCGTACGGGGCGGTCCGGGACGGTCCTACCTGCGTACTTTACGCGCGCCCGGAAGTCGTCCACAAAGTTATCCACAGGGCCGCTTCTCGACCTGGGGACAAGTCGACATGTCAGGCCGACATCATCGACAAAGCGCTCCAGTCGCCTCACATGCGTCCACAGGGAGCCTCGTCGCCCGCGTCAGATCAATGCCTTTGATCAACTCTTTGGAGCGAGAAATTCCCACCCGGACGAGTGCATGCGGTGGGTTTGGGCGGAGAATCGTCCGGTCACCGCACGGCCTTCGTCATGATCTCCTCCGCAGTCCACAGATCTTGCTCACACCCTGTGGATAACTTTGGGGCGAAGCTCTCCCCTGTGGACAACGGAATGCGAGCGGCCATCAAGTGGCGCCTCCCGCAAGGAAACTGGGTCAAGCGAGAAGTGACCCCTTGCCCCATTTCGGCGATGACGATCCCCGCCATTGACGCGTGCCCGCCCGAATTCACCGGCCATTTCCTCAATCGCTTCTAATTCCGGCAATTCCGGCAAACTGACACGCAAGCAATATCAACTGGGGTGGCGGGAGTCCGCACCGGTAGCCTGGTGGGGTGATTGACCTTCGCCTGCTCCGTGAGGACCCCGACCGTGTTCGCGCCTCCCAGCGCGCCCGTGGAGAGGACGTCGCGCTCGTCGACGCCCTGCTCTCCGCCGATGAGCGGCGCAGGTCGTCCGGCGTCCGCTTCGACGAACTCCGCTCCGAGCAGAAGTCGCTCGGCAAGCTCATCCCCAAGGCGTCCCCGGACGAGCGCACCGAGCTGCTGAAGAAGGCCGAGCAGCTGAAGAGCGACGTCAAGGCCGCCGAGGCCGAGCAGAACGACGCCGACGAGGAGACCAAGCGCCTGCTGCTCCAGCTGGGCAACCTGGTCCACCCCGACGTTCCGGTGGGCGGCGAGGAGGACTTCGTCGTCCTGGAGACGCACGGCACGATCCGTGACTTCGGAGCCGAGGGCTTCGAGCCGAAGGACCACCTGGAGCTGGGCGAGGCGCTGGGCGCCATCGACGTCGAGCGCGGCGCCAAGGTGTCCGGCTCGCGCTTCTACTACCTGACGGGCGTCGGCGCACTGCTCGAGCTCGCCCTCGTCAACGCGGCGATCGCGCAGGCGACCGAGGCCGGCTTCACGCCGATGCTGACCCCGGCGCTGGTCCGTCCGCGCGCCATGGAGGGCACGGGCTTCCTCGGCCAGGCCGCGGAGAACGTGTACCAGCTGGAGAAGGACGAGCTCTACCTCGTCGGCACCTCCGAGGTGCCGCTCGCGGCGTACCACATGGACGAGATCCTGGACGCGGCACAGCTCCCGCTGCGGTACGCGGGCTTCTCGCCGTGCTTCCGCCGCGAGGCCGGGACGTACGGCAAGGACACGCGCGGCATCTTCCGCGTCCACCAGTTCGACAAGGTCGAGATGTTCTCGTACGTCGACCCGGACGACGCCGAGAACGAGCACAGGCGGCTCCTGGAGTGGGAGAAGCAGTGGCTGACCTCCCTGGAGCTGCCGTTCCAGGTGATCGATGTCGCCTCCGGCGACCTGGGCGCGTCGGCCTCGCGTAAGTTCGACTGCGAGGCGTGGATCCCGACCCAGGGCAAGTACCGCGAGCTGACGTCGGCGTCCAACTGCGACGGCTTCCAGGCCCGCCGGCTGTCGGTGCGTGTGCGTGACGGCAAGAAGGTCAAGCCGCTCGCGACGCTGAACGGCACCCTGTGCGCCGTACCGCGCACGATCGTGGCGATCCTGGAGAACCACCAGCTGGCCGACGGTTCGGTGCGGGTGCCCGAGGTGCTCCGTCCGTACCTGGGCGGCCGCGAGGTGCTGGAGCCGGTCTCCAAGTGAGCTTTCCGTACCGCTTGATCGCTACGGACCTCGACGGGACGCTGCTGCGTTCCGACGAGACCGTCTCGGAGCGCACGCGCGCCGCGCTCGCCGCCGCCACGGCGGCGGGCGCGGCGCACATCATCGTCACGGGCCGTGCCGTCCCGTGGACCCGGCACATCCTGGACGACCTGGGCTACGAGGGTCTCGCGGTGTGCGGCCAGGGCGCGCAGGTCTATCACGCGGGCGAGCACAGGCTGCTGACCTCGGTGACCCTGGACCGGCAGCTGGCGGGGCTCGCGCTCTCCAAGCTGGAGGCGGAGGTCGGTCCGCTCGCCCTGGCCGCGAGCCGGGACGGCCTCGAAGGCGAGGTCATCGTCGGCCCCGGCTATCAGGTCCAGGAGGGCCCGCTCCCGATCGTCTCCTTCGACGACCCGACCGAGCTGTTGTCCGCTCCGCTCAACAAGGTCTACATCCAGCACCCGGACCTCGACGACGACGCTCTGACGGGTATCGCCCGCGCGACGGTCGGCGGCCTGGTGGATGTGGTGCTGGCCGGCCCCGGGGTCGTCGAGATCCTCCCGCTCGGCCTGAGCAAGGCGACCGGCCTGTCCCTGGCGGCACGCCGCCTCGGTGTGAAGGCCGCCCAGACGATCGCCTTCGGCGACATGCCGAACGACATCCCCATGTTGGCCTGGTCCGCCCACGGCGTGGCCATGGCCAACGCCCACGACGCCCTCAAGGCCGTGTCCCACGAGATCACGGCCTCGAACGAGGACGACGGCATCGCGGTGGTGCTGGAGCAGCTGCTGCCCTAGGCAGCGGTCACCGGTCCCCCGGTCATGCGGTCACCCGGGGGCTCCCCGGGTGACCGGGTCCCGGATGCCGGGAACCTGTTTCTGCGGCCCGTCCAAGGGCCTCGCGGAGGATGCGCGGATCGAACGCGCGCGGGGGGTTACCCCGACCACGGCTTAGCAAGCCGGTGCCTTACCACTCGGCCAATCCTCCGGGAGGGCGACCCGCGCGAATCGCGCGCTCGAAGCGGCCGCCCTGGCGGCTGTGCGCGGCCTGTTCCACGGAGTGCGATGAACTACTCCGGAACCGGCCGTACGCCGCCCTGCTGGGAGCTCGACGGACTACTCGTACTCTCGGTCATCGCCGTGCCCCTCCCCGGTCTCGTAGTGCTTCGGCATCAACCACTCTGCCTTGCCGACCGGTTGAGGGCCACCGATTTTCCGGCCGCCCCAGCCTGGGAGCGCCCCGGCGCCCTCCCCCGCTACTCCTCGCCGGCCAGTGTGAGCCGGCGCAGCTTCTGCCCCGCGTACGCCGTCGCCAGCAGCGTCACGCCCACCAGCAGCGCCACCGCGACCGGCAGACCCACGTCCGAGGCGATCATCCCCTCCGCGCCGATCTTCTCGGCGAGCGCCAGCGACCACTGCTGCACGCTCAGGGTGCGCGCGCCTGATACAAGGCTGCCGAAGAGCGTCTCCCACACCAGCGCGTAGACCAGCCCGATCACCACCGCATGGCGGCTGACCGTGCCGAGCAGCAGGAACAGCGCGCTGTAGGCGATCGAGGCGACCAGTGCCGCGACCATGTACGCCACCGCGATCTGCTGGCCGTTGCCGTTGAGGATCAGGCCCGCCAGCAGCGTGGGGATCGCGGAGAAGGCCATGGTGACGGCGATCGCCACGATCAGTTTGGTGACGATGATCGTCGGGCGCTTCACCGGCTTGGCGAGCAGATAGACGATCGAGCCGTCGTCGATCTCGGGGCCGATCGCTCCGGTGCCGGCGATCACACCGATCAGCGGCACCATCGTGGCGAGGGCGAATCCGCCCAGGACGTCGGCGGCGACCTGGTCGTCGACTCCGTTGAAGGCCCGCACCGCCGCCGCGATGAGCAGCAGCAGTCCCGGGAGAAGGAAGAGGACCGCGGCCCGGCGCCTGCCGAGGAGGGCCCGGTAGGTGAGCCGGGCGACTGTCGGGTTGTACATGTCGAAGGCTCCTTTCAGGCCTAGGCCGCTACGAGGTACGAGAAGACCGACTCGAGGGACTCGTCCGAGGGCGAGACCGTCAGCAGCCGGATGGAGTGCGCACGGGCGACCTTCGGCAGCAGTTCGGTGAACCGCCCGAAGTCGACCGCCTGGATCCGCAACGCCCCTTCGTTCAGATCCACTTCGATGCCCGCCGTCGACGGGTCGGCGATGAGCGCGGCGGCGAGCGCCCGGTCGTCGCTGGAACGCACCAGGTAGCGGTGCGGCCGGTCCGTCATCAGCCGGCGGATCTTGCGGAAGTCGCCGCTCGCCGCGTGCCGTCCCGCCACGATCACCTCGATGTGCGAGGCGAGTTGCTCGACCTCCTCCAGGATGTGGGACGAGAACAGGACCGTGCGGCCCTCGGCACCCATCCGCCGCAGCAGCTCCATCAGCTGCATGCGCTGGCGCGGGTCCATGCCGTTGAAGGGCTCGTCGAGGAGCAGCACGCTCGGCTCGTGGACGAGCGCGGACGCCATCTTGACGCGCTGGCGCATTCCCTTGCTGTACGTCGCGATCTTGCGATCCTGCGCGTACTCCATCTCCACCGTGGCCAGCGCGCGCTGGGCTTCTTTTCCGCCCAGGCCGTGCAGTTCGGCGTTGGCGACGACGAATTCCCGCCCCGTCAGGAAGTCGTACATCGCCTCGCGCTCGGGCACGACGCCGATCTGCCGGTACACGGATTCGTTGCGCCAGATCGGGTGCCCGTCGAGAGTGACACTGCCCGTGGAGGGGGCGAGAAAACCACCCATCATGTTGATGAGCGTGGACTTTCCGGCTCCGTTCGGGCCGAGGAGTCCGGTGACGCCCGGACCGATGGTCATGGTCACGTCGTTGACTGCGACCACATTGCCGAACCAGCGAGAGGTGTGGTCGATGTCGATGGTTGTCACAGCCCGACCTTTCGGTAGCGGCGCATGAGCGCGGCGTACGAGCCGGCGATCAGCGAGAGGACGACCAGCAGATAGACCGCGCCGGTGCCGTAGCCGGGGCCGTTCCCGCTGGGGAAGGAGGTGCTCGCGCCGAGGAAGGCGGTCTGGACGCCGTCGATGAGCGTGACGGGTGAGAAGAGGCCGATCCACTCGACCGCTCCGGTGGATCCGGTCACGTCCGCGATGGCCTGCGTCGTCAACACGGCGCCGTAGCTGATGGTGAAGGTGGCGATGACGGCGGCGACTCCGAAGCCGCGGCGCGGGGTGAGCGCCGCCAGGACGAGGCCGAGTCCGCCGAAGAGGAGGGAGAGAAGGGCGACGGACGCCAGCCCCTGGGCGAATCCCTTGGTCTGGTCGACGAAGTCCATCTTGGCCAGCAGCGAGCCGACGTAGAGGATCAGCAGCGGGACGCCAGTGAGGACGAAGAGGGCCGAGGCCATCGCGCCGTACTTGGCGAGAACGTAGTCGGCCCGCTCGATGGGGCGCGAGAAATACAGCGGAACGGTCTTGAAGCGCAGGTCCCGCGAGACGGACTGGGGCGCCTGGGCCGCCAGGAAGAGGCCGATGACCGCCTGGGTGAAGATCGCGTAGCGCGTGTAGTCGAGCGGCAGTTCCTTCGCCTTCATCGCCACCGCGACGGCGACGACGATCGCCGCGGGCACGCACATGACCGCGAAGAGGATCATCGGCAGCACCTTGGACTTGGCGGACCTGCCGAGTCCGTAGGCGCCGCGCAGCGACTGCGAGTAGAGCGAGCGGCGGGCGTAGGCCCGGCCGAGGCGCGGGCCGTCGTAGTTGCGGTATCCGATGTTGTGGATACGGGTCGTCTCGGTGCTCATCGCGCCGGCACCTCCATGGGCTTTGCCGTTGCCTCCGGGCGGAAGACCTCCGCGATGTGGTGACGGCGCTGTTCCATCCGTACGAGTCCGAGGCCGAGCTCGGCGACGGTGTCGCGCACGGTGTCGTACGTGTCCTCGCCGGTCGCTTCCAGCAGCAGGATGCGGCCGGCTCCCGGCAGCCCCTCCTCGACGCCCTCGTAGAGCGTGATGCCTGCGGCGGTCAGGGCCTCGCGGAGCGCGGCCGTCCCGTCGGGGTGGGCGTCGGTGTCGGTGACCTCGACGGCGACGGTGGTGGTGGTCTGGGTGAAGTCGCTGGTGGAGCTGGAGCGCAGCAGTGTGCCGCCGTCGACGACCACCACGTGGTCGCAGGTGCGCTCCAGCTCGCCGAGCAGGTGTGAGGTGACCAGGACCGAGATGCCGAAGTCGGTGTGGACGCGTCGGATGAGACCGAGCATCTCGTCGCGGCCGACCGGGTCGAGGCCGTTGGTCGGCTCGTCGAGGAGGACCAGCTTCGGGTCGTGGACCAGTGCCTGCGCGAGTTTCACGCGCTGCTTCATGCCGGTCGAGTAGCCGCCGATGGGGCGGTAGCGCTCCTCGTAGAGACCGACGTGGCGCAAGGTGTCGGCGGTGCGCTCGCGTGCGGCGGTCGGCGGGAGTCCGGACATGCGCGCCATGTGGACGACGAACTCGGTCGCCGAGACATCGGGCGGCAGGCAGTCGTGCTCGGGCATGTAGCCGACGCGCTCGCGGATGGCGGCACCGGAGGTGGCGACGTCGAGTCCGAGCACCTCGGCCCGGCCTTCCGTGGCGGGGGACAGACCCAGCAGGATCTTGATCAGTGTGGACTTGCCGGCCCCGTTGGCACCCACGAGTCCGGTCACGCCGGGCCCGATGTCCAGGGAGAGCCGGTCAAGCGCGGTCACCCGGGGGAACCGCTTGCTGAGGCTTTCGGTCAGGATCACAGTCACGCTTCGACGGTAGTGGCGCGCACCACACGTGACGTCAGCCCTGGCGGCTGGTTCCGCATCCGACTCGAGGCGTACGGGACCCGTAGGGGCAACGCCGAAGGAGGAGGTCGGCAGAGTTGTCCACAGGCCGGTGCACGGCCCTTGACGCAGCCGCCGGTCATTGTCACATTGATCAGTGTCAAGTTACGACCACGTACCGCGCACGGCAGACAGCACACGGGACGGACGGGTGGCATGACCTCAGCGGTGAACGCAGTGAACAGGGAACGCGCGACGGAGCTGCGGGGGTTCCGGGAAGTCCAGCGCCTGGCGTACGAGTGCGCGGAGGCGGTCGCCGCACAGCTCAAGCCGGGGGTGACCGAGCGCGAGGCGGCGCGGATGCAGCGGGAGTGGCTGCGTGCGCGGGGCGTGCGGGACTGGTTCCATCTCCCCTTCGCCTGGTTCGGCGACCGCACGGCGTTCGTGAACTTCCGGATACCGCTGCAGTTCTTCCCGACCAACCGGAGGCTGGAGGCGGGGATGCCCTTCATCCTCGACATGGCCCCGGTCCACAAGGGCTTCACGGCCGACATCGGATATTCGGGATGTCTGGGCCTCAACCCCGTGCACGACCGGCTGCTCGCCGACCTCCGGGCGCATCGCGAGCTGATCCTGCGCGAGGTGCGCGAGCGCCGCTCGCTGCGCGAGATCTACGAGGACGTGGACCGGCTCATGGTCCGCCAGGGGTATGCCAACCGGCATCGCGCGTATCCCTTCGGCGTGATCGCCCACAAGGTCGACCGGGTCAAGGAGCGCTCCTGGTCGCCGACGCTCTTCGGGTTCGGCACGCAATCGCTGAAGGGGCTCGCGAGCGACGCCCTGCACGGGCACCGGGACGGCTGGTCGCCGCTCTGGTCGCCGTACAAGTTCTCCGACCACCCGCCCCGGCCGGGCCTGTGGGCGGTCGAGCCGCACCTCGGATTTCGGGGTACGGGCGCGAAGTTCGAGGAGATCCTCGTCGTCACCGACTCCAAGGACCCCGAGCAGAGCGCGTTCTGGCTGGACGACGATCTGCCGCACGTGCGGCGCTGGGCAGCGGAAGGGGCGGCGTGAGCATGAGGATCGAGGGCGCGCGCGAGCGGTGGGTGCGTACCGGCGGGGTCGAGCTGTGCGTCGTGGAGCTGGGTGACGAGACACAGCCGACGGTGCTGCTGGTGCACGGCTATCCGGACAGCAAGGAGGTATGGTCCGAGGTCGCGTCGCGACTGGCGGACCGCTTCCACGTCGTGCTGTACGACGTGCGGGGGCACGGCCGCTCGACGGCTCCGGTGCCGCTGCGCGGCGGTTTCACGCTGGAGAAGCTGACGGACGACTTCCTGGCCGTCGCGGACGCGGTGAGCCCGGACCGGCCGGTGCATCTGGTCGGGCACGACTGGGGGTCCGTGCAGTCCTGGGAGTTCGTGACGGTGAAGCGGACCGAGGGCCGTATCGCCTCGTTCACCTCGATGTCCGGTCCCTCGCTGGACCACTTCGGGCACTGGATCAGCCGGCGCATGACCCGGCCCACCCCGCGCCGGGTCGGCCAGCTGCTCGGCCAGGGCGCCAAGTCCTGGTACGTGTACATGCTGCATACGCCCGTCCTGCCCGAGCTGGCCTGGCGCGGCCCGCTCGGCAAGCGGTGGCCGAAGATCCTCCAGCGGGTGGAGAAGGTGCCGACCGGTGACTACCCGACCCCGTCGCTGCCCTCCGACGCGGCGCACGGCGCCTGGCTGTACCGCGACAACGTGCGGGCCCGGCTGCGCAGGCCCCGCGGCGACGCGTACGCCCACGCCCCGGTCCAGCTGATCACACCGACCGGTGACGCGTTCCTCTCCGAGCGGCTCTACGACGACCTGGAGCAGTGGGCACCGGGGCTGGTGCGCCGGGAGCTGCCCGCCAAGCACTGGGTGCCGCGCACCCGCCCGGACCAACTGGCCGCGTGGATCACCGAGTTCATCACGGCGAACGAGAGCGGTGCGCCCGGTGTGCCCGCCTGGGAGAGCCGGGCCGGCGGGCCGTACGCCGAGCGGTTCGGCGGGCAGCTGGTGCTGGTGACGGGCGCGGCCAGCGGGATCGGGCGGGCCACCGCCTTCGCGTTCGCCGAGGCGGGCGCGCGGGTGGTCGCCGTGGACCGGGACGGGGAGGGGGCGGCCCGCACGGCGGAGCTGGCCCGGCTCGTCGGCGCTCCGGCAGCCTGGGGCGAGACGGTGGACGTGAGCGACGAGCAGGCGATGGAGAAGCTCGCCGAGAAGGTCGCCGATGAGTACGGCATCGTGGACGTGCTGGTCAACAACGCGGGAATCGGCCTGTCCGGTTCGTTCTTCGACACGACGAGCGAGGACTGGCGCAAGGTCCTCGACGTCAATCTGTGGGGTGTCATCCACGGCTGCCGGATCTTCGGCAGGCAGATGGCCGAGCGCGGCCAGGGCGGCCATATCGTCAACACGGCCTCCGCCGCCGCGTATCAGCCCTCCAAGGCACTGCCCGCGTACGCCACGTCGAAGGCCGCGGTGCTGATGCTCAGCGAATGCCTGCGGGCGGAGCTGGCCGGCCAGGACATCGGCGTCTCCGCCATCTGCCCGGGCATCGTGAACACGAACATCACGGCGACCGCGCGCTTCGCCGGGGTCCCCGAGGCGGAGGAGCGGCGCCGGCAGCAGAAGTCGTCCCGGCTGTACGGGCTGCGCAACTATCCCCCGGAGAAGGTCGCCCAGGCGGTGCTGCGCGCTGTCGTGCGCAACGAGGCGGTGGTGCCGGTGACGCCGGAGGCGCGCGGCGCCCATCTGATGTCCCGCTTCACTCCCAGGGTCCTGCGTGCGATAGCCCGATGGGAGCCACCGCTGTGACCGAGCACCATGTGATCGCGCCGCGCCGGGTCTCCTTCGACTGGCAGCGCACGCCACTGCACTGGATCCCGGGCGAGCCGACCGCCACCCATGTCATCAATGTGCTGCACCTGCTGCTGCCGGCCGGGGAGCGCTGGTTCGTCAAGGTCTTCAAGGAGGCGCTGCCCCTGGTCCGTGATCCGGAGCTGCTTCAGGACGTCAAGGGCTTCATGGGCCAGGAGGCCACGCACAGCGTCCAGCACGCGTACGTCCTGGATCATCTGGCCGAGCAGCGGCTGGACACCACGGCGTACACCCGGCACGTCGACTTCCTCTTCGAGAAGCTCCTCGGTGAGAAGCCGCCGTTCGGTGCCCCGGTACCGGCACGGGAGTGGCTGCGCTTCCGGCTCTCGCTGATCGCCGCGATCGAGCAGTTCACGGCGGTCCTGGGGGACTGGGTGCTGCGCGCGGAGGGCCTGGACCTGGCCGACTCGGACGCGGTCATGCTCGATCTGCTGCGCTGGCACGGCGCGGAGGAGGTCGAGCACCGCGCGGTGGCGTTCGACATGTACCAGCACTGCGGCGGATCGGGCCTGCCGCGCTACGCCCGCCGGATCGAGGGCATGACCATCACCGCGCCGGTGCTGCTGTGGCTGTGGGTGTGGGGCGCGTCGTATCTGATCCGCCACGATCCCCGGCTCGCGGGGCGGCTGCGCTACTCGCTGCGCGAGCACAACAGGGCGGTCGACAAGGGCCTGCTGCCCGGCTGGCGTGAGCTGGGCGCGGCCATACCCCGCTACTTCCGCCGGTCGTACCATCCCTCGCAGGAGGGTTCGCTGCGCAGGGCCGTCGAGTATCTCGCGACGTCGCCCGCGGCGCGGGCCGCGGCGGGGGCGGTGGGCCGAGCCGCCATGGGCCAGTAGGGAGTGATCGTGTCCGGGGATCCGTCAGCCGAGTACCGGGCCGAGTACCGCATCGAGGACCTGGCGCATCACAGTGGCGCCACGGTCCGTACGATCCGCGCCTACCAGGACCGCGGTCTGCTGCCCAAGCCCGAGCGGCGCGGCCGGGCCAATGTGTACGGGGACCCGCATCTGGCCCGGCTGCGGCAGATCGCCGATCTCCTCGACCGGGGCTACACGCTGGCGTCCATCAAGGAGCTCCTGGAGGCCTGGGACGCGGGGCGGGGGCTCGGCGGGGTGCTCGGTCTGGTCGCCGAGGTCCAGGGGCCCTGGACCGACGAGGAGCCGGACCGGATCACCCGGGCGGAGCTGGACGAGACCTTCGGGGGGAAGCACGACGAGGAAGCCGTCGCCGAAGCGGTGGAGCTCGGCGTGCTGGAGCGCGTCCCGGGCCGCGACGACGAATTCCTGGTGCCGAGCCCTCAGGAGCTCGCAGTGGCCGCCGAGTTGTACGCGGCGGGCGTTCCCCTGCTGGCAATCTCGGGGCATCTACGGGAACTTCGCGGCCAGGTGGAACACATCGCCTCTCGGTTCCTGGAGTTCACGACCGAGCACGTCTTCGCCCGTTATCTCGGCCATCGTCCGCCGACGGACTCCGATGCCGCCGAGGCGGCGTCGATGGTGCGGCGGCTGAGGCCGCTCGCGCAGCAGACCGTCGATGCCGAACTGGCGCGTGCCATGAGGCTGTTCGCGACTCGGCACCTCCAGCACCACCTGGTGGCCGAGGGTCCGTTCGTACAGGACGACGAGCCGCGGTCGGTGGCACTGCCCGCCGACACGATCAGGGCCGTACAGAGGCTGGTTGGCCCGGAGAGCGCGGCGGAGTTCATCACGGCAGCGACCGAACGGGAGCTGCATGCCCGGACATTGGACACACTCGCGGCAAGTCACGCAGAACGGGGTCATATTGACCAAATTCCCTGAACCGTACTTAACTTGCCCACAGAAACCTCAATTCCCTTGTGGATAACACTGGTTGGTTGTGGATCAAACATCTGAACCAAAGTCGTCCGGATGAAACCCGCGTGACGCCCCGCCGACCTCCCGGCCACCCTGACGGCATGGAAATCGACATGGACGAAAAGCGCACCATCAAGGTGTCGAAGTACCTCTCGAAACATCTGCGGCATCAGCCCGAGCGGATCGGGATCACGCTCGACCCGAACGGCTGGGTCGCGATCGACGAGCTGATCCGGGCCGCGGCCGCGCACGGCTTCCGGTTCACGCGGACCGAGCTGGACCACGTCGTCGCCGTCAACGACAAACGCCGCTTCTCGGTCGAGGGTGACCGGATCCGCGCCAGCCAGGGCCATACGGTCGAGGTCGACCTCGGCCTGCCCGTCGCCGAGCCGCCCGAGCACCTCTACCACGGCACCGTCGCCCGCAGCCTGGACGCGATCCGCGCCGAGGGCCTGCGCCCCATGGCCCGCCACCATGTCCACCTCTCCCCCGACCGGGAGACCGCGACCCGCGTCGGGGCCCGCCGTGGCCGCCCGGTCGTGCTCAGCGTGCACGCGGGGGCGATGCACCGCGCGGGCCACGTGTTCCACATCAGCGCCAACGGCGTCTGGCTCACGGACGCGGTCCCGCCCCGGTTCCTGCGGTTCCCCGGCTGAGCCGCGGAGGACTGGCCCGGAGGACCGCCCGGAAGGGCTGCCGCGGAGGACTGCCCCGGACGGCTGCCCCGGAGGGCTGCCCGCACGAGCGCCGGGAAGCAGCCCGCACGAGCAAGCGACAGGACCAACGTACGCTGGAGCACATGACAGCTCCTCTGCGCCTCAGCACCGTGATCCTTCCCGTGTACCGCTGGAACGAGGCAGGCAGGGCGGTCTGGCAGCGCGCCGAGGAGCTCGGTTTCCACGCCGCGTACACCTACGACCACCTGGCCTGGCGGACCTTCCGTGACGGACCGTGGTTCGGTGCCCTGCCCACGCTCACGGCCGCCGCCGCGGCCACCGACACGATGCGCCTGGGCACGCTGGTGACCTCGCCGAACTTCCGGCACCCGGTGACGCTCGCCAAGGAACTGATCTCGCTCGACGACATCTCCGGCGGCCGGATCACCCTCGGCATCGGCGCCGGCGGCAACGGCTTCGACGCGACGACCCTGCTCAAGGCCGACGAGGAGCCCTGGACCCCGCGCGAGCGCGCGGACCGGTTCGGCGAGTTCCTCACCCTGCTGGACCAGCTGCTGAGTGAACCGGCCGGGACGACGTACGAGGGCCGTTTCTACTCCGCGACCGAGGCGCGCAACGTCCCCGGCTGCGTCCAGCGGCCACGACTGCCCTTCGCCGTCGCCGCCACCGGCCCGCGCGGGCTGAGGCTCGCCGCGCGCCACGGCCAGGCCTGGGTGACGACGGGCGACCCCAAGCTGTACGAGACGGGTACCCCGGAGCAGTCGGTCGAGGCCATCGGCGACCAGCTCACCAAGCTCGGCAAGGCCTGCGCGGAGGCCGGCCGGGACGCCGCGGAGCTCGACAAGATCCTGCTCACCGGTTTCACCCCGGACCGTGGCCGCCCGCTGGAGTCCCTCGACGCCTTCGTCGACTTCGCCGGCCGCCACGCGGAGCTCGGCTTCACCGAGATCGTCATCCACTGGCCCATCGCGGAATCGGCCTTCGCGGCGGACCAGAAGGTCTTCGAGCGGATCGCGACGGAGGCCGTGGCGCAGCTGGGCTGAGCGCGCGACGAGGCAGAGGGCCGGGGCGTACACGGGGGCCGTGCGCAGGGCATGCATCGGGGGGGCCGTGTACGGGGCGGGCCCAAGGGTGCCGTGTACGGGGCGTGGTCAGGCGCGTACTCAAATGTGCGACCTCCCGCACGCTCGTGCACCCACGTACGCGAGAATGATGCGGTGACCTCAGCTACCGATCCTCTCCCGTTCCCCGCCACCGTCCGGCTGATCGCCACCGACCTCGACGGCACCCTGCTGCGCGACGACAAGTCCGTCTCGGACCGCACCGTCGCGGCACTCGCCGCCGCCGAAGAGGCCGGTATCGAGGTCTTCTTCGTCACCGGCCGGCCCGCCCGGTGGATGGATGTCGTCAGCGCCCATGTCCACGGCCACGGCCTGGCGATCTGCGCCAACGGCGCCGCGGTCGTCGATCTGCACTCCGGCGGAAAGCTGCTGGAGGCACGCCCGCTGGAGCGGGAGACGGCGCTCGATGTCGTACGGACGCTGCGCGAGGCGGCCCCCGGCACCTCGTTCGCCGTCGAGCTGAGCACCGGCATCCACTACGAGCCGGACTACCCGCCCTTCCATCTCGACCCGGGCGCCACCGTCGCCGCCGCCGAGAAGCTGCTCCACGAGGAGGAGCCGGGCACCGCCGCCCCGGTGCTCAAGCTGCTCGCGCACCACTCCGAGCTGACCCCCGACGGCTTCCTCACCCTCGCCCGGACGGCCGCGGGCGGCCTCGCCTCCATCACCCGCTCCAGCCCGACCGCGCTGCTGGAGGTCAGCGGCCTGGGCGTCTCCAAGGCCTCCACGCTCGCGCTGTGCTGCGCCGAGCGCGGGATCTCCTCGGACGAGGTCGTCGCGTTCGGCGACATGCCCAACGATGTGGAGATGCTGACCTGGGCGGGCACGTCGTACGCCATGGGCAACGCCCACCCGGACGTGATCGCCGCCGCCTCCGGCCGGACCGTCGCGAACAACGAGGACGGCGTCGCCGTCGTCATCGAGCAGATCCTGGCCGCACGCCGCGCATAGGCGGTTCGGCCGGAGCCTCACAGCCGGATCACAGCCAGATGCCGCGCTCCCGAAGCCAGCCCACGGGATCCACCGCGGAACCGAAATAGGGCGTGAGCCGCACCTCGAAATGCAGGTGCGGCCCCGTCGAGTTCCCGGTGGTGCCGGCCTGGCCGACCCACTGGCCGGTACTCACCCAGTCCCCCTGGTCGACGGTGACAGCGGCGAGGTGCGCGTACTGCGAGTACCAGCCGCCCGCGTGCTCGACGACGACCTGGATGCCGAAGGCCCCGCCGCAGGACACCGAGACCACCCGGCCCGCGCCGACCGACCGCACGGCCGCGCCGATGCCGACGGCGAAGTCCTGTCCCGTGTGCCGATGCCCCCAGCGCGCGCCCAAGCTGTCGTAACCGGACGACAGCACATACTTCTCCACCGGCGTCACCCAGTCCTTGCCCTTGGGCAGCTTCGGCTGGTCGAGCCGTACCGCTCCGGCGCACCGCCCCGCGGCCACGCTGCGTTCGGCCTCGCTCTGCAGCATCCACTGGGCCGTCTCCAGCTTGGTCTCGATGTCCCGCTTGAGCCCCTTCAGCCGCTCGGCACGCGCTTCGACGTCGAGCCACGCCGCGTGCGCCTTCCGCTCGGCCCGGCTCGCCCTGCGCTCGGCCCTCTGCGCCTGGCCCAGCAGCCGGTCCACCGCCTGCTCCGCCTTCCACGCCAGCTGCCACCCGCGCATCAACTCGTCGGGGTCGTCGGCCAGCAGGAGCTTCGCGGTGACGGCGAGGGATCCGCCGGTGCGGTACTGGGCGCGGGCCAGCGCGCCGACCTTGTCGCGCATTCCCGCCAACTCGCGCCGCCGCTCGGCCAGCTGTCCCTGGAGGCGCTCGGTGCGGCCGCGCTCGACCTCCGCGGCGTGCCGGCCCCGCTCGTACGACGCGGTGGCCTTCGCCGCCTCTTCGAACAGGCGGGCAACGCGGGCGCTGACGGCGGGCCCGTCGCTCGCGGCCGCCGACTCCGCCGGAAGAACCGGGAACACGGAAAGGGCCAGCAGCGCGCACAACAGTGGTACGAGAAGCAGTCGGTCGCGTTGTTGGAGGCGCACTCTCGGATCGTCACATCGCATCCGTGGGGCCTGCCACAGCTCAGCGACGCCGTACGGCCAACCGGCCCAGTGACGGCGAGTCGGCTCGCGTCAGACCTCGGCCCGCGTCAGGCCTCGGCCGGCGTCAGGGTTCCGGGTTCGGCCGCTCGCAGGGCGCAGGCGCGGGCGCGGGAGGGGAAGTGGGGGCAGGCTCGGGGGCGGTGACGGGGGGCTCGGCGGGCGCGTGGAGCGGGGCCTGCCAGATCACGGTCGTGCCGCCACCACCGGCCCCGATGCCCGGTGCGCACCAGCTCGCTCCGCCCAGCGACTCGGCCCGGCGCTGGAGATTGCGCAGGCCGCTGCGCCGGCCGCCCTCGGGCAGTCCCACACCGTCGTCAGCGACCGACAGCCGCACCCCGGCTGCACCGTCCTCGAGTTCTACGGTCGCGTCGACGACGACCTCGATACGGGAGGCGTCCGCATGCCGGAAGGCGTTCGAGAGAGCTTCCCGCAGCGCCGCGATGAGGTTCTTGCCGGTCAGCTCGCCGACCACCGAGTCGACCGGCCCGAGGAACCGGTGCGAGGGCTTGAAACCGAGAGGCAGGGCCGCCATGTTGATCTCCCGCAATACGCGTGTACGCAGCCCGGAAGGGGCCTCGGCCGGGCCCTGTTGCAGCGAGAAAATGGCGGTGCGGATCTCCTGGATGGTCACGTCCAGTTCGTCGACCGCCCTGCCGACGCCCTCCCGGACCGCGGGCACGCGCGACGTGCGTTGCGCGCTCTCCAGCATCATCCCGGTGGCGAACAGCCGCTGGATCACCAGATCGTGCAGGTCCCGGGCGATCCGGTCGCGGTCCTCGAAAACGGCGAGCCGCTCCCGGTCCCGCTGCGCCTCGGCCATCATCAGCGCGAGCGCGGCCTGCGAGGCGAACTGGGTGGCCAGGGTGCGTTCGGCCTCGGTGAACTGGAGTGCGCCGGGCGCGCGGGGCGTTGCCAGCGCGCCGAGGACCCGGCCTCCGCTGTGCAGCGGCAGCAGCATGCTCGGCCCGTACTCGCCGGGCGACCGCGCGGGCAGCATCCGCGGATCGGTCGCGGCGTCCTCGACGAACACCGCCTCCCCGGCGAGCAGCGAGACAGCCACCGGGCTCCCGGCGGGAATCACCGCACCGAGGGACAGGCCGGGTGGCCCGACGGGTACACGTGCGGAGGCTTCACTTTCGAAGGGCTCCGACCCGAACGGCTCCCGTCCGGAGAGCTCCCGCCCGGACGCCTCCGACCCGGACGCCTCCGGCCCGGATGCCTCCGGCCCGGACGGCTCCGCCATGGAGACGGCCACGACCTCCAACCCACCGCCCTCCGTGGGCAGCAGCACGATCCCGGCAGCCGATTGGGCCAGCTTGCGTGCCTGTTCGGCAACGACGGCGAGGGCCTCGTCCGCGTCGCCGCCGGAGAGCAGGGCGGCAGTCACGGCGACCGAGCCGTCGATCCAGCGCTCGCGCTGCCGGGCCGCCTCGTACAGCCGGGCGTTGCCGATCGCGATGCCCGCTTCCGTGGCCAGGACCCGCAGCATGTGCAGGTCGTAGTCGCTGAACTCGCCACCGCCGCGCTTCTCCGTCAGATAGAGGTTGCCGAAGATCTCGCCCTGGACCCGGACCGGCGCCCCGAGGAAGGTCCGCATCGGCGGATGGCCGGGCGGGAATCCGCAGGAGCGGGGGTCCGCCGTCAGGTCGGGCAGCCGCAGCGGCTCGGGGTGGTGGATGAGCGCGCCGAGAAGCCCCCGGTGCCCGTCGGGCAGACGGCCGATGCGCCGGGCCTCTTCCTCCGTCACGCCGTACGTCACGAAGTCCTCGAGGCCTTCGCCCTCCTCGTCGATGACGCCGATCGCGGCATAGCGGGCGTCGGCGAGCTCCGCGGCGGTGGCGCAGATCCGGTCGAGCGTGGAGCGCAGCTCCCGTTCGGTGCCGACGGACCGCATCGCTTCGAGGAGCTGTGGCACGCGGGCGGTGAGCTCGGTGGACAGGCCTTGAAGGCTCCGGGCCGCCCGGGTGGCGACGGCTTCGAGGGGGTCTTTCGGATCCTTGGACCCCTCAGAGCCCTTCGGCTTCTGGGAGCCCTCGGGGACCTTCCGCTCCCTCGACTCCCTCGGGTCCTTCGGTCCGGGCGCTGTCATGCATCCGAGAGTAATTAGTCCGATTTGGCAGAGAAAGTCAGCTCACGGAGCTGCTCCCGGCCCGTCCGCTTCCGAGCAGATCCGCAGCACGCTCGCGCTCCAGCATCCGGCGCAGCGGCCCGTCCGCCTCCGCGAGCTCCGCGTACGGCCCCCGCTGCACGGTCCGCCCGCCGTCCAGGACCAGCACTTCGTCGACGGCGTCGAGCCCTTGCAGCCGGTGGGTGATCAGCAGCGTCGTACGCCCCTCGGTGGCCTCCAGCAGATCCGCGGTCAGCGCGTCCGCCGTGGCCAGATCGAGGTGCTCGGCGGGCTCGTCGAGAAGCAGCACGGGGAAGTCGGCGAGGAGTGCCCGTGCCAGCGCGAGCCGCTGCCGCTGGCCGCCGGAGAGCTGCGCGCCGTGCTCGCCGACGAGGGTGTCGAGGCCGTCGGGCAGGCTCTCGGCCCACTCCAGCAGCCGCGCCCCGGCGAGCGCCGCACGCAGGTCGTCGTCGGAGGCGTCGGTACGGGCGAGCCGGAGGTTCTCCCGGATGGAGCTGTCGAAGAGGTGGGCGTCCTGTGCGCACAGGCCGACGAACCGCCGGACCACGTCCCCGTCCAGCGAGGCCGCGCCCGTCCCGCCGATCGTGTACGTCCCCGCCCGCGCGTCCAGGAAGCGCAGCAGCACCTGCGCGAGCGTCGTCTTGCCGGAGCCGGAGGCGCCGACGACCGCGATCCGCCGCCCCGCGGTCAGCGTCAGATCGAAGCCGGTGAGCGCGTCCCGCTGCTGACCGGCGTGGCGGGCGGAGAGCCCGCGCACCTCCAGCGGGAACGCCGATTCGGGTGCCGGGGCGGGCTGCGGGGGCTCGTGAACGGGCGCGGGCGTGTCGAGCACCTCGAAGACCCGCTCGGCGCTCCGCTTGACCCGCTGCCGGTACTGAACGGCGAGCGGCAGTCCGGTGACCGCCTCGAACGCGGCGAGCGGAGTCAGTACGACGACGGCCAGCTCGACGCCCTCGATGCGGCCCGCGTGCACGGCCATGACGCCGGCGTACGCGGCGCAGGCGACGGTCAGCCCGCAGACGACGGCGGAGAGCCCGCCGCCCAGCGCGGTGGCGGTCGCGGTGCGCGAGGCGATCCGGGTGAGTCCGCGGTCGGCCTCCCGTACGGCGGCGATACGGCCCTTCAGCGCACCGGCGACGGTCAGCTCGGCCGTCCCCCGGAGCAGGTCGACGACCCGGGTGGCCAGCACTCCCTTCGCCGGGGCGAGGCGACGCTCGGCCCGGCGGGCGGTCGCGCCGCTGACCATCGGCACGGCCACCCCGGCGAGGAGCAGCCCGGCCGCCAGGGCCACGCCGGCTTCGGGCAGCAGCCACGCCGTGAAGCCGACGGAGCCCGCACCGACGACGAGCGCGACGCCGGCGGGCAGCAGCCAGCGCAGCCAGTAGTCCTGCAGGGCGTCGACATCGGCCACGAGGCGGGAGAGCAGGTCTCCGCGCCGGGTGCGCGCCAGACCGGCGGGCGCGATCCGCTCCAGGCGGCGGTACACACCGACCCGCAGGTCGGCGAGCATCCTCAGCACCGCGTCATGCGACACGAGCCGCTCGGCGTAGCGGAACACGGCACGCCCGGTCCCGAACGTCCGCGTCGCGGTCACGGCCACCATCAGATAGAGCACGGGAGGCTGCTCCGAGGCCCGTGAAATGAGCCACCCGGACACGGCCATGAGGCCCACGGAGCACCCGAGCGCCAGACTCCCGAGCACCAGCCCGAGCACGAGCCGCCCCCGCAGCTCCCCGGCCATGGCCCGCACCCGCGCCAGAACCCCGCCCCGCCGCGCCTCCATGACCTCGCCACCCGACGGCCGTCCCGGCGCGGCAACCCCGCCGGACACCTCCCCGTCCGCCTCCGAAGCCGCGCCGGCCCCGGACCCGAGGGCCTCACCCGAGACCGCCGAAGGCGGCGCCGCGCCGGTGGCCTCATCCAGGCCGTCCGCCGAAAGATCCACGCCGTCCGCCAAAGGATCCACGCCGTCCGCCGAAAGATCCACGCCGTCCATCGAAGGCGACGGACTCGGGAGCCTCAGCGGACCCGCGGCACCCTGGGTTCCGTCCGGGAAGGCGAGCTCCACCACCCGGTCGGCGAGGGCCAGCAGCGCCGGGCGGTGGACGACGAGGAGAACCGTGCGGCCACGGGCCAGGCGCCCCACCGCCTCCACGACGGCCGCCTCCGTCTCGCCGTCCAGCGCTGCCGTGGGCTCGTCGAGGAGCAGCAGGGGCCGGTCCGCGAGGAAGGCCCGGGCGAGGGCGAGGCGCTGGCGCTGGCCGGCCGAGAGGCCCGCGCCGTCCTCGCCGAGGAGGGTTTCCTCGGCGTCGGGCAGCCCGGCCACGAAGTCGTACGCCCCGGCGTCCCGCAGCGCCGCCACGACCTCGGCGTCGTCCGCGTCCGGCCGGGCGAGGCGTACGTTCTCCGCGACCGTTCCCGCGAAGAGGTACGGCCGCTGCGGCACCCACGCGATCGATTCCCGCCAGCGGTCGAGATCCACGGACGCCAGATCGACGCCGCCGACCCGCACCTGTCCCTCGTCCGGGGAGACGAAACCCAGCACGACATCCAGCAGCGTCGACTTCCCGACCCCGCTCGGGCCGACCAGGGCCACCACCTCGCCCGGCTCCACCACCAGCGACACCGAGTCCAGCGACGGCTCCGACCGCCCGGCGTGGTGGACCGTCACCCCCGAGAGCTCCAGCCGCACCGAGTCCGGCACCCCCGCGCCGGAAGCCCGCACCGGGCTCTCCAGCACCTCGAAGATCTCCTCGGCTGCCGACAGCCCTTCCGCCGCCGCGTGGTACTGCGCCCCGACCTGCCGGATCGGCAGATACGCCTCGGGCGCGAGGATCAGCACCACCAGCCCCGTATAAAGATCAAGTTCGCCGTGGACGAGACGCATCCCGATACCCACGGCCACCAGCGCCACCGACAGCGTCGACAGCAGCTCCAGCGCGAACGACGACAGGAACGCGATCCGCAGCGTCTTGATCGTCGCCCGCCGGTACTCCGACGTGATCGTCCGGATCGACTCGGCCTGCGCCTTCGCCCTCCCGAACACCTTCAGCGTCGGGAGCCCCGCGACCACGTCCAGGAAGTGGCCGGACAGCCGCGACAGCAGCTTCCACTGGCGGTCCATCCGGGCCTGCGTGGCCCAGCCGATCAGCACCATGAAGAGCGGAATGAGCGGCAGGGTCACCACGATGACCGCCGCCGACACCCAGTCCTCGGTCACGATCCGGGCCAGGACCGCGACCGGGATGACCACCGCCAGCCCCAGCTGCGGCAGATAGCGCGAGAAGTAGTCGTCGAGCGCGTCCACGCCCCGCGTCGCCAGCGCGACGAGCGAGCCGGTCCGCTGACCGCTCAGCCACCCCGGTCCGAGCCCGGCCGCCCGCTCCAGAAGCCGCATCCGCAGCTCGCTCTTGACCGCCGCACTGGCCCGGTGGGCGGCCAGCTCGGTCAGCCACGCGACCAGTCCCCGCCCCGCGGAGACGGCCGCGAGCAGCGCCAGCGGCGTCCACAGTCCGTCGACATCCAGCCCTCGCTGGAACGCCCCCACCACCACCTCGGCGATGAGTATTGCCTGGGCGACGACCAGCGCCGCCCCGGCAAGGCCGAGCACCACCACGGCCGCGATGAAGAAGCGGGTGGCTCGGGCGTACCGGAGCAGACGCGGGTCGACGGGTTTCACGTGAAACATTCCCTACTGATCAGCAGAGCGGCGGGACGGACTGAGGAGCGGCGGACGGACTCAGTGGCTCTTCGCGATGTGCTGGGTACCGATCCGCTTGCGGAACACCCAGTACGTCCACCCCTGGTACAGCAGCACCACAGGTGTCGCGACCGCCGCACACCACGTCATGATCTTCAGTGTGTACGGGCTCGACGAGGCGTTGGTCACCGTCAGGCTCCACTCCGCATTGAGCGACGACGGCATGACGTTCGGGAAGAGCGTCAGGAACAGCATCGCGACCGCGGCAGCGATCGTGACACCCGACAGCGCGAACGACCAGCCCTCACGCCCGGCCTTGTTGGCGATGACCGCCGCGACCAGCGCGACCACGGCCACGATCATCGCGACCAGGCTGGTCCCGTCGCCCTTGTCGGCCTGGGTCCAGCTCAGGAAGCCGATCGCCAGCACGGCCGTGATCAGCCCCAGCGTGTGCGCCAGCTTCCGCGCCCGCTCCCGGATGTCCCCGACCGTCTTCAGCGCGCTGAACACCGTCCCGTGGAAGGTGAACAGGGACAGCGTCACCAGTCCGCCGAGGAGCGCGTACGGATTCAGCAGGTCGCCGAGAGTGCCGACGTACTCCATCTCCGCGTCGATCTTCACGCCGCGGACGATGTTGCCGAAGGCCACACCCCACAGCACGGCCGGGATCAGCGAGGTCCAGAAGATCGCCTGCTCCCAGTTGCGCTGCCAGTTCTCCTCCGGCCGCTTCGCCCGGTACTCGAAGGCGACTCCGCGCACGATGAGGCAGACCAGGACGAGCAGCAGCGGCAGGTAGAAGCCGGAGAAGAGCGTGGCGTACCACTCGGGGAAGGCGGCGAACGTCGCGCCGCCCGCCGCCAGCAGCCACACCTCGTTTCCGTCCCAGACGGGACCGATCGTGTTGATGAGGACGCGCTTCTCCGCCCGGTCACGGGCGAGCAGCTTCGTCAGGATGCCGACCCCGAAGTCAAAGCCTTCGAGGAAGAAGTAGCCGGTCCACAGGACGGCGATGAGCACGAACCAGACGTCGTGGAGTTCCATGCCTCAGCTCCCAGTCACTCAGTACGAGAAGGCCATAGGCCGGTCGGCGTCACGGTCGTCGCCGCCGATCTTGGTGGGCGGGTTGAGGTCGGATTCGGTGAGTTCGGGAGGCCCGGCCTTGACGTACTTCACCAGCAGCTTGACCTCGATCACGGCGAGCGTCGCGTAGAGCGCCGTGAAGACGATCATCGAGATGAGCACCTCGGCCGTGGTGGTCCCGGGGGAGACCGCGTCGCGGGTGCGCAGCACGCCATACACGACCCAGGGCTGCCGCCCCATCTCGGTGAAGATCCAGCCCCAGGCGTTGGCGATCAGCGGGAAGCCGAGCGTGAGCACCGCCGCCAGCCAGTACAGCCTGGTCAGCTTCTCGCCGAGTGCCTTCCTCGGGAGGAGCACCAGATGCGGCACCTCGTCATCGCCCGTCCGCAGCGCCGGCGGCAGCAGGAACTTCTTACGGGTCAGCCAGAGCCCGGCCATGCCGATGGCGAAGGACGCCATGCCGAAGCCGATCATCCAGCGGAAGCCCCAGTAGGCAACGGCGATGTTGGGCCGGTAGTCGCCCGGCCCGAACTTCTCCTGCAGAGCCTCGTTGGTGTCGTTGATCCCGGGCACGTACGTCGTGAAGTCACTGTGAGCCAGAAACGACAGCAGACCGGGAATCTCGATCGCGACCTCGTTGTGGCCCTTGTCCACGTCGCCGTACGCGAAGACGGAGAAGGGCGCCGGGCCCTCGCCGTCCCACAGCGCCTCGGCCGCGGCCATCTTCATCGGCTGCTGCTCGTACATGACCTTGCCGAGGAAGTCGCCACTGACGGCAGTGAGCAGACCCCCGACGACGACGGTGACCAGGCCGACCCGCAGCGAGGTCCTCATCACCGGGATGTGCTTCTTGCGCCTCAGATGGAAGGCGGCGATGCCGACCATGAAGGCACCACCGGTGAGGAAGGCCGCGGAGAGGGAGTGGAAGACCTGGGTGAGGGTGGTGTTCTGGGTGAGGACCAGCCAGAAGTCGGTGAGCTCCGCCCGCCCGTTCTTCTCGTTGATCCGGTACCCGACGGGGTGCTGCATCCAGGAGTTGGCCGCCAGGATGAAGTACGCCGAGAGGATCGTGCCGATGGACACCATCCATATACAGGCGAGATGGATCTTCTTCGGCAGCTTGTCCCAGCCGAAGATCCACAGCCCGATGAAGGTGGACTCGAAGAAGAACGCGATCAGCGCCTCGAAGGCGAGCGGGGCACCGAACACATCGCCGACGAAGCGCGAGTAGTCGGACCAGTTCATGCCGAACTGGAACTCCTGCACGATGCCGGTGACGACACCCATCGCGATGTTGATCAGAAAGAGCTTGCCCCAGAACTTGGTTGCCTTGAGGTACTTCTCCTTCTCCGTCCGTACCCACGCGGTCTGCAGTCCGGCGGTGAGCGCCGCGAGCGAGATCGTGAGGGGTACGAAAAGGAAGTGGTAGACGGTGGTGATGCCGAACTGCCAGCGCGCCAAAGTCTCTGGCGCAAGAGCTAGGTCCACGTCGTCATCTCCTTACATCGGCGTGGTCATCGGCAGTTTGCCCGACTAATCCCCCCGATTGCGGGAAGATCGGACATGCTTGTGAACGTTTTCACATTCACAAGCATTATGGCTCATACGAAATCCGTACCTGTGAGTGGGGGTCCCTTTACCGGTTACCGGCCGGTCAGTCTTCCCCTCTTCTTCAACATATTGTTGAATCTGAGGAATGAAGATCCGAATCTCCTGGCCCGCCGGACATCTCACGGCGACCCTCGAAGAAACCCCCACGAGCAGCGCGCTCGCGGGGGCTCTCCCGATCTCCTCCACCGCCCACACCTGGGGCGAGGAGGTCTACTTCGACACTCCGGTCTCCGTCGCCCGCGAGGCCGACGCCCGGCAGGTCGTGGAACCGGGCACGGTCGCCTTCTGGACCGACGGCGACGCGCTCGCGCTGCCGTACGGCCCCACGCCGATCTCCCGCGACGGCGAGTCCCGCCTCGCGAGCCCCTGCAACATCCTGGGCAGCATCGACGGCAACCCGCGCGACCTCGCCTCGGTGCGGCCGGGCGACCCGATCCGTGTCGAGCTCGTCGGCGACTGAAGCGGCCGCACGGCGGGGACCTGATCCACGAGACAGGCCCCGGCCCGGCAGCACCGGCCGGACAGGGTGAGACCCGAAGGCCCTGACGGGGGCGCCCCACCAGGGCGCCCCCGGCCGGCCAGGGCCTGATCCGCAGGACAGGCCCTACAGCTCCTTGCGGAACGCCTCGGCCGTCTGCAGGAACACGTCATTCGCCTCGCACTCGCCGATGGTGACCCGCACGCCCTCACCCGGGAAGGGGCGCACGACGACGCCCGCGTGCTCGCACGCCGCCGCGAAGTCCACCGTGCGCTCGCCCAGCCGCAGCCAGACGAAGTTCGCCTGGGTCGGCGCCACGGTCCAGCCCTGCCGCACCAGCCCGTCGTACACCCGCGTGCGCTCGCCGACCAACGAGCCGACCCGCCCGAGCAGTTCGTCCTCCGCCCGCAGGGACGCCACCGCCGCGTCCTGGGCGAGCTGGCTCACACCGAACGGCACCGCCGTCTTGCGCAGCGCGGCCGCCACCGGCTCGTGGGCGATGGCGAAACCGACCCGCAGGCCGGCCAGACCGTACGCCTTGGAGAAGGTCCGCAGCACGGCCACGTTCGGCCGGTCCCGGTAGATCTCGATGCCGTCGGGCACCTCGACGTCCCGGACGAACTCGCGGTACGCCTCGTCCAGCACCACCAGCACATCGGACGGCACCCGGTCGAGGAACCGTTCCAGCTCGGCCCGGCGCACCGCCGTCCCGGTCGGGTTGTTCGGGTTGCAGACGAAGATCAGCCGGGTCCGCTCGGTGACCGCGTCCGCCATCGCGTCCAGGTCGTGCACCTCGCCGGAGGTCAGCGGCACCCGCACCGACGTCGCACCGCTGATCTGCGTGATGATCGGGTACGCCTCGAAGGACCGCCACGCGTAGATCACCTCGTCACCCGGGCCCGAGGTGGCCTGGAGCAGCTGCTGGGCCACCCCCACCGAGCCGGTGCCGGTCGCCAGGTGCGAGAGCGGCACCGCGAACCGGTCGGCGAGCTCGTTCATCAGCCCGGTGCAGGCCATGTCCGGGTAACGGTTGAAGTCGGCCGCCGCGGCGACCGCGCTCTCCATCACGCCGGGCAGCGGCGGATACGGGTTCTCGTTGGAGGACAGCTTGAACGCGGCCGGTCCCTCGCCGCCGGCCGCGGCGGGCTTGCCCGGCTTGTACGTGGGAATGCCGTCCAGCTCGGGGCGCAGCTTGGGGCTCGTCTCGCTCACCGCAGGTCCTCCTCGACCGTCGTACACGCTGTGCACGCTCACCAATACTGCTCACCCTATGAGGATTCCCGGCCGTCGCGAATGGCCGGACGGCAAGCACCGAAAAAGAGGGGGGCGCGCGACTACCTGGCGCGCGCCCGTGGCTCACTCCGTGGCGCGCATCGCCCGTAGTGGTGAGTTGAGACCTCTTCGAGACATCGGGCTCTTGGCAGGCCTATGCCGGTCGACAACCGCGAGACCAGCGCCACACCACCCAACTCCCTTGATTTCAAAGGCAATTGGGTGCAGAACGCCATGCAGAAACGTGCCTGTCAATGACTGCATATGCGACCGGCCCAACCGTCCGACATCGCCCTACTATCGGCTCGCCATGACAGCAGCAGGGAAGCACCAGGTGAGCCGGACGGAAACATCTCGCCGGGGCAGCCGGCAAGGTCGGGCGGGCATCCGTGACGTGGCCGCCGCAGCCGGTGTCTCCATCACGACTGTCTCCGACGCACTCAACGGCAAAGGCCGACTTCCGGACGCCACACGCCGACACGTCCGCGAGGTCGCCGACCGGCTGGGCTACCGCCCGTCGGCCGCGGCCCGCACCCTCCGTACCGGCAAGTCCGGCCTCATCGGCCTGACCGTGACGACGTACGGGGATGAACCTTTCACCTTCACCGAATTCGCGTACTTCGCCGAGATGGCGAGAGCCGCGACCTCCGCCGCGCTCGCCCGCGGCTACGCACTCGTCATCCTGCCCGCCACCTCACGCCATGACGTCTGGTCGAACGTCGCCCTCGACGGCACCGTCGTCATCGACCCCTCCGACCACGACCCGGTCGTCACCGAGCTGGTCCGCCAGGGCCTGCCCGTCGTCTCCGACGGACGGCCCGCGGGCACGCTCCCGGTCACCGCCTGGGTCGACAACGACCACGAAGCCGCCGTACTCGACCTCCTCGACCACCTCGCCGCCGCCGGCGCCCGCCGGATCGGCCTGCTCACCGGCACCACCACCGACACCTACACCCGGCTCTCCACCACCGCGTACCTGAACTGGTGCGAGCGGGTCGGCCAGGACCCGGTCTACGAGGCCTACCCCGCACACGACCCGTGCGCGGGCGCCGTCGCCGCCGACCGGCTGCTCGCCCGCCCCGACCGCCCCGACGCCGTCTACGGTCTCTTCGACCCCAACGGCACCGACCTGCTGGCCGCCGCCCGGCGGTACGGTCTGCGCGTCCCCGACGACCTGCTGCTGGTCTGCTGCAGCGAGTCGACCATGTACGCCAACACCGAGCCCCCCATCACCACGCTCTCGCTCAAGCCCCGGCGCATCGGCACCGCCGTCGTCCAGCTGCTCATCGACGCCATCGAGGGAATCGACGGCGGCGGACCGGTGGAGCAGGTGATACCGACGGAACTCATCGTCCGCACGTCCTCACAGCGCCGCTCGCCGCGGACGACAGTGAGTCCTCCGCGCTCGCCCGCGCAGGACCAGTAAGGACCGGCCCTGCACCAGTTCCAGGACTAGAGCGGCCCAATTCGGGCGAAACCCCCGATGAATCGTGGGCGGACCCGGATTCAGCACCCCTGGTGCGTCACACAGCACGGGCCGCATTCCTATGATGGGCGCACGACACCGCGGGCCTCCCCGACCAGGCCGGTCCGACGGTGTACGGCGGCGCGACGGTGGTGGAGGGGTCGATGACTCAGGGGGCCGGTCAGGGACCCGTGGTGCGGACGGCGACGTTGCGCGACTTCCGGGTGCCCCCCTACGCGCAGGTTCCGGTGCAGTCGCAGCACCTCGCATCCGTACATCCCGGCAACGCGATCCCGGACGACGCGCTCCCGGAGGGCTACACCCCCACCGCGCGCGATCTTCCGGTGATCAACCGCGGGGACACCGTCCAGGTGACCGTCGCGCCCGTGGAGACGCCCGCGCCGGTCCCCGCCGACGGCCGCGGCCCGCTGTACGTGGTCGGCGACGTCCACGGCTACCTCGACGAACTCCTCGCGGCACTCGCCGAGCAGGGCCTGATCGACGCCGAGGGCCACTGGTCCGCCGGCAATGCCCGGCTCTGGTTCCTCGGTGACTTCACCGACCGCGGACCCGACGGCATCGGCGTCATCGACCTCGTCATGCGGCTCTCCGCCGAGGCGGCGGCCGCGGGCGGCTACTGCAAGGCCCTCATGGGCAATCACGAACTGCTGCTCATCGGCGCCAAACGCTTCGCCGACACCCCCGTCAACTCCGGCGCGGGCACCGCCACCTTCCAGGCCGCCTGGCTCCTCAACGGCGGCCAGAAGAGCGACATGGACCGCCTCCAGGACGTCCACCTGCAGTGGATGGCCCGGCTCGACGCGGTGGTCGAGGAGGACGGGCACCTGCTGGTGCACTCCGACACCACGGCCTATCTCGAATACGGCACGACGATCGCCGACGTGAACGACAACGTCCACGAGATCCTCAACCGGAACGACGCGGACGAATGCTGGGACCTCTTCCGCAAGTTCACCAAGCGCTTCGCCTTCCGTGACGAGGACGGTCCGCAGGCCGTACGCGAGCTGCTCGCCGCCTATGGCGGCCGGCGCATCGTCCACGGCCACAGCCCCATCCCGTACCTGCTCGGCGAGGTCGCCGCCGAGGACTCGGCGGACGGCGAGGAACCCGCGCGTCCACGGGTCCAGGGCCCGCACGTGTACGCGGACGGACTCGCGATCGCCATGGACGGCGGGGTGACGATGGCCGAAAAGCTGCTGGTCGTCCAACTCCCCCTGCATGACTGAAGCAATCCCGGGAAGGCGATTTCAGGAAACCCCCTGTCACCCCGTGCCGTAACCGCTCTACCATCGGCTTATTCGTAGCAGGCTCTCCTCCGTTTCCGCCCGAATGCCCACCCACCCGGGCAAGAGGGCCCCTACGGAGCATCGGGGGATGCACATGAACAGCGCTCCGCACCTGCTGATCGAGGACCGCGCCGAGTACGAGCGCATCCTCGACGACGCACTGCGCACCGCGCACGACCGTCCGGACCTCGCCGCCGTCGGAGAGCGGCTCAACGCCGAACAGCTACGCACGATGGCGCTCAACGCCACCGCGCTGATAACCAGCGCGGCCGCCGCCGAGTACGACCACTTCGTGAAGGTCCGCGAGGAGCTCCGCTCGCCCTCCGCTTCGTCCGTGGGCGGCGCGGACCCGGTCGTCGCCATGGGTGGCGGCGTGAGCGAGTCGGGTGCCGGTTTCGGCGCCGTCCTCACGGTCCTGGCCCCGGTCCTGGCGGGCACTGCCGCCCTGATCTTCCTGATCGTCGGCTATGTCCTGAAGATGCTCAACCCCGAGCCCTCCTTCGCAGAGACCCTGCTGGCGGTTGGCTGGTTCTTCGGGGCGCTCACCGCGGCGGGCATCCTCGCCGCCGCGATCGGCCTGCTGATCACCGCCCTGCGCAACAGCAAGACCCAGGTCCCGGCCGAGGA
This sequence comes from Streptomyces sp. NPDC000410, assembly GCF_040300305.1. NCBI lineage: Bacteria > Bacillati > Actinomycetota > Actinomycetes > Kitasatosporales > Streptomycetaceae > Streptomyces > Streptomyces sp. NPDC000410. The sequence continues at coordinate 192,851 of NZ_JBEPDM010000003.1, forward strand.
AGCGGGCGGTGAGCTGCCCGACGAGGTGGCCCGAGCCAGGGAGGCCTGGCGCCATGCGCTGCTGGAGCGGGGCGTCGTCCCGTTCCTGCGGGCCGCCCTGAGCGACCCCAGTGCCGACCCCGCGTCCACGACACCGCCGCGCCGGGTGAACCGGATGCCCAAGATCGGCTACAGCGGACCCGACTTCTCCAGCCCGAGCGAGGGCTCGTCGTCCACCTCCCGCCCGACGTTCACCAGCCCCGACTTCACCAGTCCGGACTTCGGGGGCCCGGAACACCTGCCTGAGTGAGGCGTCGCGGATCGGTTCCGCACGCATGCCCGCACGGGCCGGGCCCGGCGCACGTTGGGCCGGTCCAGTCGCCGGTCCGGCCCCTGGCCGGCAGACCGCGGCGGCCCCCCGGCCGGAGGCTGGAGGGCCGCTGGAGCGGGGTGGCTCAGTCGGCCTCGTGGCGCGCGAGCAGCCGGCTCGCGTACGCCGCCGCCGCGGGCGCTATCTGCACGGCGGCGTGCCCGGCGACGGCGTGGATATCGCGCCACATCCGCTGCAACGCGCAGTCGTCGCTCTGGGCGCGGGCGCCCGCACTGCGGAAGAGCCGCTCGACGGCGCCGACGAGCATGTCGAGGGCGACGGCGGCGTCGCGCTGGTTGGCGGCGACCGGCAGATCGTCGAGCGGCGCGTCGTCGGCGCGGTGCGCGGCGCGTTCCAGGAGCAGCTGGGCCGCGTCGATCTCGGCCGATGAACGGGCCAGCACCTGCTGGGCGGTGGCGTCCTGGAGGGCGGGCCGGCCGTCGGCTCCGACACGGGTGAGCGTCAGCTCCGTCCAGGACCGCAGGGCCCCGCGGGCCGCGCCGAGCGCGGGGGCGGCGAACAGCAGGGAGGCGACCAGCGGGAAGGGAATGCGGTGACAGCGGGCCGCGCCCGCGTCCTCACGGCGGCCGGTGACGAGGATGTCCCGGAGCATCGTGCGGTGCTCGGGCACGAAGACGTCGTCCACGGTGAGGCTGTGGCTTCCGGTGGCCCGCAGGCCGGAGTTGTTCCAGTTGTCGTCCACGCGGACGTCCTCGCGGGGCACCGCCAGAATGCGCTGGCATCCCGCTCCCCCGGCGGGGTCGAGGGTGGCGAGCAGGACCCAGCGGGCGTGGTCGACACCGCTGGCCAGGTTCCAGCGGCCGGACAGCCGGTAGCCGCCGGGCGCCGGTGCGAGCGTTCCGGCCGGGGGCACCACGGCCGCCGAGACGGAGACATCGGGGCCGTCCCGCCACAGGTCCGCCTGGCCGGCCTCGGGCAGATGGGCGGCCAACCGGCCGTGCGCGGCCTGGAGGGCGGCGCACCAGGCGGCCGACGCGCAGGCCTCCCCCACGCTGGCGATCATCTCCAGGGCGTCGGCGAACCGACCCGCCGCACCCCCCCGACCGGCCGGGACGAACAGTGCGGGAAATCCGGCCTCGGTCAGCGCGGTGACCACATCCGGGTGCAGGGACCTGGCCCGCTCGCCGTCGGCGGCGTACCGGGCCGCCTGCTCCACGGCGGTACGGAGGGTCGCGGCAGGCGCGATGGCAGTGCTCATGGGGCGGTTCTCCTGAATCGGCGGCACTCCGGCCGAAGTTCGGACTTGTGGTGCGGCGTCACTTACGAAAAGATTCGGTTGCGAAGGTATTTTTTGAGAGGTACTTCTTGACGGACGGTGCGCGCCGTTCGCGCGAAACGGATCTTGGAGGGGCCCGGTAATGGTGAAGCAGGACAGGGCTCGGCGCACCCACGCGCTGGTCTTGGACGCGGCCGCCGCGGAGTTCGCCGCACACGGCTTCGCCGCCACGAACCTGCAGCTGGTGGCGGCGCGCACCGGTCTGACGAAGGGGGCGCTGTACGGCCACTTCGCCTCGAAGGCCGAGCTCGCGGCAGAGCTGACCCGGCAGTTCGAAGAGCACTGGCGGCACCTGCTCGACGCCGCGGCCACCGGCGCGGGCAGCCCGCTGCGGGCGCTGCACACCCTGGTGACCGAGCTGACCCGCCGCACCCAGCAGGACGTACGGTTCACGGCGGGGCTGCGCCTGGTCTGCGAGGAGGCCCAGTCCCAGGGGGCCGCCGCGGTCCAGCTCGAAGCGCTCCGGGAGCTGCTGCTGCGTCTGGTCGTACGGGCACAGCAGGACGGCGAGATCGCCGCGGACCACGCGCCCGCCGTGCTCAGCCAGTTGCTGCTGACCCTGGTGTACGGGCTGCCGCACACCCCGTCCGCCGGGGAGGACGCCCGGCCGCCGGGGGAGATGTGGCAGATCCTGCTGCCCGCGATGCGCCGTTCGACGGCCTGACCTCCGGGGCACCACCGGCCGACGCACCGGTCAGGCGGCGGAGGGGCGGGCACCCCGGGCGGCCGGGAGCCGGGCCCAGCCCTCACGGCCGGCCCATTCGGCCAGTACGGCGTCGTCGCCGACCGCCACCGGATGGCCGACGGACCGCAGCAGCGCCAGGTCGCTGGAGTGGTCACCGTAGGCGTAGCAGTCGGCGGCCCGCGCGCCGTGAGCGTCCATCACCCGCACCGCCAGCAAGGCCTTCCGCTCCCCGATCACCGGCTCGTCCACCTCGCCGGTCAGCACGCCGTTCTCGGTCAGGGGGGCCGTGCACAGCACGAGAGAGGCGTCCAGCGCCTCGGCGATCGGGTCGAGGCAGGGCCGGAACGATCCGGACACCAGGGCGACAGGCCGCCCCTCGCCGCGGTGCCTGCGCACCGCCTCGACCGCCGGGGCGTGGAACATCGTGCCCTTGGCCGACTCGGCGGCGTACCACTCGCGGCCGTGCCGGGCCAGTACGGCGGCGTCGCAGCCGCGGTAGTGCCGGTAGTAGGCCCGGTTCAGCTCGGCGCGCGGCACGCCTTCCGCCCGGCGCGCGAGCAGCCCCGTGCGGACCCGGTCGAAACGCGACGGGTCGCTGCCCTCCCGCGCCCAGTGGTGGGCGAGGAAGGACAGCATGCTGTTGAAGGTGATGAGGGTGTCGTCCACGTCGAAGAAGGCGATGCCGCGCTCGGCGGATCTCATGACGGTCCTCTCCCTGGGATGCATGGTCCGGGTGGCGGGCTCGGTGCGTACGTGCGTGGTGCGTACGTGCTCAGTGCGCACGGCCGGCCACCGCGCCGTGCCGCTCGTACCGGCAGGTGGACCTGGCGAGGGTGCGGGTGCCCTGGACGGCGACCAGCCGGACGAGGCGCGGGCCTTCGTCTTCGGCTTCAATGGCTTCGACAACGACGCTGACCGGGGCGTCGAGCTCCCCGAAAGCATCGAAGTCGACGGCGGAGGACATCAGTACGTGCGGGTCATGGCCCCGCTCCTCGAGGAGTACGTTGTACGAGGCCTGGCGAAAGGCCTCGACCAGCGCCATGCCCGGCACATGGTCGCAGGCGTGCTCGAAGTAACCGGGGTGGTGGGGGTCGAGGTGCAGACGGTAGGTGCCGACGGCGGGCCCCGCGCCGATCAGGACGTTCTCCGCGCGTACCTGCCCGACCCGGGCCGCCGAAAGCAGCGGAGCCGCGGCCGGGTGCGGCTCGCCCTGCGGGGCGGGCGCCGGCGCCTCCGGAGCCTGACCGCGGTGGCGCAGCACGGAGTAGAGCTGCTCACCCACGGCGAGCAGCCGTACCGAGGCGCGGGCACAGCGCCGTCCGCCGATGTGGAGCACGGCGTCGAAGCGGGCACCGAGCCGCTTGGAGGAACGGTTGGCCTCGGGCCGGAAGGACGCGTCCAGCACGACGCTCAGGGGCGTGTCGGTCACCCGCAGCGCCGCCAGGTCCTCGATGCCGAAGTCGAGGTCGCAGAATATGAAGCGGTGCTCGAGCGGTACCGCGTGGAAGCGGTGGGCCACGTAGATGGCCGCCTGTCTCACGGTCTCCACCAGCAGTACCGGGTCGCTGCCCCCGTCGGCATCCGGCTGGAAGAGCGCGTGGCTGCGCGGCCATTGGGCGGCCACGTAGACGCGCTCGCCGTCCACCCGGCATCCGTCGGTCAGGAAGACCTCGCTCACGCAGGCCCGGTGGACCAGCGAACGCGGAACGGTCTGCTCGAACTTCAGGTGTGCGTACTCCTGCCCCGGGACGGCGGCGGAGCGGGTACGAGCGGGCGGCGTGCTGATCGACATGGCGGGTCCCCCCAACAAGATTCCACCAGGTGGAATCACACATCCGATTGGCGGAATGAAAATATACCTTCCCGAATGTATATTGCAAGGCGCGACGATAGGAAGGCCCTCACCATCCCACGAGGGTGCCCGGATGAAAGGAGAAACGGTGGTGCCCACGACGAACAGGCCGTCCGCGGAGAAACAGCAGCCCCGTGCACCGAAGCAGGAACGCGCCCGGCGCACCAGGGCCCACATCCTCCAGGTGGCCGCGGAGATCTTCGCGGAGCGCGGGTATCCCTCGGTGTCCCTGCAGGACGTGGCCGACGGCGCCGCCATGACCAAGGGCGCCGTCTACTTCCACTACACCAACAAGGAAGCACTCGCCGTCGCCGTCGTCCAGGAGCACTACGCGCACTGGGTTCCGATGATCGCCGAGGTACGCGCCCGGGGACTCACCCCGCTGGAGACCCTCCTGGCCGTCCTGGACGGAGCCGCCGAAGCCTTCCGCAGCGACACGATGGTCCAGGCGGGAGCCCGTCTGCAGATCGAACGCTCCCTGATCGGCACCGATCTGCCCACGCCGTACGTGGGCTGGCTGGAACTGCTCACCGGCCTCGCCACCGAGGCCCTCGAAGCCGGCCAGCTGCGCCCCGACACCGACCCCGCCGCCCTCGCCCGGGTCATCGTCGCAGCCTTCTTCGGCACCCAGCACATCTCCGACATCCTGACCGGGCGCGCCGATCTCATAGAGCGCTACACGGAGTTGCGGGACATCATCTTCCGCGGCGTCACGGCCACGTGACCCCCCACGTGCGGTGCCCCCGACCTATGGGCCGGGGGCACTCTCCCGTGCAACTCTCTCGTACGGCTCAGCCGTACGACTCAGCCGTACAGCCGACAAGCCGGTCAGCCGGCTCTGGCCTGCTGGGCCGGCTCGACCAGCTCGACCAGCTGAGTCGGCTCAGTCGGCTCAGTCGGCCAGCGGCAGATACACCCGGTTGCCGGCCGCCGCGAACTCGGCGGACTTCTCCGCCATACCCGCCTGGATCTCCTCCGACTTGAGGTCCCCACCGTGCTCACGCCGGATGTCCTGGGAGATCTTCATCGAACAGAACTTCGGACCGCACATCGAGCAGAAGTGCGCGGTCTTCGCCGGCTCGGCAGGCAGCGTCTCGTCGTGGAACTCCCGTGCCGTGTCCGGGTCCAGGGCCAGGTTGAACTGATCCTCCCAGCGGAACTCGAAGCGCGCGTCGGAGAGGGCGTCGTCCCACTCCTGCGCGCCCGGGTGCCCCTTGGCGAGATCGGCGGCGTGTGCCGCGATCTTGTAGGTGATGACGCCGGTCTTGACGTCGTCCCGGTTCGGCAGGCCCAGGTGCTCCTTGGGCGTGACGTAGCAGAGCATCGCCGTACCCCACCAGGCGATCATGGCGGCACCGATGCCGGAGGTGATGTGGTCGTACGCGGGCGCCACATCGGTCGTCAGGGGCCCCAGGGTGTAGAAGGGCGCCTCTTCGCAGATCTCCTGCTGGAGGTCGATGTTCTCCTTGATCTTGTGCATCGGGACGTGTCCCGGGCCCTCGATCATCGTCTGCACGTTATGACGCTTGGCGATCGTGTTGAGTTCCCCGAGGGTCTTCAACTCGGCGAACTGCGCCTCGTCGTTGGCGTCCGCGATCGAGCCGGGCCGCAGGCCGTCGCCGAGCGAGTACGTCACGTCGTACGCCGCGAGGATCTCGCAGAGCTCCTCGAAGTTCTCGTACAGGAACGATTCCTTGTGGTGCGCGAGGCACCACGCGGCCATGATCGAGCCACCGCGCGAGACGATGCCGGTCTTGCGCCGGGCCGTCAGCGGCACGTAGCGCAGCAGCACGCCCGCGTGGACCGTCATGTAGTCGACGCCCTGTTCGGCCTGCTCGATGACCGTGTCCTTGTAGATCTCCCAGGTCAGCTCCTCGGCGCGACCGTCCACCTTCTCCAGCGCCTGGTAGAGCGGAACGGTGCCGATCGGCACGGGGGAGTTGCGCAGCACCCATTCCCGCGTGGTGTGGATGTTGCGGCCGGTGGAGAGGTCCATGACCGTGTCGGCGCCCCAGCGGGTGGCCCAGGTCATCTTCTCCACCTCCTCCTCGATGGAGGAGGTCACCGCGGAGTTGCCGATGTTGGCGTTGACCTTCACCAGGAACTTCTTGCCGATGATCATCGGCTCGATCTCCGGGTGGTTGATGTTCGCCGGCAGCACGGCGCGGCCCGCGGCGATCTCCTCGCGGACGACCTCGGGGGAGACGTTCTCGCGGAGCGCGACGTACTCCATCTCCGGCGTGATCTCGCCCCGGCGGGCGTACGCGAGCTGCGTCACCGCCTGTCCGTCGCGGCCGCGGCGGGGCTGGCGGGGGCGGCCGGGGAAGACCGCGTCGAGGTTGCGCAGCCCGCCGCGCGGCGAGGTGTGCTTGATGCCGTCGTCCTCGGGGCGCACGGGACGGCCCGCGTACTCCTCCGTGTCGCCACGGCCGATGATCCAGTTCTCCCGCAGCGGCGGAAGACCGCGGCGGACGTCGGTCTCGATGTTCGGGTCGGTGTACGGACCGGACGTGTCGTACAGCGTCACGTCCTTGCCATTGGTGAGGTGCACCTGCCGGACCGGCACCCGGATGTCGGGGCGGGAGCCCTCGACGTATCCCTTGTGCCAGCCGATGGACTTCCCGTCCTCCGTCGTGGAGGCAGGCGTGCGCGTGTCCGATGTGGTCATGAGACCTACTCCCTACGCCGGCATTACCCGGTAACAGGTTCGGCGGTCGGCGCAGCGTGTCCCGTACGGATGTACGAAGGTCAGCGCCCTCTCAGCCCGGTGCTCCGAGCTCCCGCGTGTGCAAAGTGCCCCCACGCTAGCGCCCCACCGGGCGCGCTGAACAGTGGGCCCCTCCCGTTCTTGCGATGATCAGGCGGTGACTTCCTCCCAGCAGACGCCAGAACCGGGCGGCCACCAGGCCGGAAGCGCGGATGACCATGCGGCCGGCCAGGCCCATGTCCACTCGCACGGGCATGGGCCGGCCGCGCCCGTGTCCCGGCATCTGAGACGCGTCATCGCCGCGGTGGTGATTCCTTTCGCCACCGCGGTCGTGGTGGGTCTCGTCGTGCTCTGGCCGGGCGGTGTCCCCGGCCACGAGCGCACCGGCGTCGGCTTCGACCGGCAGACCGAGGAGGGGCGGGTCGTCAAGGTCGTGCAGGTCGACTGCGCGGACGTGAACGTCGGACAGGTGCCGCCGACGGGGGACACCTCGACCCCTGAGGGGCGCGAAGCGGTCAACTCCCAGCAGGGGAAGTGCGGGAAGGCGACCATCGAGGTCACCACCGGTAAGGACAAGGGCCGTACGTTCACCGAGATCGTGCAGCCCGATGCGCCGCGGCGGCTCGGCCAGGGCCAGGGGGTGGTGGTCGCGTACGCCCCCGACGCGCCCCGCGACCTGCAGTACTCGGTGACGGATGTGAACCGGGAGGTCCCGATGGCGCTGCTCGCCGGGATCTTCGCCCTCGCGGTCGTCCTGGTGGGACGGATGCGCGGTGTGATGGCCCTGATCTCGCTCGCCCTCAGCTTCGCCGTACTGACCCTGTTCATCCTGCCCGCGATCCTCCAGGGGTCGAATCCGCTGGTCGTCGCGGTGGTCGGGGCGAGCGCGATCATGCTGATCGCGCTCTACATGTGTCACGGCCTGTCCGCCCGCACCTCGGTCGCGGTGATCGGCACGCTCATCTCGTTGATGCTGATCGGACTGCTGGGCTCGCTCTTCATCGGCTGGGCCTCACTGAGCGGGAACACGGACGACAACACGGGCCTGATTCACGGCCTGTATCCCAACATCGACATGTCCGGTCTGCTGCTGGCAGGCGTGATCATCGGTTCGCTCGGTGTGCTCGACGATGTGACGGTGACCCAGACCTCCGCGGTCTGGGAGCTGCACCAGGCGGACCCGGCGATGGGCCCGCGCGCCCTCTACCAGGCCGGTATCCGGATCGGCCGGGACCACATCGCGTCGGTCGTCAACACGCTCGTGCTCGCCTACGCGGGCGCGGCGCTGCCCCTGCTCCTGCTGTTCTCGATCGCGCAGTCCAGTGTGGGGACGGTGGCCAACAGCGAGCTGGTGGCTGAGGAGATCGTACGGACCCTGGTCGGGTCGATCGGCCTGGTCGCCTCGGTGCCGGTGACCACGGCGCTGGCGGCCCTGGTCGTGTCCGCCGACCGGCCGGCCTCCGCCGCGGCGGCCGCGCCGGTGGCCCCGGCGAGCGGCGGCAGGGGCCGCCGCCGGCGCGCGAAGTAACCACCCCGGCCCCCAACCTTCGGCCCTCGGCCTTCGACCCTCGCCCGTCGCCCCGGCCCCCGGCCTTAGCCCGCGTTCTCCTCCGCGCCGGCGCTCTGCTCGGCGAGGATGCGCCCGAGCGCGGCCTCCAGGTGGTCCTCGAAGTCTCCGAGCGCCCGCTCCTGCCCCAGCGGGACCAGCTTGTCCGTCCGGTCGAGGAACGCCACCAGGGGCGGGGCGCTCGCCCGGAACAGCGCCCTGTCCACGCCGACCTGGAGTCGGATGGAGACATCGGACAGCCTTTCGGGCTGGGTCGGCGCGATGTGGACATCACCGTCCCCGCTGGGCCCGTTGATGCCGTCGAGCAGCAGCTCACGGCCGAAGACCCAGGTCACGGGCGCGTCGCCGGGCAGGTGGAAGGTCATCCGGACCGCGTAGGGATCTCCTGTCTCGTACCGGAGTTCCACCGGGATCCGGAATGAGAGCTCCTCGGAAACGAGGAAGCTCATCAGGACCTCGGCCTGAACCGACTCACGCATCGTGTACCCCGCAGTAGATGAAAACGGCCAGGAATGATCCCCCTAGGCCCTCTTGACGCCATCGTGCTGCACGCGCTAGCAGATCACAAGGAGTGATTTTTCAGATACTGATAGAGAACGCGAACGAACTGAGCAGACTTCCGATGCCACTACGTAGCTGTTCGACTGCGGGAAGCAATCGATCTTCCTGATGCAGGGGGAGAGAAATCGCCATGGCGGCCGCGGTGGAACCGGCCGTGATCGGAATAGCCGCGCATACCGTTCCGAGTGCGTATTCCTGGCGCTCGACGACCGGCTGCATCCGGCCCATCGCGCCCAGCCGCTCCAGCAGGGTGCGCCGGTCGCGCACCGTATGAGGCGTGATCGTCTGTACGGGATGGCGGCGGAGGTGATCCTTCCGGGCCTGTTCGTCGAGCTGGCTCAGCAGACACTGACCGAGCGCGTGGGCGTGCCCCGTCTCCCGGAAGTCGGCCCACTCGTCCACCGCCGGCGCGTAGGGGGTGTCGGCAACAGCGACGAGCTCGATCTCACCCTCGCGGTAGACGGCGAAGTAGACGGGCACCCCGATCGCGTCACGCCAGTGCGCCAGAGAGTCCTCGATCTTGCTGCGACGATTCTGCAGCGCTCCGCCGCCCGCGAGCCGCACCGCTGCTTCACCAAGGACGAACACGCCTCTCTCGCGCCGCAGATACCCCTCGTGCGTCAGGGTCCGCAGCAGGTGGTACGCGGTGGGAAGCGGCAGGCCCGCTTCGCGTGCGAGCTGCTTGGCGGGGGCTCCGTCCGCATGCGAGTTCACGGCCTCCAGCAGCCGCAGCGCCCGCTGGACGGATCCGATCAGAGTGGGCGTCGGGGTAGCCGAAGCAGAAGTAGCGGCAGAAGTGTCAGCGGAAGCGGCAATCGGAGCCGTGGCAGTAGTAGTGACGGAAGCGAAAGCGGTGCTCGGAGCCGTAGCTGTGGCCAAAGGTCACCCCCAGGCGTGGTGACGGGCGGCGCGCCCGCCTGCGGGGGCCGCCCCCGCGCGCCCGCCGCGCTCCTGAGGATGATTCCCGCGCTTCCGGGGCCGGGCCCGGAAGCATTTCGGGAAACAGACCGGGAAAGGGATCGGGAAGTCGATCGAGAAGCAGATCGTGAAGTCGTACAAACCGCTGTTCACGGCGATCGTCGACCCACGATTTCCCATGATTCCCAGGGGGCGGCAGACGTTTGCCACTCTAATGGCAGCCCCTGTGCGGCCAGTGGTTTCCGGTTCGCCGTTCCCCCGGGCGGGCTAACGTGCGTACGCCGCTACCAATCGCCGCGCGATGAGGACGAGGACGTGAACTTCCGTACGACGTAAACAAGTCCACCCACGAGGGCCGCGAACACCAACACCTTGAAGAGGAGTCCGATCACAAACCCGACCACCGTGGCGATCAGTCCGCCGAATACGACGATGGCGATCAAGGGAATCGCGACCCACTTCACCCACCACGGCATCCCCGCGAGTATCTCCCGCACCGCCATCGCCCTACCTCGCTTCTCGGTGTCCTTCTCCGATGTTCCGTCTTCGATGCTAGAGGGGCAGCCCGCCCGCCGGGCCCCGCGCAGCCCTTGGACTCCCCTGAACCGTCCCCTAGGGAATCGCGGGGCGGCCGCTCAGCTCTCGGGTGGAGAGAAGACGACCAGCACCCGCAGATCCTCGGTGATGTGGTGGAACTTGTGGGCCACTCCGGCGGGTACGTAGACGACGCTGCCCCGCCCGACCTGCGTCGTCTCCATCCCCACCGTGATCGCGGCGCGGCCGCTGACGACGAAGTAGATCTCGTCCTGGCCGTGCGGCTGCTGAGTGTCCAGCTCACCGGCGTCCAGCGCGTACAGCCCGGCCGACATGTTCCGCTCACGCAGGAACTGCAGGTACGCACCGTCGTTGGCGGCGCGCTCCGCCTCCAGCTCGTCCAGTCGGAATGCCTTCATCGTCCGTCCGCCCCTGCCCTTGATCCGATCTCGTCTGCCACGATCAGACACATGAAGAATTTCCTAGTCAAGACGATCGCGAACGCCGGGGCCCTGGCCGTCGCGATCTGGCTGATCCAGGACATCACGCTCACCGGTGACAACACCGGCGAGAAGGTGCTGACGCTGATCGTCGTCGCACTGCTTTTCGGCCTGGTGAACTTCCTGGTAAAACCCATCGTGAAGTTGCTGACGCTCCCGCTCTTCATCCTCACCCTCGGGCTGATCACGCTGGTGGTCAACGCCCTGATGCTGCTGCTGACCTCCTGGATCGCCGACCTGCTGGACGTCGGCTTCCATGTCGAGGGCTTCTGGACGGCCGTGCTCGGCGGCCTGATCATCTCCGTCGTGTCCTGGGCGCTGAACGTCGTGCTGCCCGATGACAGGGGCTGAGCCCATGACCGACGGCGACGGCACCAGGGCGATACGGGCCGGACTGCCCGAAGCGCGCACGTACGAACCGACGCTGCCCGGCCCGGTCTTCGCCGCGCACTACCACCTGCCGGGCGAACCGACGGGCCCGTACACCTACGGCCGGGACTCCAACCCCACGTGGACGCTGCTGGAGCGGGCCATCGGTGAACTGGAGGCCCCCGGGGCCGAGGTGGAGACCGTCGTCTTCGCCTCCGGGATGGCCGCCGTCTCCGCGGTGCTGCTGTCCCAGGTACGGGCGGGCGACACGGTCGTGCTCCCGGACGACGGCTATCAGGCGCTGCCGCTGGTGCGGGAGCAGCTGGAGGCGTACGGCGTCGCGGTACGCACCGCGCCGACCAGGGGCGATGCGCAGCTCGCCGTCCTCGACGGCGCGAAGCTGCTGTGGATCGAGACGCCGTCCAACCCCGGGCTGGACGTGTGCGACGTACGGCGGCTCGTGGACGCGGCGCACGCCGGCGGCGCGCTCGTCGCGGTCGACAACACGCTCGCGACGCCGCTCGGCCAGCGGCCGCTGGAGCTGGGTGCGGACTTCGTGGTGGCCAGCGGCACCAAGGGGCTGACCGGGCACGGAGATCTGCTGCTCGGCTATGTGGTCTGCCGTGACGCCTCCCTCTCCGCCCGGGTACGGCACTGGCGCAAGGTCGTCGGCGCCATCCCCGGCCCGATGGAGGCCTGGCTGGCGCACCGGTCGCTGGCCACCCTGCAACTGCGGGCCGACCGCCAGTGCGCGAACGCCCTGGCCATCGCCGAGGCGCTGGCCGTACGCGCCGAGGTGACCGGACTGCGCTATCCGGGACTGCCCGACGACCCCTCGCACCAGGTCGCGGCGGCGCAGATGCGCCGCTTCGGATCGGTGGTCTCCTTCGTCCTGCCGGACCGCGCGCACGCCGAGCGTTTCCTCGCGGAGCTGCGTCTCGTCGATGACGCGACGAGCTTCGGAAGCGTCCGTTCCAGCGCCGAGAGACGCGGCCGGTGGGGCGGCGATGCCGTACCGGAAGGCTTCATCCGCTTCTCGGCCGGCGCCGAGGACGCCGAGGATCTGGTGGCGGACGTGCTGCGCGCACTGGACGCCGCAGCAGCCTGAGGGCGGGGCGGTCCGAGCCTCCCCCCTCATGGCTCGGACCGCCCCGGTTCCACGCGCGGAGAACCGCTCGAACAAGGCTAGTTGACTCTGCGTCAGTGTCCAATCACACCAGCGACAGCGACCTATCGACTTATTTATAGTTGGACGATGGACCTGGCCTTGCTGCGCACATTCATCACGGTGCACCGGGCCGGCTCGTTCACCCGCGCCGCCGCACTGCTCGGACTCTCCCAGCCCGCGGTCACCAGCCAGATCCGGACACTGGAGCGGCAGTTGGGGCGGCCGCTCTTCCTGCGGCAGGCGCGCGGCGTCACCCCCACGACCGTCGGCGACGAACTCGCGCACCGTGCGGCCCCCCATCTGGACGCCCTGGTCGAGATCGCCGAGGCCGGGCTGGACGAGGAGGCGGGCGTCCGCACCCTGCACCTCGCCGGACCACCCGAGTTCACCTCCGTACGCGCGCTGCCGACGCTCACCCCGCTGATCTCGCAGGGCCTCGCGTTACGTGCCTCCTTCGTCGGAAACTCCGAGGACACCCTCGCCGGGCTGGCCGCCGGCCATCACGATCTGGCCATCACGACGGCCCGCCCGCGCGGTGGGCTCCTGTCGTCCACTCCGCTCTGCGACGAGGAGCACGTCCTGGTCGCCGCGCCGCGCTGGGCCGCGCGGCTGGGCCCCGGGGTGCTGTTGCGCAAGGGTTCCGTGGTGCTGGAGCAGCTGCCGGTGGTCGAGGTTCACGAGTCCCTCCCGTTCGTCTCCCGCTACTGGGCCGCCGTCTTCGACAGCCGGCCGGCCGCGGCGGGCACCGTCATCGCACCGGATCTGCGGGCCGTCCTGGAATCGGCCGCCTCCGGCGCCGGACTGGCCGTGCTGCCGCGCTACCTGTGCGAAGGCGCACTGGAGAGCGGGCGGCTGGTGGCGCTGCTCGACCCTCCGGTGCCGCCGCTGCGCACCTATTTCCTGGTGGTGCGCACCGGAACGCTCGCGCTCCCGCACATCGCGCGGGCACATGAATGGCTGCTCCGCGCGGCCGCCGACTGGTGACCGCCGCGCCCGCCTTGCGGTTCCCGCCCGGTGCCTGTCCGGTTCCCGTCGGGTTGCTGTCCGGTTGCCATCGGGTCGCAGGGAGTTTCAGGAGCGGCCTCGTGGGCCACTCTCTTGCCATGACCGAACGGCCAGTGGTCAAGCGCACCGCACGCGCCATCCTGCTCGACGGGGACGACCTCGTCCTGATCAAGCGGACCAAGCCCGGCATGGATCCGTACTGGCTCACGCCCGGCGGCGGGGTCGAGCCCGACGACGCCACCGTCGTCGAAGCCCTCCACCGCGAGGTCGACGAGGAGCTCGGCGCCAAGATCACCGATGTGGTGCCCTGTTTCGTCGACACCGTCGAGCACATCGTGGACGGCGGCGTCTCGGGCGTGAAGGTGCAGCACTTCTTCGTCTGCCGGCTGGCCTCGATGGACGAGTCACGGCGGCACGGCCCCGAGGTGGACGAGCCCTGCGGCGAGTACGAGATCGTACGGGTGCCCTTCAGCCGGGTCGGGATCGCCGCCGTCCATCTCGTACCGCTGTCGCTGCGGCACTACCTGGACGGCAATATCGAAGGCGTACGCGCCATGCACGCCCCCGACCTGGGCTGATCCGAAAGGCCGACCCCCTAGTCCGCCGCCGCGACCAGCTCTTCCAGTGAGTCGTGCCGGATCCGCTCGTAGGGAACGCCGACCCGCCTGAGCGCGTCCACGCCGCTGCGGATCATCCCGACCGGGCCGGAGACGTACGCGTCGTACTCGTGCCACGGACCGAACTCGCGCACGGCGTCGGGCAGCTGCGCCTTGCCGTCGACGACGGGCCGCACCTGGAGCCAGGGGTGGCTCTGCTGGAGCCGCAGCATCGTGTCGATGTCGTAGAGGTCGTGGTCGCTGCGCGCCCCGTAGAAGACCTGGACGGACCGGCGCTCGCCGTGCTCGGCGACGTCCTCGACCAGCGCCTTGATCGGCGCGATGCCGGTGCCGCCGCCCAGACAGAGCAGACCGCTGTCGCTGGTGTGGTCGACGGTCATGGAGCCCGCGGGCGGGCCGAGCCGCAGGACGTCACCGGGGCGGGCGTGGTGAACCAGGGCGTTGGAGACCCAGCCCGCCGGAATCGCCTTGACGTGGAAGGACAGCAGCCCGTCGGAGCGCGGAGCGCCCGCGAAGGAGTAGTGCCGCCAGATCCGCGGCCACCACGGTGTCTCCAGGCTCGTGTACTGCCCCGCCAGGAAGGGGTACGGCTGGTCGGGACGGACGGTGATCACCGCGATGTCGGGCGTCCTGAGGTCGTGCGAGACCACCTCGGCATGCCACCAGGCCGGCGCGTGCCGCTCGTTCTCCGCGGCCGAGTCGATCATGACCTGCGAGATCGTCGTGTACGTACGGACCCAGGCGGCCTCGGTCTCGTCGTCCCAGGTGGTCGTGGCGTATCGGCTGAGCGCGCCGATCAGCGCCTCTCCCACGGCGGGGTAGTGCGCGGGCTCGGTCCCGTACTTGCGGTGCCCCCGGCCCAGCGCCTGGAGGTACTCGACGAGCACGGGGGTGTTGTCCATGTGCTCGGCGGCGGTCAGCAGCGCCTTGAGCAGCCGGTCCCGCTGGGTGTCCATGGCCGCGGGGAAGAGCGGGCGCACCTCGGGGTGGCGGACGAAGAGCAGGGCGTAGAAGTAGGCGGTGACCTTGTCGGCGACCGGGCCGATCTCCGCCATGGTCCGCCTGATGAGGATCGCGTCCGGGGACGCATGAGGGTCCTCGCGGGGGGCCGGGGGCTCCGGGGCCGCCGGTGCCGCTGCTGGTGGTGCTGCTGCTGCGGCCGGAGGCTCGAAGCCCTGGGGCGGCGCGGCTCGCTGGACGGGGGGTGCGGGCTCCGCGGGGGCACGGTTCGCGCGCGGCGGTGCCGCGGAGGCTCTGTCCGCGCCGGTGCCGACCGGACGTATGGGTGCGACAGGCCTGCTCGGCGGCGCTATTCGGCCGTCGCCCGCACCGCCTGGGGCTCCGCCGCCCGTATGGGGTGCCGGGCCTCCCGAGCCGTTCCGCTTACGAGGGGTGAACCAGCCGCCTCCGCCGTTCCCGCCACGCGGGCCATGATCGACATTCGCGCGGTTCGCGCCGTTCTCGCCTGAAGTGCCACTGCCGGCCGACGTGGTGGTCGGAGCGTCCATTATGTGCCTCGCCTCGAACATCTTTCGGTCGGTCTGCGCACTTCCGCTGGCCCGGAACGCGCCTTAATTCCCCACTCTGTCTCAGGAACACTGCCGACCCACATTAACCTTTGCCGCACCGGCAATCGGGGCGAGTGGGACTGGATTGTGACATTGCCCAAGCGCCCGCCCCGGCGGGCTGCCGAACTATCGGCGGTATCGAACCAGTTCGTAGGCCTCTCGCAGATCACTCCCGGTATAGGCATGCGTGGCGAGCCCGGAGAGATGATGGTCCGCATTCACCGCCACCGCAACGGGCACCTCTCCAAAGATCTGCGCGTCGGACATCGAATCACCATAGGCGACGCAGTCGTCCATGCTCACCCCGAACTCTGCACAGAGCCGGTTCGCGATCTTCACTTTCGCGGCGGCGTCGAGAATGCCCGATCTGTCTACCGGTTCCTTGAACGGAACGGACGGCCAACGTGAGCCGTGCGCAGCGTGCGCACCCCATGACAACAATCTCTCGACGAAGAAATCAGGCGAGAGGGATATGACGGCACAGTAGTCACCATGGCCCCGGATATCGGCCCACACCTCACGGATTCCACTCATCCAGGGAGCCCCGTCGAATGCCGCCGCCAACTGGGCCTGAGTGAGGTCCCCCCACAGATCCCGGGCCCGCACAGCGAATTCATCCGGTGTCAGCGCACGCAGGAGGAAGTCGCGCTCCAGTGCGGCGATCTCCTCGGAGAGCCCCAGTTGCCGGGAGATCTCCACGGCGGCCGCCGAGCCGCGGATCAGGGTTCCATCAAGGTCGAAGAGATGCAGTCTCGCCATGTACGCCGAGGTTAGTACGTGCGGTTACTCCCGCTGTCAGACGCGGAGGCGGCGGGCGCCCGTGCACGGTGTTTCACGTGAAACCACTCAAGCGACCCGCTCGGCAGGCCATCCTCGTCGTCCACGTCTGCGCGTCCGCGGGCTGGCTCGGGCTCTCCCTCGGGCTGCTCGGGCTGAGTTCCGCCGCGGCGGCCTCCGGCTCCCCGGCCGTGGCTGAAGCCTCCTACCGCTCGATGGCGCTGTTCGCGAACTGGCTGATGATCCCGATCGCTCTGCTCACGCTCGGCAGCGGTCTGGTGCTCTCGCTCGGCACTCCCTGGGGCCTGGCCCGATACCGCTGGGTCTGGACCAAGTTCTGGCTGACGCTGATCACGACCACCCTCACGACGTTCTCGCTGCGGCCCGGTGTGAACGCCGCCGCGGACGAGGCTGCCGCGGGAATCCCGGTGCAGGACCCGACCGGTCTGCTCGCCGCCCCGATCGTCTCCCTGTCCGCCTATCTGTTCATGACCGCGATCTCGGTCCTCAAGCCATGGGGGATGACTCGGCGCGGACGGCGACTGAAGGGCCTCAAGTCCGCCGAACAGCGTGCGACTTCCACTAAAGGGCTGGACGCACGATCTCCACGTCAGACAGCCTGACCTTCATGCCAACACCGCTCAGCGAGCTCCCCATCCGGCGACTGACCACGGCAGACCTGGTGTCCTGCGCCGATCTCTCCGAAGACCGCGGCTGGCCGCGCGAGGAGCACAAATGGAGCCTGCTGCTCGCAGCGGGTGCGGGATACGGGATCGACGACCCGTCGGGCAAGGGCCTCGTCAGCGCGTGCGTCGTGACCTCGTACGGTGACGCCGTACGACCTGGTGAGGGTCTCTCCGCCATCGGCATGGTTCTCGTGGCCGAGCGGTACGCCCGCCAGGGCATCGGGCGCCGTCTGATGAAGCACGTGGTGGCCGAGGCCGGCACCACCCCACTCACCCTGCACGCCACGCCGTACGGAAAGCCGCTCTACGAGGAGCTGGGCTTCACGACCGTCGGCCGCGCCGAGATGGTTCGCGGCCACTTCCGCCCCTCAGGCCCGGCGCCCACGGCCCGGACTCGAGCGGCCACGGCCGAGGATCTGCCCGCGATCCTCAGGCTCGACACCGAGGTCTTCGGCCTGGACCGTACGCACATGATCACGCGCCTGCCCGCCTTCGCCGATCAACTGAGGGTCGCGGAGGCCGGCGGCGTACTGACGGGGTATGCGGCGGCCTGGCCCAATATGGAGACCCATGTCGTCGGCCCCCTCATCGCCCGCGACACGGACACGGCGAAGGCACTTGTCGCCTCACTGGCCGCCGGCACGGACCGCCCGCTCCGCACCGACATCGACGTACGCCATGAGGAACTCCTGACATGGCTGAAGGCGAACGGGCTGGACCCGATCGCCTTCAACGCCGTGATGCTCCACGGCACTCCCGCTCTCCCCGGGGACTGGACCCGCCGCTTCGCTCCCCTGACGGTCGCGGCGGGCTAGGGAACGTTTCGGGGCTCCGGCCCTGAGGGATGTCCGGCGGATCGGGCTGGGCTCACGACGCCCAGCCCGATCCGCCCAGGGGTTCAGTGGCGGGCGGCAGCGACCACGGCCGGGCGGGCCACGGAAGCACCCGCGACCACCAGACTCTCGCGGCGGGCGTCCCGGCGCTCCAGCACGCTGGAGAGGAGCGCCAGCGCCAGCGCGGACGCGGCGAGTACGGCTCCGACCCAGTTCGGGGCGGTGAAGCCGAGGCCGGCCGCGATCACCATGCCACCGAGCCAGGCGGCCAGCGCGTTGCCGAGGTTGAAGGCTCCGATGTTCACGGCCGAGGCGAGCGTCGGGGCACCGGACGCCTGGTCAAGGACCCGCTTCTGCAGCGGCGGCACGGTGGCGAAGCCCAGTGCGCCGACGAGCACGATGGTGACGGCAGCCGCGATCTTGTTGTGGGCGGTGAACGTGAACAGCGCCAGGACGAGCGCGAGCGCTCCGAGCGAGACGTACAGCAACGGCATCAGCGCACGGTCGGCGAACTTGCCGCCGATCAGGTTGCCGCCGACCATGCCCAGGCCGAACAGGACGAGCAGCCAGGTGACGGAGGAGTCCGCGAAGCCGGCGACCTCGGTCATCATCGGCGTGATGTAGGTGATCGCGGCGAACACGCCGCCGAAGCCGAGCACCGTCATCGCCATGGCGAGCAGGACCTGCACATTGCGGAACGCGGCGAGTTCGTGACGCAGACGCACGCCTTCGGGCCTCGGCTGCTCCGGAACCAGCTTCGCGACACCGGCCAGACCGAGCACACCGAGCCCGGCGACGATGAAGAACGTGGCGCGCCAGCCGACACTCTGGCCGATGAAGGTGCCCAGCGGAACGCCGACGACATTCGCGACGGTCAGGCCCGTGAACATCATGGCGATGGCACCGGCCTTCTTCTCCGGCGCGACCAGGTCGGCCGCCACGACGGAACCGATGCCGAAGAACGCGCCATGGGCGAGCGAGGCGACGACGCGGCCCGCGAGCATCACACCGAAGACCGGGGCGACGGCAGAGAGCACGTTGCCCGCGATGAACAGGCCCATCAGCAGCATCAGCATCCGCTTGCGGGAGACCTTGGTGGCGAGGACGGTCATCAGCGGGGCTCCGAGCACCACGCCGAGGGCGTAGCCGGTGACCAGGTAGCCGGCGGCGGGGATGGAGACCTGGAACTCGCCGGCAACCTCGGGGAGCAACCCCATGATCACGAACTCGGTCGTGCCGATACCGAATGCCCCGATAGCCAGGGCAAGGAGCGCGAGCGGCATGGGTTTCACCCTTCCCAAGAGATTGCGTTAGCGCTTTACGAGCGTCCACAATAATTGCAGACGCGGATTAATTGCAAGCGCGGGCTATTGCGCTTGTCGTCTATCCTGGACGAAGCCGCTCAGGGCCACGTCCCTCGGAGCGAAGGCGCTCACAGCGGCCCAAGGCGCTCCTGGACGAAGGAGAGATCGATGACAGCGACGGATCCGGCACTCACCGCCCTCGCCCAGGGCTGGTGCGCTCTCTCCCTGCTGCACGGCAGGATCGAGGCCCACATCGAGCGGGAACTCCAGTCCCGGCACGGCCTGAGCGTGCGCGAGTACTCACTCCTCGACGTCCTCAGCCGGCAGCACAGCGGCCCGGGTGGCCACCTCCAGATGAAGCAGGTCGCCGACGCTGTCGTGCTCAGTCAGAGCGCCACCACCCGCCTGGTCACACGGCTGGAGGACCGCGGCCTGCTCACCCGGTACCTCTGCGACACCGACCGCCGCGGCATCTACACCGATGTCACGGAAGCCGGTCAGCAGCTGCTCGCCGAGGCCAGGCCCACCAATGACACCGCGCTGCGCGAGGCGCTCGACGAGGCCGCGAAGAACCCTGAGCTCACGCCTCTGGTCCGGACGGTCGAGCAGCTGCGGGTCCCCGCGCCCGCATAGGCCGTACAGACTTCCGGCGCCCTCATGGCGCGCATAGGCTGCGGATCATGAGCGATTTCCGGATACGGCCCGCGTCCTCCGCCGACATTCCCGCCATCGTCGCGATGCTCGCCGACGACCCACTGGGCGCGCAGCGTGAGTCGCCGGACGACCTCACCCCGTACACCGCGGCGTTCGAGCGGCTGGCGGGAGATCCGAACCAGCACCTGGTCGTCGCGGAACATGACGGCCGTGTCGTCGGCAGCCTGCAGCTCACCGTCATTCCGGGTCTCTCCCGGCGGGGCGCCACCCGCTCGATCATCGAAGCGGTACGGATCCACGCGGACGAACGCGGCAGCGGCCTCGGCACCCGGCTCATCGAATGGGCCGTCGACGAGTCCCGGCGCCAGAACTGCCAGTTGGTGCAGCTGACGTCCGATGCCTCCCGCACCGACGCGCGCCGCTTCTACGAGCGCCTGGGGTTCGAGGCTTCTCATGTGGGCTTCAAGCTGAGCATCTGACCTCCAACAGGCCGCCGGCTGACCTATATCCGCCCTACGGTCCCCACCATGAGCAGCGCCACGCACCGACTCACCACCGCAGAGCGCCGTATCCGCATCGGTCGCCGCCACCTCCTCGCTCCCTCCGTGCGGGCCGCGAGTGTGGCGGAGGCCGCAGACGCCGTGGTCGCCCTGCACGCGACGGACGCGTCGACCGTGTTCCTCTCCGCCTGCGCCCGCCTCACCGACCCCACCACCGCCGAGGTGGAGCGAGCGCTCTACGAGGACGTCTCGCTGGTCCGGCTGCTCTCCATGCGCAACACCCTCTTCGCCGTCTCCCAGGAACTCGCTCCGTACGTCGCCACCTCGACCGGCCACGCCATCGCCGCAAAGGAGCGCAAGACCCTGGTCAAACATCTGGCCGAAGACGGCAACGGCCTGGACGAGCGCTGGCTCGCCGACTCCGAGGAAGCCGTCCTGGCCGCGCTCGCCGCCCGGGGCCCCTCGACGGGCAGCCAGCTGTCCGACGCCGTACCCGCACTGCGCGCCAAGATCACCATCTTTCGCGGGAAGAAGCACGAGACGGTTCAGGGCGTGTCCACGCGCGTCCTCCGGGTGCTTGCCGCAGAGGGCCGAATCCGCCGCGATCGTCCCCGTGGCTCCTGGACCTCCAGCCAGTTCAGATGGGCGGCGAGTGACCCCTGGGTGGGCCTCCCGCCGACCGAGGCGAAGGCGGAGCTGGCACGGCGCTGGCTGCTTCGCTACGGACCGGCCACCGAGGCCGACCTCAAGTGGTGGACCGGGTGGACCCTCGGTGACGTACGCAAGGCCCTCGCGGCCGTCGGTGCCGAGGAGGTCCGACTCGACGGGGGCGCGGTCGGCTATGTCACGCCCGGTGACACCGAGCCCGAGCCGCCCGTCGAGCCCTGGGCAGCGCTGCTTCCGGGGCTCGACCCCAGCGGCATGGCATGGGCCGACCGGGGCTTCCACCTCGCCGAAGAACACCGGGCCGCCCTCTTCGACTACGCCGGGAACATCGGCCCCACGGTGTGGTGGAACGGCGAGATCATCGGAGGCTGGGCCCAGCGCGCGAACGGCGAAATCGTGTGGCGACTGCTGACGGACGCGGGGCATGAGGCCTCCGCCGCAGTCGAAGCGGAGGCCTCACGCCTGTCGGAATGGGTCGGCGAGGCACGCGTCACGCCACGCTTCCGCACCCCGTTGGAGCGTGAGCTGAGCTCCTGAGCGGTCGGCTCGGCGCCTGTTTCACGTGAAACATCACCACGGCTTCACTGCCGAAGGCCGCGCCAGCCGCCCTCGTCCACCCCGCCGGGCACCTCCGCCGAAGGCTCGTAGGGCGCACGCGTAAAGACGAACGACCCCAGGTCGAGATGGTCCACGGAACCGTCGGCCCGCCGCACGGCTCGTAGCGTCTCCCCCGCGTAGTAGCCGTCGAGACCAATCCAGCTCCCGTCCGGACGGGCACGGAACCGCGAGCCGCGGCCATTCCCCTTGAGCTGGTACAACTCCACGCCCCGGTCCGCCACCAGCTTCAGACCAAAGCCGGAGGTGCCCCAGTACCAGAGACCGGTCAGCGCAAGAAGCTCAGCGTCCACCTCCGGCAGTGGACGCCAGGGCGCGGGGATGCGCGGCTCCGCGTCGGCCACGATGCCTACGAGATCGGCAGCGACTGCGGCGGCCGACAGCCCCGACGTGGCATTCGCCAGCGCGACCGCGGCCACCCCGTCCTCCACGCTCACCCACAGACCGGCCAGGAACCCGGGCAGCGAGCCCGTGTGCCCGATCAGCGTGCGCCCTTCCGTACGGACGAGCTGCAGCCCGAGCCCGTATCCGCTCTCCCACTCCCCGGCCTCCGGAGGCGCGGAGGGTGCATGCATCTCCCATACGCTCTCCGCGCTCAGCACCCGCTCATCCCCCTCGGCGAGGAAGGCCGCGAAGCGGCAGAGATCGCCGGCGGTCGACCACAGCTGCCCCGCCGGGGCCATCAGGCAGAGGTCCTCGGCCGGTTCGGGCATCATGACGTCGGCCCAGGGGTGCACCGCCCAACCCCCGGCGTGCGGAGCCTGCGCCTGCGTACTCGTACGCCCCATCCCGAGCGGCTCCAGAATCTCGCGCCGCAGCACGGCCTCCCAGGACTCCCCGCGGACCGACTCGATCAGCGAACCCAGCAGCGTGTAACCGGGATTGGAGTAGTGGAACCTGCGGCCGCCGGGATGCAACAGGGGCCGCTCTCCCAGCACATCGCTCAACTCGGGCCGGAGCGAGCCGGGCGTGCGCTCCCACCAGGGCGCCGGGGTCTCGGCGGCCAGCCCCGAGCTGTGACCGAGGAGCTGAGCGATCGTCACCTCACCCACGCCGGTTCCGGGCAGGTGCTTCTCCAGCGGGTCACCCAGATCGAGCAGCCCCTCGTCACGCAGCCGCAGGATCAGCACGGCGGTGAAGGTCTTGGTGATCGAGCCGATGCGGTACTGGGTGTCGGCGTCGGGTTCATGCCCGTCGACGCAGCTGCGGGCACCGCTCCATACGATCCGCCCGTCCCTGACCACCGCCCCTACGAGAGAGGGAGTGCGGCCTTCGGCCTGCGCCACGGCGACGCGGTGAAACAGGGCCCGCTCCGTACTGGGGAGCAGCTCTTCGAATTCTGAGGTCATGGATCAGATCTATCGCTACGAGGGGGCCCGGGGCGACCGGGAATTGCCGGACCATTCGGCCCCACCCGGAATGCCCCCTCGATTCAGTGCAGCGTGAGCGGGGTCTCGGATGCGACGCGGTTCAGCTTCTCGGGGTTGCGGACGTAGTAGAGGCCGGTGATCCGGGCGTCCTCGAGGCGGATCGCCAGGATGCCGTCGATCTCGCCGTCCAGGTGGACGAGCAGGGCCGGGTTGCCGTTGACCACGGTGGGAGCGACGGTGAGCGGGCGTTCGTTCTTGCCGAGACCACCGACCATGAAGCGGGCCACCTTGTCGGCGCCGGTGATCGGCCGCACCGCGGCCTGCTTGATGCCCCCGCCGTCGCCCACCAGGACGACCTCCGGGGCGAGCACGTCAAGGAGCGCTTGCGGGTCCCCGGTTTCGAGCGCGCGCTGGAACGACTCCAGAGCCGCCCGGGTCTCACTGGCAGAGGCCACCCGGCGGGGGCGGCGGGCATCGACGTGCCGGCGGGCGCGGTGCGCGATCTGCCGGACGACCGCCGGGCTCTTGTCGACGGCGTCCGCGATCTCGTCGTAGCCGACATCGAAGACCTCGCGCAGCACGAAGACGGCGCGCTCGGTCGGCGGCAGCGTTTCGAGGACGAGCATCATCGCCATCGACACACTCTCCGCGAGCTCCACCTCCTCGGCCACGTCCGGCGCCGTGAGCAGCGGCTCGGGCAGCCAGGGTCCGACGTACGACTCCTTGCGGCGCTGCATCGTGCGCAGCCGGTTGAGCGACTGCCGGGTCGTGATCCGGACGAGATAGGCACGGTGGTCACGCACCTGAGCCAAGTCGACCTCGACCCACCGCAACCAGGTCTCCTGAAGGACGTCCTCGGCGTCGGCGGCCGACCCGAGCATCTCGTACGCGACGGTGAAGAGCAGATTGCGGTGAGCGACGAAACTCTCGGTCGCAGGGTTGCCGGCGTGCTCGCTCATAGGGCTACCTCCGTGCATGCCTGGGACCTCCGGGAACGCGCTCCGGTCGCTTGTCCTGCGAGGGGTGTCATGAAAACGGGGATCAGGCTGTCCGTTCAGCGACGGCCCGGGCTTCGCCGCGCTTGGCCTGCAGCAGCTGCCGGCGCTTGTCGTCCTTGGCCCACCAGGTGCGCGCACCGGGCTTGCGTGCCTCGTACCCCAGCTGCCAGGGAACGCTCTTGCAGATGAGCTCCTTGATCTTGGCGCCCGGGCGGCCGCCGAGGTAGTACTTCTTGGCGGTGTCGTCCTTGCTGGTGAGCTGAAGGATGCCGGCGCGACGCCCCAGGCTGATGCACTGGCTGACGAACGCCACGTCGATGGGCGCGGGTTGCTCACCGGCGATCCGGCTGAGCACCGTCTCGGCGGCCTGCGGGCCCAGCTGAACCGCGGCCTGGCAGCTCATCCGCAGCGGAAGGTCCGACGGCGCCGCAGAGTCCCCGGCCGCAACGATGCGCTCGTCATCCACGCTGGTCAGCGTCTCGTCCGTGAGCAGACGGCCCAGGGCGTCGGTGCTCAGATCGCTGCGCGCGGCCAGGTCCGGCACACCGAAGCCGGCCGTCCAGATGGTCACCTCGCTCGCCAGCTCACATCCGCCGCTGAGCTGGACGGCATCGCGGGCCACAGCCGTCACCTTTGAGTCGGGGCCTTCGAGCACGGTCACACCGAGCCTGGCCAGCTGCTTCGCGACCGAACGCCGACCCCGAGGGTGCAGGGACGGGCCGAGAACCCCGCCGCAGACCAGGGTCACGCTGCGGCCCGCCTCCGCCAGCTCGGCGGCGGTCTCGATGCCGGTCGTACCGGCTCCGACCACCGTCACCGCGGCCGTCGCGGGCGCGGCGTCGAGGACCGGCCGCAGCCGCTGCACCTCCTCCAGCGTGGCGACGGGATAGCCGAACTCGGCCGCCCCAGGCACCCTCGGGTCAGCGCTGCCACTGCCCACCGCGTAGACCAGGTAGTCGTAACCGACCGTGCCGCCCGACGCCAACGTCAGGCTGCGCCCTGCCGCATCGATCCGTGCCACGGTGTCGACCACCAGCCGGACCCCCTCGGCCAGGACCTTTCGGTACTCGACGACCGCGTCGTCGGACCCAACCACCAGCTGGTGCAGACGGATCCGGTGGACGAAGGTCGCGCGCGGGTTGATCAGCGTCACGGTCACGTCGTCTCGCTGCGTCAGGCGATTGGCCGCCATGACACCGGCGTAACCGCCGCCGATCACGACCACATCGGTGTTCCCGGTCATGGTGTCTCCTCCGGCTTCAGGGGTTCGGCCTCAAGACACCGCCTGGTCAGTCGTTGTGACAGCCTGTGAGACAGATCACTCCACGGGCGGGAGCTCGTGGGCTCGGTACGCAGGGACGCGGCGGCTGCCGGGTCAGAGGGTCTTGACCGTGCCGCCGTCGATGACGTAGTCGGCGCCGGTGATGTTGCCGGCCACGTCGGAGAGAAGGAACGCGATCAAGGCGGCAACCTCCTGTGGCTCGGTGATACGCCCGGTGGTGATGTTGAACGCCTCCGGTATCTGCTGAAGGAACGCGCCGTGCTCGGCCCCGGCCCCGGCCGCCACCTTGCCACCGAAGCCGTCGGGGTCCTCCCAGATGGCTGTGCGGACGACTCCGGGAGAGACGGTGTTGACGCGCACTCCCTGCGGGCCGAATTCCTCGGCCAGGGACTTCCCCAGTGCGGCGAGGGCCGCCTTGGCCGCGCTGTAGGCGACCGGACCGGCGGCGGGCAGCCGGGAGTTGATGGACGAGACGTTGACGATCGCTCCGCGGCGCTCGATCAGGCTGGGCAGTGCCGCGCGGCTGGCGCGAACCGCGCTGAGCAGGTTGAGGTCGAAGATGCGGGTCCACTGAGTGTCGTCGGTGTCGAGGAAGCCGACGGGCTCCACGTCGTCCCCGCCTCCGACGTTGTTCACCAGCAGATCAATGCCTCCCAGCTCTGTGAGGGCGCTGTTCATGAGGGTGGCGACACCGTCGGCAGTACTCAGGTCCGCCGACACCGCGAGCGCTCCGGTGCCCTTCAGCTCGGGCGTGATGGTGCGGGCGGCTCCCACGACCCTGACGCCTTCGGCAGCGAGCGTGCGGACGGTGGCCAGACCAATGCCCCGGCTGGCGCCTGTGACCACAGCAGTCTTGGAGGTGAGGTTGAGATTCATGATGCTCCAGTTCTTGAACTGCGAGTACAAAATCTAGGCAGAAGAAGCCCCGGACCTGGTACGTCCCACGGTCCGGGTCAGAGGGAGTCGATCGTCGCGTCGATCACTCGGGTAAGCCGCTCCGGCCCTTCGGCGACGCGCGCCAGGATTCGCAGGCCAACGACGGTATTCAGCAGAAGGCTGCCCAGCGCGGCAGGGTCGCGCCCGGGTGCGATTTCACCCGCTCGCTGCCCTTCCTCGACCAGCGCCCGGAAGGCATCCTCCGTGCGGTCGAACATGCGGCGGACGAGTTCAGTCGCCACCTCGTCGACCCCCGCGCGTTCCGCCGCCGCGTTCACCGCCATGCAACCGCGACGATCCGGGTCGGCGAGGTCCGTCTCGGCAAGGAGTCTCAGCACCTTACGGAGACGTACCTTGACCGGACCGGACTCCCCGACCAGTTCCACCAGGGCGAGAGCCTGACTGTCGCGATAGCGGTGGAGCGCCTTCTCGAAGAGAGCGTGCTTACTGCCGAAGGCGTTGTAGAGACTGCCCTTGCCGATGCCGAGCGCGTCCGTCAGGTCCTGAGGAGTGGTGGCGGCATACCCCTTCCGCCAGAACACCTCCATGGCCTGGTCGACGGCGATCTCCGGATCGAACTGCTTGGGCCTTGCCATGACCGGAACACTAGCACCGTTCTTGACCTCCAGGTCAAGAACTGTTCCCGCAATCAGGTCGATCAGGTCTGCGCCATGTCGACGAACCGCGAGTAGTGCCCCTGGAAGGCAACGGTGATGGTCGCCGTGGGGCCGTTACGGTGCTTGGCCACGATCAGGTCCGCCTCACCCGCCCGCGGCGACTCCTTCTCGTACGCGTCCTCGCGGTGCAGCAGGATGACCATGTCCGCGTCCTGCTCGATGGAGCCGGACTCACGCAGGTCGGAGACCATCGGCTTCTTGTCCGTACGCTGCTCGGGGCCACGGTTCAGCTGCGAGAGCGCGATCACCGGAATCTCCAGCTCCTTGGCGAGCAGCTTGAGGTTACGGGACATGTCCGAGACCTCCTGCTGACGGCTCTCGGCGCGCTTGGAGCCACCGGACTGCATCAGCTGGAGATAGTCGATGACCACCAGCTTCAAGTCGTTTCGCTGCTTGAGCCGGCGGCATTTGGCGCGGATCTCCATCATCGACAGGTTCGGCGAGTCGTCGATGTAGAGCGGAGCCTGGGAGACATCGGGCATCCGGCGGGCCAGCCGGGTCCAGTCCTCGTCCGTCATCGTCCCGGAGCGCATGTGGTGCAGAGCCACCCGCGCCTCCGCCGACAGCAGACGCATCGCGATCTCGTTGCGGCCCATTTCGAGCGAGAAGATGACGCTGGGCAGATTGTTCTTGATCGAGGCCGCCCGCGCGAAGTCCAGGGCCAGCGTCGACTTACCCATGGCGGGGCGGGCCGCGATGACGATCATCTGGCCGGGGTGGAGACCGTTGGTGAGGGAGTCGAAGTCGGTGAAGCCGGTCGGCACACCCGTCATCTCGCCGCTGCGCGAGCCGATCGCTTCGATCTCGTCGAGCGCGCCCTCCATGATGTCGCCGAGGGGCAGGTAGTCCTCGCTCGTACGCTGCTCGGTGACGGCGTAGATCTCGGCCTGGGCCGAGTTCACGATCTCGTCGACGTCGCCGTCCGCCGCGTACCCCATCTGCGTAATGCGGGTGCCGGCCTCCACGAGCCGCCGCAGGACCGCGCGCTCGTGGACGATTTCCGCGTAGTACGAGGCGTTGGCCGCCGTCGGCACCGACTGGACCAACGTGTGCAGGTAGGAGGCACCACCGACACGGGTGATCTCGCCGCGCTTGGTCAGCTCCGCTGCCACCGTGATGGGGTCGGCCGGCTCGCCCTTGGCGTAGAGATCGAGGATCGCCTGGTAGACGGTCTCGTGCGCGGGCCGGTAGAAGTCATGGCCCTTGATGATCTCGACGACATCGGCGATCGCGTCCTTGGACAGCAGCATGCCGCCGAGAACGGACTGCTCGGCGTCGAGGTCCTGCGGAGGCACCCGCTCGAAGCCGGGGGAGCCGTCGTCCCAGGGGGCGCTCTCCCTGCCGCGCTCGTGCTGCTCGTCGCGGCCACGACCGCGGCCCTCTCCCTGCCGGGGGCGGGAGACAGGAAGACGGTCGCTCGGACCGGTGTCGGCCCAGGGATCGTCCAGGGGCTCGGGGATGCTCACCGGCCACCTCCTCCCGTCCGCTCCGCGGACCCTCGCCGTGGCACTCTTTCTACGGCACGACACTGACAAAACGAATGGCCCGACTCCGCTTCCGGGGAGTCGGGCGCCGGTCCACGGTAGGGC
This sequence comes from Streptomyces sp. NPDC000410, assembly GCF_040300305.1. Classification (NCBI taxonomy): domain Bacteria; kingdom Bacillati; phylum Actinomycetota; class Actinomycetes; order Kitasatosporales; family Streptomycetaceae; genus Streptomyces; species Streptomyces sp. NPDC000410. The sequence goes on from NZ_JBEPDM010000003.1 coordinate 221,435, forward strand.
CGCAGGCACCGTCAGCCAATCTGGTTATCCACAGGCCATGTGGACGACGGACCAGATGCTGTGGGTAACTCCACAGATCCTGTGCACGGACCGGGGGACAGCACTGTGGACAAAGTCATAACCGGCCCACCACATCGGCCCTGACCTGCGGATTTTCCATCCACCGGCTGTGCAGGAGAAAAACTTTCCCAGCTGGACCAAGATCAGAACAAACGGCGCACAGCAGAGGCCGCGTCTCACGGGTTGGTAAGGACCCAGGAGCCCTTGCATCTCTTACCTGTGGAAGATTAGATTGCGCCCATGACCCAGGCTCCCGTGGCACCGAACACCGACCGACGACGCCATGACCGCGAGATCATCGCACTCGCCGTTCCCGCCTTCGGAGCCCTCGTCGCCGAGCCGCTCTTCCTGATGGTCGACAGCGCCATCGTCGGCCACCTCGGCACGCCCCAACTCGCCGGACTCGCCATCGCCGCCGCTTTGCTCACCACGGCGGTGAGCGTCTTCGTCTTCCTCGCCTACGCCACCACGGCCGCGGTCGCGCGCCGGGTCGGCGCCGGCGATCCGGGGGCCGCCATCCGCCAGGGCATGGACGGGATCTGGCTCGCCCTTCTCCTCGGCACCGCCGTCATCGCCGTCACCCTGCCCGCCGCCCCCTGGCTCGTCGAGATCTTCGGTGCCTCGGACACGGCCGCCCCCTACGCCACCACGTATCTGCGGATATCCAGCCTGGGCATCCCCGCGATGCTCGTCGTCATGGCCGCCACCGGCGTGTTGCGCGGCCTCCAGGACACCCGCACACCCCTGTACGTCGCGATCGGCGGCTTCGCGGCCAATGCGGCTCTCAACGCCGGACTCGTCTACGGGGCAGGCCTCGGGATCGCCGGCTCCGCCTGGGGCACCGTCATCGCCCAGTGCGCGATGGCCGCCGCCTATCTCGTCGTCGTGGTCCGCGGAGCCCGCAGGCACGGCGCCTCGCTCCGCCCCGATGCCGCAGGCATCCGCGCGAGCGCCCGCGCCGGTGTCCCCCTGCTGGTCCGTACGCTCTCCCTGCGCGCCATCCTGATGATCGCCACCGCCGTGGCAGCCCGTCTCGGCGACACCGAGGTCGCCGCGCACCAGATCATCCTCTCCCTCTGGAGCCTGATGGCCTTCGCGCTGGACGCCATCGCCATCGCCGGCCAGGCGATCATCGGGCGCCATCTCGGCGCCAACGACCCTGCCGGCGCACGGGAGGTCTGCCGTCGCATGGTGCAGTGGGGCATCGTCTCCGGCATCGTTCTGGGAGCCCTGATCGTCGTCGCCCGCCCGCTCCTTCTTCCCCTGTTCACCAGCGACCAGGCGGTTCAGGACACCCTGCTTCCCGCCTTGCTGGTGGTCGCGCTCTCCCAGCCGGTGGCCGGCGTCGTCTTCGTCCTGGACGGTGTGCTGATGGGCGCAGCCGACGGCCCCTACCTGGCCGGGGCGATGCTGGTGACGCTGGCGGTCTTCACCCCCATCGCTCTCCTCGTCCCCGCTCTCGGAGGCGGCCTGACCGCGCTGTGGTGGGCGATGACCCTGATGATGACGGTGCGCATGCTGACGCTGTGGCTGCGCACCCGCTCCGGCCTCTGGATCGTCACGGGAGCTACCCGCTGACGGTCGGAGTCATGTTCCACGTGAAACGTGGGGTTTCACCTGGAACGTACCGTTTCACGTGAAACCGCGGAACAGCGAGAGGGCCGCACCCCTGGGGGGTGCGGCCCTCTCCTTGCTCTGCTGCGCTTACGCGGCGACGACCTCGACGCCGAGGTTCGCGGCAACCTCGGGGTGCAGACGCACGGACACCTGGTGCGAGCCCAGGGTCTTGATCGGCGAACCGAGCTCGACACGGCGCTTGTCGACGTCCGGGCCACCGGCGGACTTGATCGCCGAAGCGATGTCGGCCGGGGTGACGGAGCCGAAGAGGCGGCCGGCGTCGCCGGAGCGAACGGCCAGACGCACCTTCACGCCCTCGAGACGGGCCTTGATCTCGTTGGCCTGCTCGATGGTCGCGATCTCGTGGATCTTACGGGCGCGACGGATCTGCGCAACGTCCTTCTCGCCACCCTTGGTCCAGCGGATCGCGAAACCGCGCGGGACCAGGTAGTTGCGAGCGTAGCCGTCCTTGACGTCGACGACGTCGCCGGCAGCGCCGAGGCCAGAGACCTCGTGGGTCAGGATGATCTTCATGTTGTGGTCACCCTTCCCTTATCGCGCGGTGGACGTGTAGGGCAGCAGCGCCATCTCACGGCTGTTCTTGACGGCCGTGGCGACGTCACGCTGGTGCTGCGTGCAGTTGCCGGTCACGCGGCGGGCACGGATCTTGCCGCGGTCGGAAATGAACTTCCGCAGCATGTTCGTGTCCTTGTAGTCCACGTACGCGGTCTTGTCCTTGCAGAATGCGCAGACCTTCTTCTTCGGCTTGCGCACAGGCGGCTTCGCCATGGTGTATCTCCTGTGTGATCAAGAAGTGGGGGTACGAGCTGCCCCTGGGACGAATCCCGGTGGGACGGATCCCTAGAAGGGAGGCTCGTCCGAGTAGCCGCCGCCGGAGCTTCCGCCCCAGCCGCCACCGCCGCCGCCCTGCTGCTGGCCGCCGGCCGGCGCGCTGGTCGCCCAGGGGTCGTCGGCGGGAGCACCGCCGCCACCCTGCTGGCCACCGCTGGGACCGCCGCCCCAGTTGCCACCGCCCTGCTGCTGGCCACCGCCGTAGCCGCCCTGGCCACCGCGACCGGTGGTCTTGGTGACCTTGGCCGTGGCGTTCTTGAGGCTGGGGCCGACTTCCTCGACATCCAGCTCGTAGACCGTGCGCTTGACGCCCTCGCGGTCCTCATAGGACCGCTGCCTCAGCCGGCCCTGCACGACGACGCGCATGCCTCGCTGGAGCGACTCGGCGACGTTCTCCGCCGCCTGACGCCAGACCGAGCAGGTCAGGAACAGGCTCTCGCCGTCCTTCCACTCGTTGGTCTGACGGTCGAAGGTGCGGGGAGTGGACGCGACGCGGAACTTCGCGACCGCCGCACCGGACGGGGTGAAGCGCAGCTCGGGGTCGTCGACGAGATTGCCGACGACCGTGATGACGGTCTCGCCTGCCATGGGTGAACCTCTCGGCGGGATTGCTTCTGGCTGCTTGCTGCTACTCGGACCCGATGACCTCTGAGCTAGATGCTCAGTGGGTCTCGGGACGGAGGACCTTGGTCCGGAGGACCGACTCGTTCAGGTTCATCTGGCGGTCGAGCTCCTTGACGACCGCAGGCTCGGCCTGCAGGTCGATGACCGAGTAGATGCCCTCGGGCTTCTTCTTGATCTCGTAAGCGAGACGACGACGGCCCCAGGTGTCGACCTTCTCCACCTTTCCGTTGCCCTCACGGACGACGGAGAGGAAGTTCTCGATCAGCGGGGAGACAGCGCGCTCCTCGAGATCGGGGTCGAGGATGACCATCACCTCGTAGTGACGCATGTGGAACCCACCTCCTTTGGACTCAGCGGCCACGGTCGTTCCGTGGCAGGAGGGTCGTGATGCGTGAGCATCGATGTCTACGAGTAAAACAGGCGCCACTGACAATCGGCCTCGACGGGCGAGGGAACGGATGCCGGGCTGCGCAGACACCGGTGCAGACCGTACAGAGTACCCGCTTACCCGCTTCCGGTTGAAATCCGGCGGAGGACGGCCGCACCCTGTACGGAACGGGTGTGTGCGGCGTCACAATGCGCCGCCTTCCGGGAATGCCAGGAGGTGCTTCATGGCACAGACGCAACCGAACCCCACCGGCTCTCTCTTCGCCACCGACGGAAAGCCCCACCCTCTCCAGGACACCCTGACGGCAGTGACTCTGGTCCTCGGTATGGTGGCCTTCGTGACCGCACAGTTCCCCAACCTTCATCTGCTCAGCTCGTGGGCGGGACTGATCGGGATTCTCACCGGTGGGTACGGCCAGTTCATCTCGGTCACGACCCGCGAGCGGTTCCTCACGGTGATCGGCCTCGGCGCCTCGGCGATCGGCTTCTTCCTCGGTATGGCGAACGGCGGGCTCTTCGGTGGCCTGATCGGCTTCTAGCTCCCGTTCGCCTACGGCCACGCGGGGCGCTTCCCGGGCCCAGTAGGCTTCGGCGCGAGAGCCGGAGCCCCTGAACCCATGGGGACACACCTGCCGAGGAGCGCCCCGCATGAGCCTGACCCTGAGGACCATCAGCCGTGAGCAGCATCTGGCATATATCCAGAGCCTGCCCGCGGCGAGTCACTGCCAGGTCCCGGCGTGGGCGGATGTCAAGACGGAGTGGCGCTCGGAGAACCTGGGCTGGTTCAACAAGAACGGTGAGCTCGTCGGAGCCGGCCTCGTCCTGTACCGGCAGCTGCCCAAGATCAAGCGCTATCTGGCCTATCTTCCCGAGGGCCCGGTGATCAACTGGTACGCCCCGAACCTGGACGACTGGCTGCAGCCGATGCTGGCCCACCTCAAGAACCAGGGCGCTTTCTCCGTGAAGATGGGCCCGCCGGTCGTCATCAGACGCTGGGACGCCCCGGCGATCAAGGCCGGTATCCAGGACCCGGATGTCAAGCGCCTGCGTGATGTCGAGGCCACCCACATCGAGCCCCGCGCCTTCGAAGTGGCGGACCGGCTCCGCAAGATGGGCTGGCAGCAGGGCGAGGACGGCGGTGCCGGCTTCGGAGACGTCCAGCCCCGCTACGTCTACCAGGTGCCCCTGGCCAACCGTTCGCTCGACGATGTCCTGAAGGGCTTCAACCAGCTCTGGCGACGCAACATCAAGAAGGCCGAGAAGGCCGGCGTCGAAGTCGTCCAGGGCGGCTACGAGGACCTCGCCGAGTGGCAGCGGCTCTACGAGATCACGGCAGTGCGTGACCGCTTCCGGCCGCGCCCGCTCTCGTACTTCCAGCGCATGTGGACGGTGCTGAACAACGAGGACCCCAACCGCATGCGCCTCTACTTCGCGCGGCACAACGGGGTGAACCTGTCCGCGGCGACGATGCTCGTCGTCGGCGGGCACGTCTGGTACTCGTACGGAGCCTCCGACAACATCGGCCGCGAGGTCCGGCCCTCGAACGCGATGCAGTGGCGGATGCTGCGCGACGCCTACGCCATGGGCGCCACCGTCTACGACCTGCGCGGCATCAGCGACTCGCTCGACGAGACCGACCACCTCTTCGGCCTGATCCAGTTCAAGGTCGGCACCGGCGGCGAAGCCGTCGAATACGTCGGTGAATGGGACTTCCCGCTCAACAAGCTGCTGCACAAGGCGCTCGACATCTACATGTCGCGCCGCTGATCCTTCCGTAGTCTCGCTCATATCTCTGATACACCGCTGCCACCAGAAAGGTTCCGGTCCCGGCCATGGCGCTCTCCCTCTACGTCGACACCGCGCGCTGGCGGGCGCACCAGAAGTCCGTGATCGACCAGTTCCCGGGCCTCGTCCCGGTCTGCAAGGGCAACGGTTACGGCTTCGGCCACGAGCGGCTCGCCGATGAGGCGTCCCGTTTCGGCTCGGACATGCTCGCCGTCGGCACGACCTACGAGGCGGCCCGGATCAAGGACTGGTTCAGCGGAGACCTTCTCGTCCTCACTCCGTTCCGGCGGGGTGAAGAACCGGTTCCGCTGCCGGACCGGGTCATCCGCTCGGTCTCGTCCGTCGACGGCGTGCACGCGCTGGTCGGCGCGCGCGTCGTCATCGAGTGCATGAGCTCGATGAAGCGCCACGGCATCTCGGAGCAGGACCTGGGCCACCTGCACGCCGCCATCGACGACGTACGCCTCGAAGGCTTCGCCCTGCACCTGCCCCTGGACCGCACGGACGGCTCGGACGCGGTCGAAGAGGTCATCGGCTGGATGGACCGGCTGCGTGCCGCCCGGCTGCCCCTGCACACCATGTTTGTGAGCCATCTGCGCGCCGAGGAACTGGCCCGCCTTCAGCAGCAGTTCCCGCAGACGCGGTTCCGCGCGCGGATCGGCACCCGGCTGTGGCTCGGCGACCACGAGGCGACCGAGTACCGCGGTTCCGTTCTCGACGTCACCCGCGTCGCCAAGGGCGACCGCTTCGGCTACCGCCAGCAGAAGGCCGCCTCCGACGGCTGGCTGGTGGTGGTCGCGGGCGGCACCTCCCACGGAGTCGGTCTGGAGGCCCCGAAGGCCCTGCACGGCGTCATGCCCCGCGCCAAGGGCGTGGCCCGGGCGGGCCTGGCCACGGTCAACCGCAACCTGTCGCCGTTCGTCTGGGCGGGCAAGCAGCGCTGGTTCGCCGAGCCTCCGCACATGCAGGTGTCGATCCTGTTCGTCCCGTCGGACTCCCAGGAGCCCAAGGTCGGCGACGAACTCGTGGCCCATCTGCGGCACACGACGACCCAGTTCGACCGTCTGGTCGACCGCTAGGCGGTGGGGGACCCCTCGGTCCCCCATTCGACCCGCGGACCCTCCGCCGTGTGCGCCGCGTGCCGCGCGGGGCGTGCTGCCTCGCCGAACACGATCCTGTCCGGCGCCCGGTCCAGCACCCCTCCCGAGGGGTCGTCGGATCCGTCCTGCCGTACGACGTCCCGTTCCGGCATCAGGATGTCCCAGAGGATCACCGCACACAGGTAGAGCGTCCCCAGCAGATGGACCGCGATCGCCAGTTGGTAGCCCTCCGGCGGGAGCCCCTGGTGCTTGTCGCCGCTCGTCGTGTACGCCAGGTACATCCAGATGCCGAGGAAGTACGTGACCTCGCAGGCCTGCCAGATCAGGAAGTCCCGCCAGCGCGGCCTGGCCAGCGCGGCGAGCGGGATCAGCCACAGCACGTACTGCGGCGAGTAGACCTTGTTGGTGACGATGAACGCCGCGACGAGCAGGAAGGCGAGCTGGGCGAAGCGCGGCCGGCGCGGGGCGCTGAGAGTCAGCGCGGCCACGCCCACGCACGCCAGAGCCACGAGCAGCGTCGCGTACGTGTTGACCGACTCGACCTCCAGCGCCACGCCGGTGCGCTGCGTGATGATCAGCCAGAAGGACCCGAAGTCGACCTGCCGTTCCTCGCTGAAGGTGTAGAACTTCTTCCACCCCTCGGGGGCGAGCAGCATCACCGGCAGATTCACCACCAGCCAGGAGCCCGCCGCGCCCAGCGCGGCCACCACGAACGCCCGGTACTTCCCAGCCCGCACACACAGCACCAGCAGGGGCCACAGCAGCAGCGCCGGATAGAACTTGGCGGCCGTGGCGAGCCCGATGAGGATGCCGAAGGCCAGAGTCCGTCCACGTGACCACATCAGCATCGCCGAGGCCGTGAGGGCCACCGCGAACAGGTCCCAGTTGATGGTCGCGGTGAGGGCGAACGCCGGCGCGAGGGCGACCAGCAGCCCGTCCCAGGGGCGCCTGCGGTGGGTGCGGCTGACGCAGACCGCGATGACCGCGGTGCAGATCAGCAGCATGCCCGCGTTGACCATCCAGTACAGCTGCTCTCGGTGCTGCATGGAGCCGCCGGACGGCGTGAGCCAGGCGGCGACCTGCATGAACAGCCCCGTCAGGACGGGGTATTCGAGGTACTCCATGTCGCCGCTCAGCCGGTTGAAGTAGGGCACGAGCCCGTCGGCGAAACCCCGTCCCAGGAACAGGTGCGGGATGTCGGAGTAGCACGCGTGCGTGTACTGCGAGCTGGTGCCCCGGAACCAGGCCCAGTCGTAGCAGGGGATCTTCTGCACCATGCCCAGCGCGAACATCCCGATCGCGACCAGCGCCACGACCCGGACCGGCGTGAGCCGGCTGCCGCCGGTCCATGCCCAGCGGCCCAGCGGGCCGCCGATCACCTCGCTGCCGGCCGCCGCGACCTCGTCCCGCTGTGTGGGGCACACCACGGGCTGGTCCTGGCGCACGCTCGTCTTCTCTGGGCTCGGCATGCAACACATCCTGCCGTACCGGGCTGTCGGCACGTCCGGGCCTGTGGACAACGGACGAGGGCCGCCGCTCCGGATGTTCTCCGGTGCGGCGGCCCTCGTGGCCGGTGCGGCGACGGGCGTCAGCCCTCCGGGCCGCCGAACCAGCCTCCCGAGTCCTTGCCCGCGTTCCCGTTGCCGTTGCCGCCCGTGGGCGGTGACGGGCTGGTGGTCACACCGCCGTCAGTGGTGCCGCCGTCGGTGGTGCCGCCGTCGGTGACGCCGCCCGTGTCGGTACCGGAGCTGTCACCACCGCCGTCCTGACCGCCGGTGGGCTTGCACTTCCAGTCGAACGGGTCACAGGTGTCGGTCGGTTCGGGCGACCCGGACGGCGACTGCGAGGGCGTCGTGGACGGGCTCTGGGAAGGCGTGGCGGACGGAGCCGAGGCGGTCGGCGTCGGCGTGGGGCTGGGCTGGCCACCGCCGTAGACGGTCTCGGCGTCGTCGAGAGGCTCGGGCTTCGGGAATTCGAGCCTCTCCTGCCCCTTGAGCACGGTCGACATGTAGTCCTTGAAGATGTCCGACGGGAACGACGCTCCGTGGATCTTCTTCTGTCCACCCGTGCCGAACATCTCGAGGAACGCGCGGTTCTTGTTCTCGGCGTTGTCGTCGAGCCGGTACATGTCGATTGCGGTCGACAGCTGGGGCGTGTAGCCCACGAACCAGGCGGACTTGTTGCCGTCGGTGGTGCCGGTCTTGCCGGCGACCTTACGACCCGGAATCCGGGCGTTGGTGCCCGTACCCTTCTCCACGACATCCACCAGCACGTCGGTCACATGGGCCGCGACGTTGGGGTCGAAGTTCTGCTTGGTGCGGTCCTCGTGCTCGTAGACGATCTTCCCGCTCTTCTTGACCTTGGTCACCGAGTACGGGTCGCGCTGCTTGCCGTTGTCGGCGAAGGTCGCGTACGACCCCGCCATGCGGATGGCGCTCGGGTCGGAGATGCCGATGGAGAAGGACGGCACGTCCGCCTCGATCAGGCTGTTCGCCCGCAGGCCGGCATCGATCGCGGCCTGCCTCACCTTGTCAACGCCGATGTCCATGCCCAGCTGGACGAAGGGCGAGTTGGCCGAGTGGACCATGGCTTCGCGCAGGGTGATGTCCTTGTACGACTGCTGACCGTCGTTCGTCTGCAGCCACTCCTTGCCGTTCTCGTCCTGCCAGACGGACCGGTCGTAGTTCTTGATCTTGAGCTTGTTGGCGCCGTTGTACTTGCTCGTGTTGGGGTCGACCTTGGTGCGGCTCTCCAGACCCTGCTCCGGGCCCAGCTCCGGGTCGCGTACGCCCTCCTCCATCGCGGCGGCGAGGACGAACGGCTTGAACGTCGAGCCGACCTGGGCACCGGTCTGGTCGGCGTTGTTCGTGAAGTGCTTGGTCGCGTCCTCACCGCCGTAGATCGCGACGATGGCGCCGGTCTTCACGTCCACCGAGGCCCCGCCGAACTGGACGTGGGTGTCCTTGTCCGGGCGCTTCTCGGCGTCGATGTTCTTCGCGCGGATCTTCGTTACGGCCGCCTCGAGCGCTTCTACCTTGGGCCGCTCGAAGGTCGTGTAGATCTCGTAGCCGCCCGTGGACAGGTCCTTGATGCCCTTGTCGTTGTTGTTGATGAAGTTCGCCTTGGCGAGGTCGACCAGGTAGCCGATCTGGCCGCCGAGTTGCGCGTTCTTCTTCAGACTCTCGACCTTCGGGAGCGTCGTGTACTTGGCGCGCTCCGCGGCGGGGAGGTGACCGTCCTTGACCATCTCGTCGAGGATCCACCGCCAGCGCTTGGTGACGCGCTCGGTGTTGTCCTTCGGAGTGGCGGCCGGGTCGATCTCCGTAGCGCCGGCCGGGTCGTAATACGTCGCACCCTTGAGCAGCGAGGCGAGGAAGGCGCACTGGCTCGGGTCGAGCTCGGAGGCGTCCTCGTTGAAGTATGTACGGGCGGCGGCCTGGATTCCGTAGGCTCCGCGCCCGTAGTACGAGGTGTTCAGATAGCCCGCCATGATCCCGGGCTTGTCCACCTCCTCGCCCACCTTCATCGCGATGAACAGTTCCTGGAACTTCCGGCTGAGGGTCTGGGACTGGTCCCCGAGCCGTGCGTTCTTCACGTACTGCTGCGTGATGGTCGAGCCGCCCTGGGTCTGCTGGCCCCTGGCCATGTTGAACAGGGCCCGGCCGATACCCATCGGGTCGATACCGCGGTCGGTCTTGAACGTCTTGTTCTCGGCGGAGATCACCGCGTTCTGCATCGCGGCGGGGATCTGCGCGATCGGAATGATCTGCCGGTTGACCTCGCCGCCGGTGGCGGCCATCTGCGTACCGTCGGCCCAGTAGTAGACGTTGTTCTGCGCCTCCGCGGCCTTCTGCGGATTCGGGATCTCCACCATGGCGTACGCGATCGTCCCGGCCGTCATCACAGTGGCGATGAACCCGAGCGTGAGCCCGCTCACGAGCTTCCACGACGGCACCCAGCGCCGCCACCCGTACTTGTTGTGACGCGGATAGTCGATCAGCCGCTTCTTCCCCGGGGCGCCACCGCCCCGGCCGCGTCCCGGTCCACCCGGACCACCGCCACCGCGGCGGCCGCCACCCGGTCCGCCATGACCCGCGCCACCGCCCTCGGCGGCCCTTCTGCGGCCCCCACCACCGCGCTGGGCGGCGCGGCGGGCTTCGGCGCGGCCGCCGTACGTCGGCTCCTCCTGCCCGTACGCGTCGGAAGGGGATCCGGTGCTGGCGCCCTGTGACGGGGCTGCGCGGCGGCCTGAGGGCTGGGCGGCGCGCCTGGCCGCGGCACGTCCGCCACCCTGCGGTTGCGGCTGTTTGCGACGGTGCTCGCTCATCGAACGACTACTCCTCGGGCAGGCGAAAACGCCTGGAAGCGGCAGTTGAGATCCGGTCCCCCCGAAATACATACGGACCAGCCCACGAACAGGCTCATCCGTGATGCATCCAGGACAACGACGCTCCCTGGCGTCACTCGGTTCCCGGTGGTCGGCATGCCGCACAGACTACGCACGACCAAAACCCACCTAGGGGCAAAATTCACCCGAAAACAGGCAACTCGATTACTGCGAATTGGCGATGTGACGCCGGTCACGATGGCCGCACTTGTCGCGGCAGGACCGCCGTTCTATCGTCTTGATGTATCGAGTCGATACATCAAGACGGCATAAAGACCGAGGAAGGCGGAGGAGGCGATCGATGAGCAGACGCTCCGGCATCCTCGAGTTCGCCGTTCTCGGCCTGCTCCGCGAGGCCCCGATGCATGGGTACGAGCTGCGCAAGCGGCTCAACACGTCCCTGGGGATCTTCCGGGCCTTCAGTTACGGGACCCTCTATCCCTGCCTCAAGACGCTTGTCGCCAACGGCTGGTTGATCGAAGAGCCGGGCAGCGCCCTTGAGGACGCCCTCGCCGCCTCCCTCGCGGGCCGCCGTGCCAAGATCGTCTACCGGCTGACGGCGGAGGGTAAGGAGCACTTCGAGGAGCTCCTCTCCCACACCGGTCCCGACACCTGGGAGGACGAGCACTTCGCGGCCCGCTTCGCCTTCTTCGGACAGACGGAGCGCGAAGTGAGAATGCGGGTGCTGGAGGGCCGGCGCAGCCGGCTGGAGGAGCGTCTGGAAAAGATGCGCTCCTCCCTCGCCCGCACACGCGAGCGCCTCGACGACTACACGCTTGAGCTGCAGCGCCACGGAATGGAATCCGTGGAGCGCGAAGTGCGCTGGCTGAACGAGCTCATCGAGAGCGAGCGCGCGGGGCGGGATCGGCGACGACCCCTTTCCGTCGGTGACGCCGCTCAGCAGGACAGCACAACTGGAGAAGCGGACGGCCTGCCCCGGCACCGGGACGCGGTATCCCCCGAGGGGAGTCCCCCGGGAGACCTCGACCCGCCGGATCCGTCCGATGACACCACCAAGTGAGCCCCTGCATCCACGCAGGGTCTCGTACGAGAACAAACAGGGAGCAACCGGAATGGGTTCGGTTCGCGTAGCCATCGTCGGCGTGGGCAACTGCGCCGCCTCGCTGGTGCAGGGCGTCGAGTACTACAAGGACGCCGACCCGGCCGGCAAGGTGCCGGGTCTGATGCACGTCCAGTTCGGCGACTACCACGTCCGGGACGTCGAGTTCGTGGCCGCCTTCGATGTCGACGCGAAGAAGGTCGGCCTCGACCTCGCGGATGCCATCGGCGCCAGCGAGAACAACACCATCAAGATCTGCGACGTGCCGTCCACGGGCGTGAAGGTGCAGCGCGGCCACACCCTCGACGGTCTGGGCAAGTACTACCGCCAGACCATCGAGGAGTCCGCCGAGGCCCCCGTCGACGTCGTCCAGATCCTCAAGGACAAGCAGGTCGACGTCCTCGTCTGCTACCTGCCCGTGGGCTCCGAGGACGCTGCGAAGTTCTACGCGCAGTGCGCCATCGACGCCAAGGTCGCCTTCGTCAACGCTCTCCCGGTCTTCATCGCCGGCACCAAGGAGTGGGCGGACAAGTTCACCGAGGCCGGTGTCCCGATCGTCGGTGACGACATCAAGTCCCAGGTCGGCGCCACCATCACGCACCGCGTCATGGCGAAGCTGTTCGAGGACCGGGGCGTCATCCTGGACCGCACGATGCAGCTCAACGTCGGCGGCAACATGGACTTCAAGAACATGCTCGAGCGCGAGCGCCTGGAGTCCAAGAAGATCTCCAAGACGCAGGCCGTCACCTCCCAGATTCCCGACCGGGAGCTCGGCGAGAAGAACGTCCACATCGGCCCGTCCGACTATGTGGCGTGGCTGGACGACCGCAAGTGGGCGTACGTCCGCCTCGAGGGCCGTGCCTTCGGCGACGTCCCGCTGAACCTGGAGTACAAGCTCGAGGTGTGGGACTCCCCGAACTCGGCGGGCGTCATCATCGACGCCGTGCGTGCCGCGAAGATCGCCAAGGACCGTGGCATCGGTGGCCCGATCCTCTCCGCGTCCTCGTACTTCATGAAGTCGCCGCCGGTCCAGTACTTCGACGACGAGGCCCGCGAGAACGTCGAGAAGTTCATCAAGGGCGAGGTCGAGCGCTAAGGGCTCGTCTCCGCTTGGCTGTTGAGGGTCCCCGTGGCGTATACCCGGGGGCCCTCTTGCTGTGTGACGCTTGCCCACATGCCTGTCGTACGTGATCTGCGCGTACTCCTGCGGCTGACGAACTTCCGCCGCCTGCTCGCCGTCCGGCTGCTCTCACAGGCGGCCGACGGTGTCTACCAGGTCGCGCTCGCCACGTACGTCGTCTTCTCGCCGGAGCGGCAGACCTCTCCCGGCGCGATCGCCTCGGCGATGGCCGTACTGCTGCTGCCGTATTCCCTGATCGGTCCCTTCGCCGGCGTCCTGCTGGACCGCTGGCGGCGCCGCCAGGTCTTCCTCTACGGAAACCTGCTGCGGGCCGCGCTCGCCGCCTGCACTGCTCTGCTGATCATCGCCTCGGTCCCCGACTGGCTCTTCTACGCCTCCGCTCTCACCGTCACGGCCGTCAACCGCTTCGTTCTGGCGGGGCTCTCCGCCGCCCTGCCTCGCGTCGTGGACGAGGAACGGCTGGTGGTGGCCAACTCCATCTCACCCACCGCGGGAACCCTCGCCGCGACAGCCGGTGGCGGGCTCGCCTTCGCCGTACGGGCGGTCTCCACCGGCTCCGACGCCATGGTGGTGCTGCTGGGTGCCGCGCTCTATCTCAGCGCCGGACTGGCCGCGCTGCGCATGGGGCGGAACCTGCTCGGCCCCGATCCGGAGTTGGTACAGCCGCGGCTGACCGCCGCGGTGGCCTCGACAGCCCGCGGCCTGGTGAGCGGGCTGCGCCATCTGTCAGAGAGACGTGTCGCCGCACGAGCACTTGCGGCGATGACGCTGCTGCGCTTCTGCTACGGCGCGCTGACGGTGATGGTCCTGATGCTCTGCCGCTATGCCTGGTCGGCAACGGAGTCGGAGGGGCTGGCGCTGCTCGGCATGGCAGTGGCGATCTCGGGGGCGGGATTCTTCACCGCGGCGATCATCACACCGTGGGCAGTCGGCCGACTCGGAAACTACGGCTGGGTGGCGATGTGCGCGGGGGTGGCCGCGGTTCTCGAACCGGCCCTCGGCCTGCCGTTCACTCCCGCGCCGATACTCATCGCCGCGTTCGTCCTCGCAGTCATCACTCAAGGGGCGAAGATCGCCACGGACACCGTCGTACAGACGTCCGTCGACGACGCCTTCCGCGGCCGAGTCTTCTCGCTCTACGACGTGCTCTTCAACGTCGCCTTCGTCGGCGCCGCGGCCGTCGCTGCCGCGATCCTGCCGCCGGACGGCAGATCGATCCCGCTCGTACTCGGGGTCGCTGTCGTCTATGCCGCCGTGGCCACAGCGATGACTCGCTGGCGCGAGCGGTGATGTTTCACGTGAAACACCACCCCTCACCTAACGGGCGCGAGCCATGTTTCACGTGAAACATGGCTCGCGTGAAACACGGCACAGGCGGGCTCAGCTCTGGGCTGCCCACCAGTCCTTGAGAGCGGCGACAGCGGCCTCGTGTTCCATCGGCCCGTTCTCCAGCCTCAGCTCCAGCAGGACCTTGTAGGCCTGGCCGATGACCGGGCCGGGGCCGACTCCCAGAATCTCCATGATCTGGTTGCCGTCCAGGTCGGGCCGGATCGAGTCCAGCTCCTCCTGCTCCTTGAGCTCAGTGATGCGCTCCTCGAGGCCGTCGTAGGCCCGCGACAGAGCGCTCGCCTTTCGCTTGTTCCGCGTGGTGCAGTCCGAACGCGTCAGCTTGTGCAGCCGCTCCAGCAACGGCCCTGCATCGCGCACGTACCGTCGCACCGCCGAGTCGGTCCACTCGCCGGTGCCGTACCCGTGGAAGCGAAGGTGCAGCTCCACCAGCCGGGAGATGTCCTTGACCATCTCATTGGAGTACTTGAGAGCAGTCAGCCGCTTCTTGGTCATCTTGGCGCCGACGACCTCGTGGTGATGGAAGGAGACCCGTCCATCGGTTTCGAAGCGCCTCGTCCTCGGCTTGCCGATGTCGTGCAGCAATGCGGCCAGGCGCAGCACAAGATCCGGCCCCGCCACCTCAAGATCGATCGCCTGATCCAGCACGGTCAGTGAGTGCTCGTATACATCCTTGTGCCGGTGATGCTCATCGCTCTCCAGTCGAAGCGCCGGCAGTTCGGGGACGAAATGTGCGGCAAGTCCGGTGTCGACGAGCAGGCCGAGGCCCTTGCGGGGGTGCGCGGAGAGAATCAGCTTGTTGAACTCGTCACGGATCCGCTCAGCGGAAACGATCTCGATCCGGTCGGCCATCTCCGTCATCGCGGTGATGACCTCAGGGGCCACCTCGAAGTCCAGCTGCGCGGCGAAGCGCGCGGCCCGCAGCATGCGCAGCGGATCGTCCGTGAAGGAGTCCTGCGGAGCGCCGGGGGTGCGGAGCACCCGCGCGGCGAGGTCCTCCAGGCCGCCGTACGGATCGATGAATTCCTTCTCGGGAAGGGCGACCGCCATCGCGTTCACCGTGAAGTCCCGACGGACGAGGTCTTCCTCGATGGAGTCGCCGTAGGAAACCTCCGGCTTGCGCGAGGAGCGGTCGTACGCTTCGGAGCGGTACGTCGTGACCTCGATGAGGTAGCCGTCCTTCTGCACGCCGACGGTGCCGAAGGCGATGCCCACCTCCCAGACCGAGTCCGCCCACGGCCGGACGATCTTCAGGACGTCCTCGGGGCGCGCGTCGGTGGTGAAGTCAAGATCATTGCCGAGCCTGCCGAGCAGTGCGTCCCGGACCGACCCTCCGACCAGGGCGAGGCTGAACCCCGCCTGCTGGAATCGGCGGGCGAGATCGTCGGCGACAGGGGACACCCGCAGCAGCTCACTGACCGCGCGGCGCTGCACCTGGCTCAGTGCAGTCGGGTTGTCTTCGTTGGCGTTCGGCACAACAGAAAAGGGTACGTGCCCGCGCCCGGGGGAGCTTCCCGGTTTCGCCCCGGACTGCCGCTCTTCCGATCATGTGGAGCAGTCCCCAGCACTTCGACACGGCGCACCTCGTTACCATGCGTGGACGCACCAAGCGACACCGAACAACGCCAACAGACGACGAGGGACGGACGAGCGCGTGGCCGAGGCGGCAGACTTCCAGGGGATGAGTCCCTCTCCTGCCCGCCGGTGGCTGCGGCGGACAGCCGCCCTTCTGGCGGGTACACCGCTGCTGGCCGGTCTTCTGTACGTACCGGTCGCCCCACCCGCCCACGCCGCGGACAGCGTCTCCGGCTCCCGTACCGTCGACGTGTCCTTGGGCACTCTTTCTCCCGCCGTGCCTGTGAAAGACAACACCCTCACCATCACGGGCACGGTGACGAACAAGGGCAAGGAGACCGTCACAGCGGCGCACGTCGATCTGCACGTGGGGCCGCGTATGTCAGGTCGCGCCGAGATCCACGAAGCGTCCGAGCGCACCGGTTACTCGCCGGAGAGCGACGCCCGGCAGCTCGGCGGCCGCTACACCGTGAAGTTCTCCCGGCTGGCGTCCGGCATAAGCCAGGACTTCGCGCTGACCGTCCCGGTCGCCAAGCTCGGGCTCGACGAGGGCGGTGTGTACCAGCTCGGCGTGTCTCTCTCCGGACGGACACCGAGCCGGCCTGACGACCAGGTGCTGGGCATCGAGCGGACCTTCCTGCCCTGGCAGCCCGAGGCCACCAGCAAGAAGACCCAGCTCACCGTCCTCTGGCCGCTCATCTCCACCACTCACCTCTCTGTGGAGACCCGGCCGGACGAGCAGCAGACCCCCGTCTTCGAAGACGACAATCTGGCCGCGGAGCTCGCCCCCGGGGGCCGACTCGAGCAGCTGGTCTCGCTGGGCAGCGAACTGCCCGTGACCTGGGTGGTCGATCCGGACCTGCTGGCCACGGTCGACGCGATGACCCGGAACTACGAAGTCAGAAATGGGCCGGACAGTACGGTCCCCGGCCGGAACCAGGCCGTCGCCAAGAAGTGGCTGAGCTCCCTCGAAGCAGCGGTGCAGGACCGCGAGGTCGTGGCCCTGCCGTTCGCCGACCCCGACCTCGCCTCCCTCGCGCATCGCGGGAAGGACGTCTCCGGGTCCCTCAGCCAGCTGCAGCCCGCGACCGCCGTGGCCGAGACCACCGTAGAGACGATCCTCCATGTGAAGCCGTCCATCGACTTCGCCTGGCCCGTGGAAGGCGCGATCGACCCGTCGATCGTCGACGTCGCGACCTCGGCCGGCGCCCACAAGATCATCGCTCGGAGCGACAGCCTCCGGGAGACCGGGCCGGTGTCGTACACACCGTCGGCAGCGCGGCCCATCGGCGGCGGCACCACGGCGGTCGTCGCGGACGACAGACTCTCCACCGCGTTCCTCGGGGACATGAGCCAGGCGGAGGATTCCACCCTGGCGGTGCAGGAGTTCCTGGCCCAGACACTGGCACTGACGCTTCAGGCACCGGCCAAGCAGCGAAGCATCGTCGTCGCTCCGCAGCGGATGCCCAGCGCCTCCCAGGCGCAGGCCATGGCGAACGCGCTGCACGGCCTCACCGGCCAGCGGTGGTCCCAGCCCCTCGGTCTGATCGCCGCCGCTGCGGCGACGCCCGACCCCGACGCCACGACCCGGGTCCCCTCGGCCTCCCAGTACCCGGACTCACTGCGCGCACGGGAGCTTCCGCTCCAGACCTTCCAGGACATCAAGTCCACCCAGGGGACCCTCGACAACTTCAAGGTCATCCTCACCGCTCCGGACCGGGTCGTGACGCCGTTCGGCAACGCGCTCAACCGGGAGATGTCCACGTCCTGGCGCGGCAGGACGAGCGCGGCGGCCGCGTACCGCAGCGAAGTACAGACTCACCTGGAGAAACTCACCGCAGAGGTCCGGCTCATCCAGAAGTCGGCGGTGACGCTGTCCGGCCGCAGTGCCACGATCCCCGTGACCGTGCAGAACAAACTGCTCCAAGGCGTCGACGACCTCGTGCTGCGGCTGAAGTCGTCGAACCCCACCCGCCTCAAGCTCGACGACGGCAGCATGGTCGCGGAGCAGCAGATCAAGATCGAGGGCGGACACAGCCAGTCGGTGAAATTCGCGGCCGCGGCCAACGCCAACGGCCCGGTACAGGTGACCGCACAGCTCTACACCAAGGACGGCAAGCCGTACGGCGGCCCGATGACATTCACGGTCAAGGTGTCTGAGATCACCCCGACCGTGATGCTCGTGATCGCCGGCGGCGTGCTGCTGCTCGTCCTCGCGGGCGTCAGGATGTATACCCAGCGCAAGCGCGCGGCGGCCCGTGAGGAGGCCGCTACGGCCGAAGAGGGTGACAGCGCCGAGCAGCCGAGTGACCCGACGCCGGACACCGGACCCGAAAGCGGCGACCCGTCGGGCACGGGTGAGAAAGTGGACCGTTGAGCTATGTCGTGGCCGGTCGGCCGGGGACGATGAGGTGGGGTAACCATGAACGCGCCGTACGACGGTGACCGCGGGCAGGGCGCGGGCGGCACTGCGCCCTCCCCGGGCGCTCAGCACCCCTCACCCGGTGCATGGCCGGCGGCAGAACCGCAGGTCTCGGACCAGGTGCCGCCGCCGTCGCCCGAACGCCCCACGGACCCCTACGTCCAGGCCGCCTACGAGCACGATCCTTTCCGGGCAGAGGACCTGTCCGCCCAGGACCCCGTGTCGGAGGCGCTCTACGACCGTGCCGCCCACCCGCCGCCTCCGCCCGGCGCCTACCAGCAGCCTGAGCCGCTGTACCAGCAGCCGCCCGCCCAGCAGCCCGCCCCGGATCCGCGGATCTGGGCCCAGACCCCGCCGCCCGAGCCCGACGGCCCGTCGCGTCATCTCTCGTACGGTGACGATGCCCGCACCGTCCAGTTCACAGGCGTCGACGAGCTGGTGACCCAAGCAGGCGAGGACGAGCCGCAGCCGGACGCCTTCGCCCACCTCTACCGGGACCAGCAGCGACCCGGACAGCCGACCGTGCCTGAGCAGTCCCCCGAACCCGAGCCTGCCGTCGCCCCCGCCCCCAAGAAGTCCGGCGGACGCGCTTCCGGCCTGCTCAAGTCCAGCGCGGTGATGGCGGCCGGCACCATGGTGTCGCGGCTGACCGGCTTCATCCGCTCCGCGCTGATCGTTTCGGCCCTGGGTGTCGGACTGCTCGGCGACACCTTCCAGGTCGTGTACCAGATCCCGACGATGATCTACATCCTGACGGTCGGCGGCGGCCTGAACTCCGTGTTCGTGCCGCAGCTGGTGCGCTCCATGAAGGAGGACAGCGACGGCGGCGAGGCCTACGCCAACCGGCTGCTGACCCTCGTCATGGTGGTACTCGGCGCACTCACCGTGCTGGGCATCCTCGCCGCACCTCAGCTGGTCCGCATGATGTCAGTGCCGGTCGCGAACGACCCGGCGGCGAACGACGTGGCCGTCACCCTTCTGCGCTACTTCCTGCCCTCGATCTTCTTCATGGGCATCCACGTGGTCATGGGGCAGATCCTCAACGCCCGGGGACGCTTCGGCGCGATGATGTGGACCCCGGTCCTCAACAACATCGTCATCATCGCGACGCTCGGCATGTTCATCGGGGTGTACGGCTCCGCCGCGAACTCCGACATGACGGTCCAGTCGATCCCGCCCGAGGCCGAGCGGCTGCTCGGCGTCGGCATCCTGCTCGGACTCGTCGTCCAGGCCCTCGCGATGGTCCCCTATCTGCGGGAGGCCGGGTTCAAGCTGCGTCCGCGCTTCGACTGGAAGGGCCACGGCCTGGGCAAGGCCGCGAAGCTCGCCAAGTGGACGATGCTGTTCGTGCTCGCCAACCAGGCGGGTGCGCTCGTCGTCAGCCAGCTGTCGACCGCCGCGACCACCGACACCGCGGTCAAGGGCATCGGTTTCGCCGCCTACGCCAACGCCCAGCTGATCTGGGGCCTCCCCCAGGCCATCATCACGGTCTCCCTGATGGCCGCCCTGCTGCCCCGGCTGTCCCGCTCGGCCCACGAAGGAGACACCGGCGCCGTCCGCGACGACATCTCCCAGGGTCTGCGCACCTCGGCCGTCGCGATCGTCCCGATCGCCTTCAGCTTCGTCGCCCTCGGCGTCCCCATGTGCACGCTGATCTTCGGCTCCTCGGGCGGCGCCACCTCCATGGGGTACATGCTGATGGCCTTCGGTCTCGGTCTGATCCCGTACTCCGTGCAGTACGTGGTCCTGCGCGCCTTCTACGCGTACGAAGACACGCGCACGCCCTTCTACAACACCGTCATCGTCGCCGCCGTCAACGCCGCCGCCTCCGCGCTCTGCTACTTCACGCTGCCCGCCCGCTGGGCCGTCACCGGCATGGCCGCCGCCTACGGTCTCGCCTACGCGATCGGCGTAGGCGTCGCCTGGCAGCGGCTGCGCAAGCGCCTCGACGGCGACCTGGACGGCGCCCACGTCCTGCGTACCTATGCCCGTCTCTGCCTCGCCGCGCTGCCCGCGGCGATTGTCGGCGGCGCTGCCGGGTACGCGATGACCCAGGTACTCGGCCTCGGCGTCCTCGGTTCACTGGCCGCACTGGTCGTGGGCGGAGCAGTCCTGCTGGGCGTATTCCTGGCCGCGGCGAAGCGGATGCGGATCGAGGAACTCAACGCCATGGTCGGCATGGTGCGCGGGCGTCTCGGACGCTAGAACTGTCACGTTGCGCACAACCATCGTCCACCACTGTGTGTCGTGCATAGCGTCGGACTGTGGGCACAATTGGCATGGCTGTTGGATATGGCGCAACGGATGGGGAGGCAGGGAACGACGGTGGCGGAACGTAGCACGGCTGCCGTCGACGTGGCCGACAACAGCGGTGACGACCCGCTGACCGCCCAGGCGGAGAAGGCCACGACCGACGGGGTGGCGGAAACCGACGACATGGCGGAACAGAGCGCTCAGGACGAGGGCAGCGAGGGGAAGAGCGGCGACCAGCCCACCATCACGACACCCGAACTCCACAGCGGTCACAAGCTCGCCAGACGCTACCGACTCGAGGAGTGCGTCACCCGTCTGGACGGATTCAGCAGCTGGCGTGCGGTCGATGAGAAACTCCGCCGCGCCGTCGGCGTGCACATCCTGCCCGCAGACCATCCGCGGGGCCGGTCCGTGCTCGCCGCGGCCCGCTCATCAGCGCTGCTGGGCGACCCTCGGTTCGTACAGGTGCTGGACGCCGTCGAGGAGAACGACCTCGTCTACGTCGTCCACGAATGGCTTCCCGACGCCACCGAGCTCACCGCCCTGCTGGCCGCCGGCCCCATGGAGGCCCACGACGCCTACCAGCTGGTCACCCAGCTCTCCCAGGCCATGGCCGCGGCGCACCGTGAAGGACTCGCCCACCTCCGGCTCACCCCGGGCGCCGTGCTCCGCAGCTCGACCGGGCAGTACCGGATCCGCGGCCTCGCCGTGAACGCCGCACTGCGCGGAATCAGCGCCGACCGCCCCCAGCGGACCGACACCGAAGCGATCGGCGCTCTGCTCTACGCCGCGCTCACTCAGCGCTGGCCGTACGAGAACGATGCCTATGGCCTCTCCGGGTTGCCCAAGGGCGTCGGCCTGATCGCCCCCGACCAGGTGCGGGCCGGCGTCCACCGCGGCCTGTCGGAGCTCGCCATGCGTGCCCTGGTCAACGACGGCGCCACCGCCTCCCGCCAGGAGCCGCCCTGCACCACGCCGGACGAGCTGGCCAAGGCGGTCGCGGCAATGCCCCGCATCCGCCCGCCGGAGCCCGCCTTCACCCCGCCGCCGGAGTACCAGCGCACCACGTATCAGCAAGGCACCTACGGCCGTCCCACGCCCTACTCCCGGCCTGTGGTCACCCAGCCCATCGCGACCCCGCCCGCCCCACTGGAGAGCCGCACCGGCAAGGTGCTCAAGTGGACCGTGGCCGCACTGCTCATCGCCGCGCTGGGCCTCGGCAGCTGGCAGATCGCCGACAGGCTTCTGGCCCCGGACAACAAGACCTCCGAGGACGGAACCAGCCAGACCACGAACAACAACGACCAGGACGAGAAGCCGAAGGCACCGGTCCCGCTGGCCATCCAGGACGCCGAGGAATACGCCCCGGACGGCAGGCCGCAGAACGCCGAGGACGTCGGCAAGACCTACGACGACGACAGCTCCTCGTATTGGCGCACCAACAGCTTCGTCGACGGACCGGAGTTCGCTCCGTCGATCAAGCAGGGGGTCGGAATCGCCTATGACCTCGGCTCCGCACAGGACATCTCGAAAGCCTCTATAGCGCTGCGCTACGGAGGGGACCACACCACCATCACGCTCTACGCGGTGGATTCCCTCTCCCCCTCGGGCTCCGTCGACTCCATGCAGAAGATCGCGACTGGACAGACGAGTGACGCGGCACTGAAGCTCACAGCCAAAACCCCGGTGAACAGCCGCTACGTGTTGCTGTGGATGACGGCCATGCCGAACTCACCCCAGGACGAGTTCAGCGATCCCGGCCATAAGCAGGCCATCACGGACGTGAAGTTCACCCGCTGACATCCGCAAGACGTGGGGAGGGGGCTCACAGTTGGACAACGCCGCACTCGGCGACGCGAGCGACCAGGATCTGCTGGCCCGCCACGTCGCCGGAGACCCGGACGCCTTCGGTGAGCTGGTACGGCGCCACCGAGACCGGCTCTGGGCCGTCGCCCTGCGGACCCTGGGGGACCGCGAGGAGGCTGCTGACGCGGTCCAGGACGCCCTGGTCTCGGCGTTCCGGGCCGCCCACACCTTCCGTGGTCAGTCCGCCGTGACGACGTGGCTCCACCGCATCACCGTCAACGCCTGCCTCGACCGCGCCCGCAAGGCGGCCTCCCGCAGGACGTCTCCCGTCGACGACACCGAACGGCTGGAGCAGCTCCTCGAGCCCCACGAGTCGGCCGAGGCCCCCGCCGAGCGCCAGGATCTGCACCGCGAACTGCTGAGCGCGCTGGCCCGGCTGCCCGCCGATCAGCGGGCAGCCCTGGTCCTCGTGGACATGCAGGGCTACCCCGTCGCAGAGGCGGCACGTGTGCTGGACGTACCCACGGGAACCGTGAAGAGCCGGTGTGCCCGTGGCCGGGCGAGATTGCTCCCCATGCTCACTCATCTGCGCGGTGACACCGGGGATAACAGTGACCTCGACAGGGGAAGGAACCGGACGCCAGGGACATCCGTCCCACCGGCGTCGGGACCAAGGGATGCAGGACCGAACGATCCTGCTGCTGTGAAGGGCGGAGGTGGGCGCGCGTGACATCCACGACCGGCACGACTCAGCACCCCGATGTCTCCGAGATCTCCGATCTCACCGAAGGCCTCCTCTCACCGTCCCGCCAGGCTGCCGTCAGGGTGCATCTGGACAGCTGTGCGCTGTGCACCGACGTCCGGACGTCCCTGGAGGAAATCCGCGGACTGCTGGGCACACTGCCCGGGGCCCAGCGCATGCCGGCCGACATCGCGGGCCGCATCGACGCGGCCCTCGCCGCCGAGGCTCTTCTCAATGCCACCGCGCCGGAAGAAGCGGCGGAGGAGCCGGGGGATGTTTCACGTGAAACATCGCTCGTGCCACAGCAGCCCGAGACCGCCCCGTCGGACCGTCCCGCAGGACGCCCCCGCGCGGCCACCGGACCGGGCCGAGGTCAGACCCGCCGACGGCGCCGCACCGTTATGGGGGCCGTTCTCGGTGCTGCTGCCGTCGGAGTGGGCGTGCTCCTTCTCCAGGCCGTCGGCGTGGGAGGAGGCGGACCGGTATCCCAGACAGCCGACAAGACCGTCAGCTCGGCACAGGGCGGACCCGAATTCTCCGAGGCCGGCCTTCAGGCGCGGGTGCAGACCCTCCTGGCAGCCGGCACCTCGAAGGACGGCTCACAGAAGGCACCCCGTGTGGAGGAGGGGCCGTCGATCGGCATCGAGTCCAGTCCCAACTCCCCGATGCGCACTCCTGCCGTCCCCGTGCCGCCCTGTGTCCAGCAGGGCACCGGTCGCACGGAAAACGCCGTCGCCGTCGAGCAGGGTTCTTATGCCGGCACGAAGGCCTACCTCCTTGTCCTGCCGCATGCCCACGACCCCTCTCAGGTCCAGGCCTACGTCGTCGACGCCGCCTGCGTGAACACCACCCCCCAGGGCAAGGGTGAGCTCCTGCTGACCCACTCCTACCCTCGTCGCTGAGACTGCCGCCGCGCCGCGCGGCCTCTGCGGGAATGCACGCCCCGTAGGATCCGTTGGGTGGGGTGAGAGTCGTTGAACCGGCCCCAGTAGGCAGTAGGCAGTCTGCAGAGACGAGGAAGAAACCCGTGAGCGACGTCCGTAACGTGATCATCATCGGCTCCGGGCCGGCCGGCTACACCGCAGCGCTGTACACCGCGCGCGCCTCGCTGAAGCCGCTGGTGTTCGAAGGCGCCGTCACCGCCGGTGGTGCGCTCATGAACACCACAGAGGTGGAGAACTTCCCCGGCTTCCGCGACGGCATCATGGGGCCGGACCTCATGGAGAACATGCGGGCCCAGGCCGAGCGTTTCGGTGCCGAGCTCGTTGCGGACGATGTCATCGCCGTGGACCTCGCCGGTGAGATCAAGACCGTCACCGACACCGCCGGAACCGTGCACCGGGCCAAGGCCGTGATCGTCACGACCGGCTCGCAGCACCGCAAGCTCGGCCTGCCCAACGAGGACGCCCTGTCGGGACGCGGCGTGTCCTGGTGCGCCACCTGCGACGGCTTCTTCTTCAAGGACCAGGACATCGCCGTCGTCGGCGGCGGCGACACCGCGATGGAGGAGGCCACCTTCCTCTCCCGCTTCGCCAAGTCCGTCACTGTCGTCCACCGTCGCGACAGCCTCCGCGCTTCCAAGGCCATGCAGGAGCGCGCCTTCGCCGACCCGAAGATCAAGTTCGCCTGGGACAGCGAGGTCGCCGGGATCCACGGTGACCAGAAGCTCTCCGGGCTGACCCTGCGCAATACCAAGACCGGTGAGACGTCCGAACTCCCCGTGACCGGGCTGTTCATCGCCGTCGGCCACGACCCGCGTACCGAGCTCTTCAAGGGCCAGCTGGAGCTGGACGACGAGGGCTACCTGAAGGTCGAGGCACCGTCCACGCGGACCAACCTCACCGGTGTCTTCGGCGCCGGTGACGTCGTCGACCACACCTACCGCCAGGCCATCACCGCCGCGGGCACGGGCTGCTCCGCCGCCCTCGACGCGGAGCGGTTCCTCGCCGCCCTCGCCGACAGCGAGAAGGCCGCCGCCGCGGCCGTCTGACCCCGACACGACCCCACATCCCACACCCCACGAGAGCAAGGAGGCCGCCGTGGCCGGCGCCGTAACCAACGTAACCGACGACAACTTCGAGGAAGTCGTACTCAAGAGCGACAAGCCCGTACTGGTGGACTTCTGGGCCGCCTGGTGCGGCCCGTGCCGCCAGATCGCGCCGTCCCTGGAAGCGATCGCAGAGGAGCACGGCGACAAGATCCAGATCGTCAAGCTCAACATCGACGAGAACCCGGCCACGGCTGCCAAGTACGGCGTGATGTCCATCCCGACGCTGAACGTCTACCAGGGCGGCGAAGTCGCCAAGACGATCGTCGGAGCCAAGCCGAAGGCCGCGATCGTCCGCGACCTCGACGCTTTCATCGGCGATGAGGTCAGCACGGCCTGACACTCTTCGTTTCACGTGAAACGGCGGATGGGCCGCCCCCCCGGGGCGGCCCATCCGCCGTTTCTCCGGTCGACTTTCAGAGCGGCCGAAGGGCCGGCTCCTTCTGCACGGCTCCCAGAAGCCTGTCCAGCGCCAGCTCCACGTCTTCCTTCCACGAGAGCGTCGTGCGCAGCTCCAGCCGCAGCCTGGGGTGCGTGGGGTGCGGACGGACCGTCTTGAAGCCCACCGCCAGCAGATGGTCGGCAGGGAGCACACAGGCAGGCTCCGACCAACGGGCGTCACCGAACGCCTCGATCGCCTTGAAGCCCCGGCGCAGAAGATCCTTGGCGACGGTCTGCACTATCACCCGGCCAAGCCCCTGGCCCTGATATCCGGGCATGATCCAGCCCGTCATGAGCTGGACGGCATCCGGCGAGACAGGGCTCGTCGGGAAGGCAGTGGAACGCGGCACATACGCGGGCGGGGCGTAGAGCACAAACCCGACCGGGACCTCATCGACGTAGACGAGGCGGCCACAGGATCCCCACTCCAGCAGGACCGCGGAGATCCAGGCTTCCTTCTCCAGTTCGGGTCTACCCGCCTTTACCGCGGCTTCTCCACTGACTGGATCAAGCTCCCAGAAGACACAGGCGCGGCAGCGCTTGGGGAGATCTGGAAGGTTGTCCAGCGTGAGCGGTACGAGCCGACGCCCCATGAGCGCTGTTCCTCACTTCCTTGGACTGCCGCGCCAAGAGCAGCGCTCAGCGCGCTCCGTTCCCGGAGCAGGCTGCCGATGAACCCGCCGACCGCGCCAAGGCCCAGGCCGGCTGTCACTAGCTGGCTGCGGCTCACCGATCGCATGGCTAGCCTTCCTCTGAGATGGGTCAAGGTGGATGTGCCATACCAGAACGCATCGTATCCACCCAGCGAGGACACGCCTACTGTGAGACGGCAAAGGGCGGATCGTGTTCCGCCGACTGCCGGACACGACCCGCCCTCATGACTCTCCGCAGAGGCCTCAGACCTCGCCATCCTCCATGGCTTCCTCGGCAAGGCTCTTCTCCATGACCTTCCCCTCGCCCGGGGCGAGGGTGCTGAGGATGCGGTCCAGATCCTCGATCGAGGCGAACTCGACGACGATCTTTCCCTTCTTATGACCGAGGTCGACCTTCACCCTCGTCTCGAAGCGATCCGAGAGGCGCGAAGCGAGGTCTCCTAGCGCCGGCGACAGCCGGGCACCCGCACGGGGCCCCTTGGCCTTGGGAGTGCTCGTAAACCCGGAACCCATCAGGTTCACGATCTCCTCGACAGCACGCACCGACAGCCCCTCGGCGACGATGCGGTGAGCCAGCCGGTCCTGCTCCTCCGAGTCCTCCACCGAGAGCAGGGCACGGGCATGTCCGGCTGACAGCACACCGGCGGCGACGCGCCGCTGAACGGGAGGGGAAAGACGGAGCAGCCGCAGTGTGTTGGACACCTGCGGGCGCGAACGCCCGATCCGGTCGGCCAGCTGGTCGTGCGTGCAGTTGAAGTCCTTCAGCAACTGGTCGTAGGCGGCGGCCTCTTCCAGGGGGTTCAGCTGGGCACGGTGCAGATTCTCCAGGAGCGCGTCCAGGAGGAGCTTCTCGTCCTCCGTGGCCCGCACGATCGCGGGGATGCTCTCCAGGCCTGCCTCACGGCACGCCCGCCAGCGACGCTCACCCATGATGAGCTCATAGCGGTCGGGGCCCAACTGCCGGACGACCACCGGCTGCAGAAGCCCGACCTCCTTGATGGAGGTGACCAGCTCGGCGAGCGCGTCCTCGTCGAACACCTCACGCGGCTGGCGAGGGTTCGGTGTGATGGCGTCCAGCGGCACCTCGGCGAAGTGCGCCCCCGCCGGGGACACAACCTCGGGCGCCGCCTGCGGCTCCGGCTCCGGCATGCGCGGTTCCGGTGTCACGGTCCCGGACGGCAGCGTGGTCACCTTCGCGGCGGGGACACCCCGCTCGGCGGTGAGTACCGGGACGGCTGCCGGAGACGCCGGACCGGCCCCATCGGAAGGCGCCGGCCTCTCCTGCGGAGCAGCCGGAATCAGCGCACCGAGCCCACGCCCCAATCCTCTACGTCGCTCGCTCACTGGATCCCCTCCGACATGCTCTGCTGGCTGTTCTGGCTGACCACATGCGCGGACTTGGCCTCGTAGCGAACCCCGACCCCACGCAGTGCGATCTCACGCGCCGCCTCAAGATACGACAGCGAGCCGCTGGAGCCCGGGTCGTACGTGAGGACCGTCTGCCCATAGCTGGGCGCCTCCGAAATGCGTACGGAGCGCGGAATGCTCGTCCGCAGAACCTCGTCCCCGAAGTGACTGCGGACCTCCTCCGCGACCTGCGAGGCGAGCCTGGTCCGACCGTCGTACATGGTGAGCAGAATCGTCGACACGTGCAGCGCGGGATTGAGGTGCCCGCGCACCAGGTCCACGTTCCTCAGGAGCTGCCCCAGCCCTTCCAATGCGTAGTACTCGCACTGGATGGGGATCAGCACCTCTGCGCCTGCCACGAGGGCATTGACGGTCAACAGGCCGAGCGACGGCGGACAGTCGATGAGAATGTAATCCAGCGGCTGTTCATACGCCTGGATCGCTCGCTGCAGTCGACTCTCCCGCGCCACGAGCGACACCAGCTCGATCTCCGCACCGGCGAGATCGATGGTGGCCGGGGCGCAGAAGAGGCCTTCGACGTCCGGGACCGGCTGGACCACTTCGGAGAGCGGCTTGCTCTCGACGAGGACGTCGTAGATCGAAGGGACTTCGGCGTGATGGTCGATCCCCAGTGCCGTCGAAGCGTTGCCCTGGGGATCCAGATCGATCACCAGAACACGGGCGCCATGCAGCGCCAGTGAAGCAGCAAGGTTGACCGTGGTGGTCGTCTTGCCCACTCCACCCTTCTGATTGGCAACCACCATGACGCGTGTCTGCTCAGGCCGCGGAAGACCCTCGCCTGCACGGCCCAGAGCCTCTACTGCCAGCTGGGCAGCACGACCAATAGGGGTGTCGTCCATCGGGGGCGGTGTTTCACGTGAAACATCCACCCCCGCCGACTCGGTACGGGGACCGGGGACCGGATCGGTCATCGGTCCCGCGATGTTTGCGTCGGACCGCAAGGATTCACTCTCCTCGGCTTCAGGCTCGCGATGAACAGAGCCTGCCATGCTTTCGGGGTCGCGAACCAGCGAGGCCGGTGGTTCTGTGGAGGAATCCACCTCTGTGGACAATTCCGTAACCCGCGAGAGGGGCTTACGGCCGCGCGGCGCGGCAGCCGCGCGACCGCGGCTGATGATTCCCTGCAGCAGTGAGCGACGTTTCACGTGAAACACGATGCACGCGCCGCAGGGTCACATCGTTACGACACTCCGAAATGCGTACGTACGGGATACCGGACGGCAACCGGCTGGCAGCGCCCACTGAACAGACAAACAGACTCAACAAACAACCGGCTCAACGACGGCGACGAGCACGGCCGGTTCTGGCCGCCTTGGCCCGCTTGGCCGCGAACCTCACACCACCGGGACTCTCCCCGACCTCGACCCGTACGACCGTGGACAGCGGATCAACGATCCCCTCCCCGACGTGCAGCACCGACGTCTCGACGACGCCGAGCTTGCTCAGGGCAGCCCGGGCACTACTGAGCTCCTCTTCCGCGGTGTCACCCTTCAGCGCGAGCATCTCGCCGTAGGGACGCAGCAGCGGCACCCCCCAGCCGGCCAGCCGGTCCAACGGCGCCACCGCACGGGCCGTCACCACATGAACCGGCGGCAGCTTGCCGAGCACTTCCTCGGCCCGTCCGCGCACCACCGTGACATGGTCGAGCCCTAGCAGCTCCACGACCTCCTGGAGGAAATTCGTGCGCCGCAGCAGCGGCTCCAGGAGCGTGATCTTGAGATCGGGACGCACCAGCGCGAGCGGAATGCCGGGAAGCCCGGCACCGGAGCCGACATCGCAGACGGTGACACCTTCCGGCACCACCTCCGATAGCACCGCGCAGTTCAGCAGATGCCTCTCCCACAGTCGCGGGACTTCTCGGGGGCCGATCAGACCGCGCTTGACCCCCGCGTCCGCGAGCAGCTCCGCGTACCTGACGGCCTCGGGGAAGAACTCACCGAACACCGTCCGCGCCTCTTCTGGCGCCTGGGGAAGCTCTGCTGCCTCCGTCACCGGAACCGTCCTTCCATACCGCACTCACGCGCTGTGGTGGCTGACTAACAGGCTGACAAAGATCGGCCCCGCCTGCGAAACAGACGGGGCCGAGAGAACAATGATGGTCAGGCCGGGAGCACGACGACGAAGCGCTGCGGCTCCTCGCCCTCGGACTCACTGCGCAGACCGGCGGCCGCGACCGCGTCGTGCACAACCTTGCGCTCGAACGGAGTCATCGGCTCCAGCTTCACCGGCTCACCGGTGCTCTTGACCTCGTCCGCGGCCTTCGCCCCCAGCTCAGCGAGCTCGGCGCGCTTCTTGGCCCGGAAACCCGCGATGTCCAGCATCAGCCGGCTGCGGTCCCCGGTCTCCCGGTGCACCGCGAGACGCGTCAGCTCCTGAAGGGCCTCCAGCACCTCGCCATCACGGCCCACAAGCTTCTGCAGATCCCGGCTGCCCGCGTCACTGATGATCGAGACTGCTGCCCGGTCCGCCTCGACGTCCATGTCGATGTCACCGTCGAGATCGGCGATGTCGAGCAGACCCTCGAGGTAGTCGGCGGCGATCTCCCCCTCCTGCTCCAGGCGGGTCAGGGTGTCGCCACCCTCGGCGGCGGCGGAGGTGGTGCCTTCCGTCACGGATGGACTCCTTCTTACTTCTTGGACGACGGGTGCTTGGGCCGCTGCGGACCCTTGCGCTGTCCGGACTTGGCTTGGCGGGCGGTACCAGAGGCGGCCTTACCCGCGGGCTTCGGCTGGGTGTCCTGCGGCGCGTCCTGCTTCTCCAGCGACGTGGTCGCCGCACCGGCCGGCTGGGTGCCACCGGACTGGCGCTTGGCCTTGGTCTGACGCTTGGGCTGCTGGCGCCTCGCCGCAGCACCACCGTCGGCATCCGCGGTGACCTCGTCGCTCTTGGCCACGGTGCCGTCCGCCTCAGCGGCGAAGCCCGCCTTGGCGAGGCCCCCGATGAAGCGGCGCTCGTTCTCGTTGCGGTCGGAGCCCTTGGCGACGATGGCCTGGACGACAGCGCGCTTACGGCGGCCGCGCACTTCACCATGAGCCGTGACGCTCTTCAGCAGACGCTGCAGGTAGCTGTCCTGCGCCTTCGAGCCCGGGGTGGGGTTCTGGTTGATCACGTACATCTGCTGGCCCATGGTCCACACGTTGGTGGTCAGCCAGTAGACGAGGACACCCACGGGGAAGTTGATGCCCATCACGGCGAAGATCACCGGGAAGATGTACATCATCATCTTCTGCTGCTGCATGTACGGCGTCTTGACCGTGAGGTCGACGTTCTTCTGCATCAGCTGGCGCTGCGTGTAGAACTGCGACGCCGACATCAGGATGATCATGACCGCCGTGACGATGCGGACGTCCAGCAGCGAGGCGTTGAGCGCCTCGACCTTCTCCGGGCTGTCCATGAACTTCGCGGCGATCGGGGCGCCGAAGATCTGGGCCTCACGGGCGCTGTCCACCAAGGTCTGGTTGAGCACGCCGATCTGCTTACCAGCGGCGATCTCGGCCAGCACGTGGTAAAGAGCGAAGAAGAACGGCGACTGCGCCAGGATGGGAAGGCACGAGGACAGCGGGTTGGTACCCGTGTCCTTGTACAGCTTCATCATCTCTTCGGACTGGCGCTGCCGGTCGTTCTTGTAGCGCTCCT
Source organism: Streptomyces sp. NPDC000410 (assembly GCF_040300305.1). Lineage (NCBI taxonomy): Bacteria > Bacillati > Actinomycetota > Actinomycetes > Kitasatosporales > Streptomycetaceae > Streptomyces > Streptomyces sp. NPDC000410. The sequence continues at coordinate 252,798 of NZ_JBEPDM010000003.1, forward strand.
GGATCGCCTTCATCTTCGGCTGGAGCGCCTGCATGTTCCGCATCGACTTGATCTGCTTCACAAAGAGCGGGATCAGACAGATGCGGATCAGAATCACCAGGGACACGATGGACAGTCCCCAGGCCCAGCCCGTGTCGGGCCCGAAGATCGCCCCGTACAGCTTGTGGAACTGGACGATGATCCAGGAGACGGGTGTGGTGATAAAGCTGAAGAAACTGGCAATCGTGTCCACTAATCAGGCTCCTTGAGCATTGGGCGAGGTCTCCGCGGCCGGGCTGGTCTCAGGGGGTTGCCCGCCCTTGCCGCCACGCAGGGCATTGCGCAGCAGCTCGTGCCAACGAGGTCGTTTGCGTGGTGGAACATGGTCCACACCGCCGGGCGACCACGGATTGCACCGCAGGATGCGCCAAGCGGTCAGCGCCGTGCCCTTCAGCGCGCCATGCCGGTCGATGGCCGTATATCCGTAGTGAGAGCACGACGGGTAGTACCTGCAGACAGGCCCGAGCAGCGGGCTGATCGTCCACTGATACAGCTTGATCAGGGCCAGCAGCGGGTACTTCATCGCGCACCCCCTCCCAGCAGCCGCTGAAGAGCGGCGTCCAGGTCTCGGGCCAGCTGTGCATGGTCGGCGTCGCCCGCGCCGGGCAGCGCCCGTACGACCACCAGGCTACCGGGGGGCAGCTCGGACAGCCGTTCGCGTATCAGGTGGCGCAGTCTCCGCTTCACCTGGTTGCGCGTGACCGCACCACCTACTGCCTTGCTGACGACGAAACCCGCACGCGTCGGGGGAGCGCTCTCCCCAGGCGCGTGCGGGTCCGTTGCACCGCTGCGTAGATGGACGACGAGGAGCGGGCGTCCAGCCCGGCGTCCCCGGCGTACCGCAGTCGCGAAGTCCTCGCGCCGCCTCAGCCGATTCTCGGTAGGCAGCACGTCATGACCTGTACGAGATCAGGCGGACAGGCTGGCGCGACCCTTGTTACGGCGGGACGCGAGAATCGCGCGGCCGGCACGGGTGCGCATCCGGAGACGGAAGCCGTGGGTCTTCGCGCGACGACGGTTGTTCGGCTGGAAGGTGCGCTTGCTCACTCGGGGGCTCCAGTAATGATTCGGTGGTGGCGGGACATCGCCTGGCTGTCACCGTGCGCCCACGAGTAGCTCGCAATACGCCCGAGTGCACCGCTTCACGATCACAGACCATGATCTTTGCCCATCGGAGGCAGGCGGCAGCAGCCATCGACAACTCGACCTGGTTACGGTACGCGCGGCTACGCCATCCGGTCAAACCGGCCTCGCGACAGGCCGCTCTGTGCACAGGCTGTGGACAACGACTTGAACGACAGCCGTCGCCCTGACTACCGTGGCTGAACTGGAATTCCTTTCCTACCCGCCTGCCGGGCCTAACCCATCCCGTTCCGAGAACCACACATTCGTGGGACCTGTGAGAGAGCGTGCCTTGTGGCTGACGTACCTGCCGATCTTGCCGCAGTGTGGCCACGAGTGCTGGAGCAGCTCCTCGGAGAGGGCCAGCAAGGCATCGAGCCGAAGGACAAGCAGTGGATCGAGCGCTGCCAGCCACTCGCGCTGGTGGCCGACACCGCTCTCCTCGCCGTCCCCAACGAGTGGGGCAAGCGCGTCCTCGAAGGCCGCCTCGCCCCGCTGATCAGCGACACCCTCAGCCGTGAGTGCGGCCGCCCGATCCGGATCGCGATCACGGTCGACGACTCCGCGGCCGAGCCCACCGCCCCGCCCGTCCAGCACCCGCCCCGCTACCAGGGCCCGCAGCACGACGAGCCTCGCCAGAGCGACGCCTACGAGGGATACGGACACCGGCCCGCGGACGACGGCCTGCCGACCGCCCGCCCCGCCTACCCCGACTATCAGCAGCAGCGCCCCGAGCCCGGCGCCTGGCCCCGTACCCAGGAAGACCTCTCCTGGCAGCAGCCACGGCTCGGCGGCTTCCAGGAGCGCGATCCGTACGCCACGGCCCGCCCCCCGCAGCCGCAGCACGGGTACCGGCCGCCGATGCCCGAGCACGGGCAGTACGACCAGCAGCGCCCGGAGCGACACGAACTGCCCGAGTCCCAAGCCCCGCGCCACGGCGGCCCGCCGGTCGCAGGCGGCCCCGGCCCCCTGGCTGCGCAGCCCGCGCCGGCCCCCGGACCCGGTGAGCCGCACGCCCGCCTCAACCCCAAGTACCTGTTCGACACATTCGTCATCGGAGCGTCCAACCGGTTCGCGCACGCGGCCGCCGTCGCGGTCGCCGAGGCGCCGGCGAAGGCGTACAACCCGCTGTTCATCTACGGGGAGTCGGGGCTCGGCAAGACCCATCTCCTGCACGCCATCGGCCATTACGCGCGAAGCCTCTACCCCGGCACGAGGGTGCGGTACGTGAGCTCCGAGGAGTTCACCAACGAGTTCATCAACTCGATCCGCGACGGCAAGGGCGACACGTTCCGCAAGCGCTACCGCGATGTGGACATCCTTCTGGTCGACGACATCCAGTTCCTCGCGAGCAAGGAGTCGACGCAGGAGGAGTTCTTCCACACCTTCAACACGCTCCACAACGCGAACAAGCAGATCGTGCTGTCCTCGGACCGGCCGCCCAAGCAGCTGATGACCCTGGAGGACCGGCTGCGCAACCGCTTCGAGTGGGGTCTGACCACCGATGTGCAGCCGCCGGAGCTGGAGACCCGTATCGCGATCCTCCGCAAGAAGGCGGTGCAGGAACAGCTCAACGCCCCGCCGGAGGTACTGGAGTTCATCGCCTCCCGCATCTCGCGCAACATCCGCGAGCTGGAGGGCGCGCTGATCCGCGTCACGGCCTTCGCCAGCCTCAACCGCCAGCCGGTCGACCTCGGGCTCACCGAGATCGTCCTCAAGGATCTGATCCCGGGCGGCGAGGACTCGGCCCCGGAGATCACGGCGAGCGCCATCATGGCGTCGACCGCCGACTACTTCGGGCTGACGGTGGAGGACCTCTGCGGGTCCTCCCGCAGCCGGGTCCTGGTCACCGCTCGCCAGATCGCGATGTACCTCTGCCGGGAGCTCACCGACCTGTCGCTGCCGAAGATCGGCGCGCAGTTCGGCGGCCGCGACCACACGACGGTGATGCACGCGGACCGCAAGATCCGCGCGCTGATGGCCGAGCGGCGCTCGATCTACAACCAGGTCACCGAGCTCACCAACCGCATCAAGAACGGCTGAGCGGGCCTGCTTCACGGCTCCGAAGGGCGCCCCGGGACGGACTCCCGGGGCGCCCTTCGCCGTTCTGAGGGCCGGTCCTGTTCGAATACCTGCCGTCGCCCGAGCCTTCTCCACAGATGTGCGGACGATCTTCCGTCCACAGCCTGGGGACGGCCCAAGTTGTCCCGAACGCGTCCACAGGCGCGGTGGGTGGGACATCATCACACCAGGTCAGAGGGCTGTGGATTTGTGCCCAACATCGTTCCACAGACTGTGGACAGGAGATTCGTCCACAGGGCACCTCTCTACGTTGTCCCCACCCGGCCCACAGGCACGATGATGTTGCCCACAGGCTTTCCACATGCCTGTCCACTGTTCGGCAAGGAAACGCCCGGGCTCACTGGACCGAGTGAAAGCCGTCACACCAAGGTGCTGGATTGGGCTGTGGGGAACGTGGGTAAAGCTGGGGACAGCCCTGGGGAGAAACCCAGGTGACCTGTGCATCGGGTGTGCAGAACTTTCGGGTGTCCACAGAAGACCCCTGTTGTCCACGGGTGCCACCCACAGGGCCGGTGGACAAAAAATCGGTGCTGACCTGCGCGGATGGCGTTATCCACGGTTTCCACAGGCCCTACTACTACTCCCACTCATAGTTACCCGGGAATTCGTTTCGAAGGGGGCCCTGTGCACAACTCGATGCCGGAGCTCCGGCCGCTGCTTGTCTCGACTTGACCCCGAGCCGCACCGAGTGTCGGTGCGGTGCGTCAGACTGGTCTCCGGCATCACAGCCGACCAACGAAGACCAGCAGGGCGAGCGAGCAACAGCAGGAGGCGGTTCCGGTGAAGATCCGGGTGGAGCGCGATGTACTCGCGGAGGCGGTGGCGTGGGTGGCCAGGAGCCTCCCGGCCCGTCCGCCGGCGCCCGTTCTCGCGGGCCTTCTTCTGAAGGCCGAGGACGGAGCTCTCAGCTTCTCCAGCTTCGACTACGAGGTCTCGGCGAAGGTCTCGGTCGAGGCCGAGGTCGAGGAGGACGGCACGGTCCTGGTCTCCGGCCGCCTGCTCGCCGACATCTGCCGCGCCCTCCCCAACCGCCCCGTGGAGATTTCCACAGACGGTGTACGGGCGACGGTGGTCTGTGGCTCCTCCCGCTTCACCCTCCACACCCTGCCTGTGGAGGAGTACCCGGCACTGCCGCAGATGCCGACCGCGACCGGCACGGTCCCTGGCGAGGTCTTCGCCTCGGCCGCCGCCCAGGTCGCCATCGCCGCGGGCCGCGACGACACGCTGCCCGTCCTCACCGGCGTACGCATCGAGATCGAGGGCGACACCGTCACCCTGGCCTCCACCGACCGCTACCGCTTCGCGGTCCGCGAGTTCCTGTGGAAGCCGGAGTCGCCGGACGCCTCCGCGGTCGCTCTGGTGCCCGCGAAGACGCTCCTGGACACGGCCAAGGCGCTGACCAGCGGTGACACGGTGACGCTGGCGCTCTCCGGCTCCGGTGCGGGCGAGGGCCTCATTGGTTTCGAGGGCGCTGGGCGGCGTACGACCACCCGACTGCTCGAAGGCGACCTGCCGAAGTACCGGACGCTGTTCCCCACCGAGTTCAACTCGGTCGCGGTGATCGAGACCGCGCCGTTCGTCGAGGCCGTCAAGCGTGTCGCCCTCGTCGCCGAGCGGAACACCCCGGTGCGGCTGACCTTCGAGCAGGGCGTGCTGATCCTGGAGGCCGGTTCCAGCGACGATGCACAGGCTGTGGAGCGTGTGGACGCCCGGCTGGAGGGCGACGACATCTCGATCGCCTTCAACCCGACCTTCCTGCTGGACGGTCTGAGCGCGATCGACTCCCCGGTCGCCCAGCTCTCGTTCACCACGTCGACGAAGCCCGCGCTGCTGAGCGGCAAGCCGGCCGTGGACGCGGAGGCGGACGAGGCGTACAAGTACCTGATCATGCCGGTGCGGCTCTCGGGCTGAGCGCTGTAGGTGGGCTCGGCCCGTGCACGCCCGGCTGGGGGTGCGGGGGTCGTCCCCCGCAAGATCGCAGTATGCCGGTGCGGCTCTCTGGCTGAGCCCTCCGGCTGACCGGTTTGAGGGCCGTCGGCTGAGCGGCTGACCCCACAGGTGTGCACCCGCGTCCGGGCGTAGGCTCGGACGCGGGTACCAGACGCCACACCTTAAGGAAATTCTCTGATGGAGCTCGGTCTCGTCGGACTCGGCAAGATGGGCGGCAACATGCGCGAGCGCATTCGCCGCGCAGGCCACACCGTCATCGGTTACGACCGCAACCCGGACCTCGCCGATGTCCCCAGCCTCGAGGAGCTTGTGGCCAAGCTCAAGGGGCCGCGGGTGGTGTGGGTGATGGTCCCGGCGGGTGCCGCGACCCAGTCCACCATCGACGAGCTGGCCGATCTGCTGTCCCCCGGCGACATCGTCGTGGACGGTGGGAACTCCCGCTGGACCGAGGACGAGAAGCACGCCGTCGAGCTGGGCATCAAGGGCATCGGCTTCGTCGACTGCGGCGTGTCGGGCGGCGTCTGGGGCCTGGAGAACGGCTACGCGCTGATGTACGGAGGCGACCCCGAGCACGTCGCCAAGGTCCAGCCGATCTTCGACGCGCTCAAGCCCGAGGGTGAGTTCGGCTCGGTGCACGCGGGCAAGGTCGGTGCGGGCCATTTCGCGAAGATGGTCCACAACGGCATCGAGTACGCCATGATGCAGGCCTACGCCGAGGGCTGGGAGCTCCTGGAGAAGGTCAACTCGGTCACGGACGTCCGCGAGGTCTTCCGCTCCTGGCAGGAGGGCACGGTGATCCGTTCCTGGCTGCTCGACCTGGCGGTCAACGCGCTGGACGAGGACGAGCACCTGGACAACCTCCGGGGTTACGCACAGGACTCCGGCGAAGGCCGGTGGACTGTGGAGGCCGCCATCGACAACGCGGTACCGCTGCCCGCGATCACCGCGTCGCTGTTCGCGCGGTTCGCGTCGCGCCAGGACGACTCCCCGCAGATGAAGATGATCGCGGCCCTGCGCAACCAGTTCGGCGGGCACGCGGTCGAGAGCAAGAAGTAATCCACAGGCTGTTGGTAAGTCCTGTGGCACGTAGGTAAGCGGTAAGCCGGGGGAGGTCGGCGTCCACCATGCATGTCACCCATCTCTCGCTGGCCGACTTCCGCTCGTACGCCCGGGTCGAGGTTCCGCTCGACCCGGGCGTCACCGCGTTCGTGGGGGCGAACGGGCAGGGGAAGACGAACCTGGTCGAGGCGGTCGGCTATCTCGCGACACTCGGCAGCCACCGGGTCGCGTCCGACGCTCCGCTGGTCCGCATGGGGGCGGACCGGGCGGTCATCCGCGCGGCCGTCACCCAGGGCGAGCGGTCCCAGCTGATCGAGCTGGAGCTCAATCCGGGGCGCGCCAATCGGGCGCGTATCAACAGGTCCTCGCAGGTCAGGCCGCGTGACGTGCTGGGGATCGTACGGACGGTGCTGTTCGCGCCGGAGGATCTGGCGCTGGTGAAGGGCGACCCGGGTGAGCGTCGGCGCTTTCTGGACGAGCTGATCACGGCGCGCACGCCGCGGATGGCTGGTGTGCGGTCGGACTACGAGCGGGTGCTCAAGCAGCGCAACACGTTGCTGAAGTCCGCGGCGATGGCGCGGCGGCACGGCGGCCGGTCGATGGACCTGTCCACGCTGGATGTGTGGGACCAGCATCTGGCGCGGGCGGGTGCGGAGCTGTTGGCGCAGCGGCTCGATCTGATCGCGACGTTGCAGCCGCTGGCGGACAAGGCGTACGAGCAGCTGGCGCCGGGCGGTGGTCCGGTCGCGTTGGAGTACCGCGGGTCGGCGGGTGCGGGGGCCCACAGCAGGGAGGAGCTGTACGAGCAGCTGATCGCCGCGCTCGCGGAGGTGCGCAAGCAGGAGATCGAGCGTGGCGTCACGCTGGTCGGGCCGCACCGGGACGAGCTGCTGCTCAAGCTGGGGCAGCTGCCGGCGAAGGGGTACGCGAGCCACGGTGAGTCCTGGTCGTACGCGCTGGCGCTGCGGCTGGCCTCGTACGACCTGTTGCGGGCGGAGGGCAATGAGCCGGTGCTCGTCCTCGACGACGTCTTCGCCGAGCTGGATGCCCGGCGGCGTGAGCGGCTCGCGGAGTTGGTTGCTCCGGGTGAGCAGGTGCTGGTGACGGCGGCGGTGGACGACGACGTTCCGGGGGTGTTGGCGGGGGCGCGGTACGCGGTCGCGGACGGGGTGGTGGAGCGCGTATGAGTGAGAACGAAGGCGCCAAGGCTCCGGTGCCCGAGTCGTCCGGGGTGGATCTGGCGCGGGTGGCGTTGCGCGCGGCCAAGGAGCAGGCGCGGGCGCGGGGTGCGGCGGCGCAGGAGAAGCGGCAGGCCAGGCGGGGTGGCGGGCTGCGGTCCGGGGCGCGGGCGGACGGCCGGGACCCGCTGCCGTTGGGTGCCGCGATCAACCGGTTGATCACGGAGCGGGGCTGGGAGACGCCGGCCGCGGTGGGTGGCGTGATGGGGCGCTGGCCGCAGATCGTGGGCGAGGACCTGGCGAAGCACTGTGTGCCGCTGCGGTACGACGAGGACGCCGATGAGCGGGTGCTGACGGTGCAGTGCGATTCGACGGCGTGGGCGACGCAGTTGCGGCTGCTGGCTCCGCGGCTGGTGGCGCGGCTGAACGAGGACCTGGGGCAGGGCACGGTGCGGCTGATCAAGGTGCTGGGGCCGGGCGGGCCGCAGCGGCGGTTCGGGCCGTTGCGGGCGCCGGGGAGTACGGGGCCGGGCGATACGTACGGCTGAGCCGGGCGCGGTCCCGGCGGGCGGTGCCGGGGGTGCCGGTGGCCGGGTGTGCCCGGCTGGCGCCGGGTGCGAGGGGACGGGTGTCCTGGCTGCAGCACGCATGCCTACAAACCTGGTGGTACCAGCGGTGTCGGTGAGGCGTCCCTCACCGTAGCCGGAGGTTGACAGGCCGAAGCGCTCAATGCCCGTGTGAGCCTCTTGGAGCCCCTTCCCGGATATGGGGAGTCGGTCGGCTCCCGTTCAGGGCGGCACATGCGGACTCAGGTACCGGCAAACCCCCATTCGTGTCAGCGGTACCGGTAGACTGGTACGTAATCCCGTCGACTCGACGGGACCGTCGATTAATGCCGAACGACGCAGCCGCTCCCGTCAGCCCGGAGAACGGCTTGTGCTGTGCCAGAAAGGGCGCTTCGTGGCCGATTCCGGCAACCCCAACGAGAACATTCCTTCCACTGCTGCCGACGGGACCGTCGAGGCCACCTCGTCGTACGACGCCAGCGCGATCACCGTCCTCGAGGGTTTGGACGCGGTCCGCAAGCGGCCTGGCATGTACATCGGCTCGACCGGTGAGCGTGGACTCCACCACCTGGTGCAGGAGGTCGTCGACAACTCCGTCGACGAGGCCCTGGCCGGCCACGCGGACACGATCGACGTCACGATCCTGGCCGACGGCGGCGTGCGCGTCGTCGACAACGGCCGCGGTATCCCGGTGGACATCCACCCTGTCGAGAAGAAGCCGGCCGTCGAGGTCGTGCTCACGGTCCTGCATGCGGGCGGCAAGTTCGGCGGCGGTGGCTACGCCGTGTCCGGCGGTCTGCACGGTGTGGGCGTCTCGGTCGTGAACGCGCTGTCCACCAAGGTCTCCGTGGAGATCAAGCGCGATGGCTTCCGCTGGACGCAGGACTACAAGCTCGGTGTGCCCACCGCCCCGCTCGCCAAGCACGAGCAGGTCGAGGACTCCGGCACCACGGTGACGTTCTGGGCCGACCCGGACGTCTTCGAGACCACCGACTACTCCTTCGAGACGCTCGCGCGCCGTTTCCAGGAGATGGCCTTCCTCAACAAGGGCCTCACCCTGACGCTCACGGACGAGCGCGAGTCGGCCAAGGCGACGATGAACGCCGACGACCCCGACGCCGAGGCGGCCGAGGAGCAGCCGGCGCGGACGGTGAAGTACCACTACGAGGGCGGCATCGTCGACTTCGTGAAGTACCTCAACTCCCGCAAGGGTGAGCTGATCCACCCGACCGTGATCGACGTGGAGGCCGAGGACAAGGAGCGGATGCTCTCGGTCGAGATCGCGATGCAGTGGAACTCGCAGTACAGCGAGGGTGTGTACTCGTTCGCGAACACGATCCACACGCACGAGGGCGGTACGCACGAGGAGGGCTTCCGTGCCGCGCTGACGGGCCTGGTGAACCGTTACGCGCGTGACAAGAAGCTGCTGCGTGAGAAGGACGACAACCTCACGGGTGAGGACATCCGAGAGGGTCTGACGGCGATCATCTCGGTGAAGCTGGGCGAGCCGCAGTTCGAGGGCCAGACGAAGACGAAGCTGGGCAACACGGAGGCGAAGACCTTCGTGCAGAAGGTCGTCCACGAGCACCTCACGGACTGGTTCGACCGGAACCCCAACGAGGCCGGGGACATCATCCGCAAGTCGATCCAGGCCGCCACGGCCCGTGTCGCCGCCCGCAAGGCCCGCGATCTCACGCGCCGCAAGGGTCTGCTGGAGTCGGCCTCGTTGCCGGGCAAGCTGTCGGACTGCCAGTCGAACGATCCGACGAAGTGCGAGATCTTCATCGTCGAGGGTGACTCCGCCGGTGGCAGCGCGAAGTCCGGTCGTAACCCGATGTACCAGGCGATCCTGCCGATCCGCGGCAAGATCCTGAACGTCGAGAAGGCGCGGATCGACAAGATCCTGCAGAACACCGAGGTCCAGGCGCTGATCTCGGCCTTCGGCACCGGAGTCCACGAGGACTTCGACATCGAGAAGCTCCGCTATCACAAGATCATTCTGATGGCGGACGCCGACGTCGACGGCCAGCACATCAACACCCTCCTTCTCACCTTCCTGTTCCGTTTCATGCGGCCGCTGGTCGAGGCCGGGCACGTGTTCCTGTCCCGCCCGCCGCTCTACAAGATCAAGTGGGGCCGGGACGACTTCGAGTACGCGTACTCGGACCGCGAGCGCGACGCCCTGGTCGAGCTGGGCAAGCAGAACGGCAAGCGGATCAAGGAAGACTCGATCCAGCGCTTCAAGGGTCTCGGCGAGATGAACGCCGAGGAGCTGCGTGTCACCACCATGGACGTGGAGCACCGCGTCCTCGGCCAGGTCACGCTGGACGACGCGGCCCAGGCCGACGACCTGTTCTCGGTGCTGATGGGTGAGGACGTGGAGGCGCGGCGCTCGTTCATCCAGCGCAACGCCAAGGACGTCCGCTTCCTCGACATCTGAGTCGGTCTCAGCTGACCGCACGAAAGGACTGAAGACCAGCAATGGCCGACGAGAACACTCCCACGACCGCCGCCGCCGAGGGCGAAGAGGAAGAGCAGCAGCTGCGGATCGAGCCTGTCGGGCTCGAGACCGAGATGCAGCGTTCGTACCTCGACTACGCGATGTCCGTCATCGTGTCCCGCGCGCTGCCCGACGTACGGGACGGTCTCAAGCCCGTCCACCGGCGTGTGCTGTACGCGATGTACGACGGTGGCTACCGGCCCGAGAAGGGCTTCTACAAGTGCGCCCGTGTCGTCGGTGACGTCATGGGTACGTACCACCCGCACGGTGACTCCTCCATCTACGACGCGCTGGTCCGCCTGGCCCAGCCGTGGTCGATGCGGATGCCGCTGGTGGACTCCAACGGCAACTTCGGTTCTCCGGGCAACGACCCGGCCGCCGCCATGCGGTACACCGAGTGCAAGATGATGCCGTTGTCCATGGAGATGCTCCGGGACATCGACGAGGAGACCGTCGACTTCCAGGACAACTACGACGGCCGTAACCAGGAGCCGACGGTCCTGCCCGCCCGCTTCCCGAACCTGCTGGTCAACGGTTCGGCGGGTATCGCGGTCGGTATGGCCACGAACATTCCGCCGCACAATCTGCGCGAGGTCGCGGCCGGTGCCCAGTGGGCGCTGGAGCACCCGGAGGCCACCCACGAGGAGCTCCTGGACGCGCTGATCGAGCGGATCAAGGGCCCTGACTTCCCGACCGGCGCGCTGGTCGTGGGCCGTAAGGGCATCGAGGAGGCGTACCGGACCGGTCGCGGCTCGATCACGATGCGCGCGGTGGTCGAGGTCGAGGAGATCCAGAACCGTCAGTGCCTGGTGGTCACGGAGCTTCCGTACCAGACGAACCCGGACAACCTCGCGCAGAAGATCGCCGACCTGGTGAAGGACGGCAAGATCGGCGGCATCGCCGACGTCCGCGACGAGACCTCCTCCCGGACCGGTCAGCGTCTGGTCATCGTGCTCAAGCGCGATGCCGTCGCCAAGGTCGTGCTCAACAACCTCTACAAGCACACCGACCTCCAGACCAACTTCGGCGCCAACATGCTGGCGCTGGTCGACGGTGTGCCCCGCACGCTCTCCCTCGACGCGTTCATCCGCCACTGGGTGACGCATCAGATCGAGGTCATCGTCCGGCGGACGAAGTTCCGGCTGCGCAAGGCCGAGGAGCGGGCGCACATCCTGCGCGGTCTGCTCAAGGCGCTCGACGCGATCGACGAGGTCATCGCGCTGATCCGGCGCAGTGACACGGTCGAGGTCGCGCGCGAGGGCCTGATGGGCCTGCTGCAGATCGACGAGATCCAGGCGAACGCGATCCTGGAGATGCAGCTGCGCCGGCTGGCCGCCCTGGAGCGGCAGAAGATCGTGCAGGAGCACGACGAGCTGCAGGCGAAGATCAATGAGTACAACGCGATCCTCGCCTCGCCCGAGAAGCAGCGCGCGATCGTCAGCGAGGAGCTGGCCGTCCTCGTCGAGAAGTTCGGCGACGACCGGCGCTCCAAGCTGATCCCCTTCGACGGTGACATGTCCATCGAGGACCTGATCGCCGAGGAGGACATCGTCGTCACGATCACGCGTGGCGGCTACATCAAGCGCACCAAGACCGAGGACTACCGCTCGCAGAAGCGCGGCGGCAAGGGCGTGCGCGGCACGAAGCTGAAGCAGGACGACATCGTCGACCACTTCTTCGTCTCGACGACGCACCACTGGCTGCTGTTCTTCACCAACAAGGGCCGGGTCTACCGGGCCAAGGCGTACGAGCTGCCGGACGCCGGCCGGGACGCGCGCGGCCAGCACGTGGCCAACCTGCTGGCCTTCCAGCCGGACGAGCAGATCGCCGAGATCCTCGCGATCCGCGACTACGAGGCCGCTCCCTACCTGGTCCTCGCCACCAAGGCGGGCCTGGTGAAGAAGACCCCGCTGAAGGATTACGACTCCCCGCGCTCGGGCGGTGTGATCGCGATCAATCTGCGGGAGACCGAGGCCGGCGGCGACGACGAGCTGATCGGCGCGGAGCTGGTGTCGGCGGAGGACGATCTGCTGCTCATCAGCAAGAAGGCGCAGTCGATCAGGTTCACCGCAACGGACGACGCGCTGCGTCCCATGGGGCGTGCGACGTCGGGCGTCAAGGGCATGAGTTTCCGCGAGGGCGACGAGCTCCTGTCGATGAATGTGGTGCGGCCCGGTACTTTCGTGTTCACTGCCACCGATGGCGGGTACGCGAAGCGGACCGCCGTCGACGAGTACCGCGTCCAGGGCCGTGGCGGCCTCGGTATCAAGGCCGCCAAGATCGTGGAGGACCGTGGCTCGCTCGTCGGGGCGCTGGTGGTCGAGGAGACCGATGAGATCCTCGCCATCACGTTGTCCGGTGGTGTGATTCGTACGCGAGTCAATGAAGTCAGGGAGACGGGCCGTGACACCATGGGCGTCCAGCTGATCAACCTGGGCAAGCGGGATGCCGTGGTCGGCATCGCGCGGAACGCCGAGGCTGGTCGCGAGGCCGAAGAGGTCGAGGGGACCGATGGGGCCGAGGGGGCCGAAGCGCCCGAGGCTGTGACGGCTGAGGCCGAGGCGGTTGAGGGCACGTCCTCGGCCGGGGAGCACGAGGAGTAGAGCGTGAGTGGAGCCACGGGTGCCGGGTCGGCCGCTGCCGGAAATGCTGCTGGAGCGAACGGTGCCCGTGGCCCTGCCACGGAGTCCCAGGGTGGGGGCGTCCCCACCGAGGGCAGGGGGACCACGGTGACGGACACCCGGGGGTCTCAGCCCTCGCACGAGACGTATGGCGGGGAGCAGCCGGTGCAGCAGCAGGGATCGCAGCCGTACCACCCGCCTCAGGCGTATCCCGGATCCCCCGGCGGTGTGTCTTCCGGCGCCACGGCGGCGGTCCGCCGGCCGCGTACGGGGGCGAGTACGCAGCCGCGGACGCGCAAGGCGAGGCTGCGGGTGGCCAAGGCCGATCCGTGGTCTGTCATGAAGGTCAGCTTCCTGCTCTCCATCGCGCTGGGGATCTGCACGATCGTCGCGGCGGCGGTGCTGTGGATGGTCATGGACGCCATGGGCGTCTTCTCCACGGTCGGCGGCACGATCAGCGAGGCGACGGGCTCCAACGAGAGCAACGGCTTTGATCTGCAGTCGTTCCTGTCGCTGCCGCGCGTACTCATCTTCACGTCGGTGATCGCCGTGATCGACGTCGTGCTGGCCACGGCGCTGGCGACGCTGGGTGCGTTCATCTACAACCTCTCCGCCGGGTTCGTCGGCGGCGTCGAGCTGACGCTGGCCGAGGACGAGTAGGCGGAGATCCCGGGGGGCGGACAACCGATTTTGGGACTGCCCCCCACGTGCGCTAACCTTCAGGAGTCAGCGCGCAGCGCGGAGGGGCTATAGCTCAGTTGGTTAGAGCGCATCCCTGATAAGGATGAGGCCACAGGTTCAAATCCTGTTAGCCCCACAGTGACGATCGGCCCGGACGGAGAATATCCGTCCGGGCCGATTTCGTTTGATCGGGACGGGAGTTGGCTGGCCGCCCGGTGGGAGCATGCACGGACTCAGGTCACCGATCGGTATCGATTGGTGTGTATAGTCGGGCGCCAGAAGGTCTCCTACGTCAAGGAAAGACGAGGTCGCGCGGTGAAGAAGCTCCTCCTGGTCGCACTGGCCGCCATCGGCGGGCTCCTCGTGTACCGCCAGATCCAGGCGGATCGCGCCGAGCAGGATCTGTGGACGGAGGCGACCGACTCCGTGCCCGCAGGTTCGGGTGTGTGAGCCGCAACAGCGGACAAGTCAGAGTGACAGAGCCCCGGCCGCTCAGCGGCCGGGGCTCTGCGCTGTCCGGGGGCCCTGCCCGGGGTCTTTCCGGGGGTTTGCCCGGGGCTCGCAGGGGCCTCTCGGAGGCCTTTCCTGGCTCTTCTCGGCGCGTCGGGTCGGCAGTACTCCCTGTTGCCGGACCGTGACACCGAGCCTCTTGAATTCGCCTACGCAAATCGCTAGCTTGCAGAAGCAAAGTCACAGCTTGTTGAGGCTTGCTTGCAGGAACCTGCGTGCGGAGGGGGCAACGGGTGAGATCAGGACTACGGCGCCGGACATGGACGGCGATCACCATCGGCGGGGCGGTGCTCGCCCTGGTGGCGGGGCCGGTGCCGGGGGCCGTGGCGGCCGGCGGAAGCGGGGTGGCAGCGGCTGACCCGGGGGTGGGCGGCAGGAGCAGCCTGCTGATGGTGCTCGACTCGTCCGGCTCGATGGCCGACGACGACGGCACGGGAAGCACCCGAATGGAGGCCGCCAGGGCCGCTGTCGGCACGGTCGTGGGCGCGCTCCCGGACGGCCACCCCACCGGTCTGCGGGTCTACGGGGCGGACCGGCCCAAGGGCTGCACCGACACCCGGCTCGTACGGCCCGTACAACCGCTCGACCGGGCGGCCCTGAAGCAGGCTGTGGCGTCCGTACGGCCCAAGGGTGACACTCCCATCGGGCTGTCGCTCCAAAAGGCCGCCCAGGACCTGCCGAAGGCCTCGGACGGGGCGATCGGCACCCGCACGATCCTGCTGATCTCCGACGGGGACGACACCTGCGGCAGCCCCGCCCCCTGCGAGGTGGCCGGGCGGCTCGCCAAGGACGGCGTCGGGCTGCGCATCGACACCGTCGGCTTCCAGGTCCGGGGCGCCGCCCGCAAGCAGCTGGAGTGCATCGCCGAAGCAGGCAACGGGCGTTACTACGACGCACCCGACGCCAAGGCGCTGGCGCGCCAGCTGCAGCGGTCCGCGCAGCTGTCCGCGGACGGATACCGCTTCCGCGGCAAGCCGGTGCGGGGCACGCCGCAGCGGAGCTCGGCGCCCGCGCTCGTACCCGGGCAGTATCTGGACACCATCGGGCCGGGAGAGAAACGGCATTACGCCGTCGACCTGGATGCCGTCTCCACGGTGAACTTCTCCGCGACGGCGGTGCCGCAGCCCGGGGCGGCCGTGGACACCTTCGACGCACTGCGCACCAGGATCGCGTACGGCACCGACAGTTCCGACGGCTCCTGTGAGACCAGCACCGAGCGCTTCCTGCAGAAGGAGGGCGCGACACCGCTGACCTCGGCGCTCGCACGGGTGCCGAGCGAGGACGGGTTCAAGAGCTGTGACAAGGCGGGGCGTTACTGGTTCGTCGTGGAGCGGGAGAGCAAGAAGGGCTCGGACGCGGCACGCTGGCCACTGGAGCTGACGTACGGCGTCGAGAAGCCGCTCGAGAAGGGCGTCGCCCCCGCCGAGTCGCAGCCCGAGTACGGAAAGGGCGGCAAGGAGGCGGCCCTGCCGCTCGGGGACCCGAAGGACGTGACGGGCGGCACCGGCTTCAACGACGCCAGGGAGCTCGGGCCGGGCGTGTGGCGCGACCGGGTGCTGCCGTCGCAGACCCTCTGGTACAAGGTGCCGGTCGGCTGGGGGCAGCAGCTGCGCTACGACGTGGAGTTCGCCAACGAGCCGACCACAGAAGGCGGTTCCTCGGTCCGGTCGTACGGCAGCACCGAGGTCTACACGCCGACGCGGGCACCGGTCGGGGGCGGAACCGGCGAGTTCAGCCCGGAGACGACCTACAACGGCCGCCCGGCGGCTGTGCGGATGGGCACGGTCCCGGTCTCCTGGACCAACCGCCACGAGTCGCACCCCAACGTCGTTCCCGTGCACGACGAGGGCGACTTCTACATCGCCGTCACACTGGGCGCCCAGGCCGCCGAGATCGCGGAGAATCCGCAGATCGGTGTGGTGCTGCGGGTCGCGGTGCTCGGTGAGGAGAGGGCAGGGCCGCAGCACGACGCCCCCGTGCTCGCGAAGAAGGGGGACAAGCAGGGTGATTCGGCCTCGCGCGCAGACAGCGATGGGACAGGCGGGGCAGGATGGACCGGCACCGCGATCGCCGCGGCGGCGGGCGGCGCGGTCGTGCTGATCGCGGGGCTCGTCCTCGTCGTCGTACGGACGCGGCGCGGGGCGCCCAGAGACATGACAAGGGGAAGCGCGTAATGAGGCTGAGCGGCAGGGGCCGGGTGATGCCGGCCGTGGTGGCGGCGATGTGCGCGGCGGCGGCACTGCCGGGCCAGGCGTGGGCGGCCGGTGGGCCCAGCCCGTACGAGTTCGACGGTGCGGCGAAGCCGGTCAAGGGCGCCGAGGTCAACAGCAACGCCGAGGGCCTGGACGCCGGGTCCGTCTACCGGGACCGCATCAAGGCGGACGGCAAGCTCTACTACCGCGTGAACCTCGACGCGAAGACGAACGCGTACGTGTCGGTGGTGGCCGTGCCCAAGCAGGGCGGGAAGGCCGAGTACGGCGACGGCATCAAGGTGACCCTCGAGGACAGCTCGGGCTCCGAGTGCAGCTGGCGGAGCGCCGCGTTCGAGTCGGTGGGGTACACCCGCCCCATCGCCGCGTACGCCTCCCGGTTGATCAGGCCGGACAGCACCACGTGCCAGCAGCAGGGCGCGTACTACGTGAAGGTCGAGCGGACCACCGAGGCCACCTCCGCGCCCGACGACTGGGAGCTGGAGATCCGCCACGACGCCGAGCCGGCGCTGAAGACGACCGGCCCGACCGAGGCGCCCGAGGACTGGCCCTCCGCGTCCCCGGCGCCTCCGGCGGGCGGCCCGAAGAAGCGGGTGGGCGGCACGAGCTTCAACAACGCCATGAGCCTCGGACAGGGCGAGTGGCGGGACGACATCAAGCCGGGGCAGACCCGGTTCTACCGGGTGCCGGTCGACTGGGGACAGCAGCTCTTCGTCACCGCCGAGCTCGGTACGAGCACCGCGGGCGACGACTATGTCGGCAACGCGTTCGCCCTGTCGCTCGACAACCCGGCCCGCGGGCACGTCGAGGACAACACCATGTCGTACAACGGCAAGCAGGCCTCGATGGCGCTGGACCCGCTGCCGCCGGTGGCCTACAGGAACCGCTACGACTCCAGCGACAAGGTCAGCGGGATGCGGTTCGCGGGCTGGTACTACCTGTCGGCCACGCTCAGCCCCGAGATGGCGAAGGAGTACGGCGACAAGGCCGTGCCGCTGACGCTGAAGGTGAACGTGAAGGGCACCCCGGAGGCGGCGCCGCCGTACGACGGGTCGGCCGGGATCTTCGCCGTCACCGACGACGACCAGGAGGCCGCGGCCAACGGGCAGAGCGGGCCCGGGGCGGCCAGGAGCAACACGATGCAGGTGGTCGCGGCGGCCGGGATCGGGGCCGGGACCGTGCTGGTCCTCGGGCTCGGGGCCTGGACGCTGCTGGCCCGCCGGCGCGGGGCGCAGGGCACGCCGGAGGGGCCGACGCAGTACGGACCGCCGCAGTCCTGGTAGAGCCGGTCGGGCGTCGGGGAGTCCGGGACCGGTTGGCAGTCCGGTCGGGCGTCGGGGAGTCCGGGGCCCGGCAGCCCGTCCGGCAGTCCGCAGGAGGCGGTCAGGCCTGAGTGAGTGCCCAGATGCCGACCGCGAAGCAGACCAGAGCCACGAGCAGCACCGGGATCGCCACCTTCGGGGGCGGTCCCGGTCGCTTTTGGGGAGTGGTGGCGGGGGCTGGTGCCGATGTGTGGGGGACCGAAGGCGTCTTGGGCGGAACCTGCGGGCCGTGGGCGGTGTATTGACGAGTAGAAGCTTGTTCGTACGGCACCGCGGAGGTCTGGGCCTGGGAGAAGTCCACGGCCGCGGCGTGATGGGGGGAGGCCGCGTGAGCGGGGACAGGTGCGGGGGGTGGCGTGGCCGGCTGGGCCGACTGCGGGAGCGGCGTGGGCGGCTCCGGCGGCGGGGCGAGATGGAAGGAGCCGGTCGCGGAGGGGGCGGGCATGGGGGCCGTCATGGGGGCCGGCCGGCCATGGCCGGTGTGCGGGCCGGTGTGCGGGCCGTACGGATCCGGCTGTACGGGTGGTACGGGCGCGTCCTGGGCCTGCGAGGCCGCGGCCGGACGCACGGGGCCGTCGGGGCCGAAGGAGGCGGGCAGCGGCCCGAGTTGGTCGAAGACCTCGACGGGCTCGTCGTCGACACCGGGCTCGGGCAGCATCTCGACGGCCGTGGTCAGCGCCTTGCGCGCACCCGTGGCCGTGCGGAACCGGGCCTGCGGGTCGGGCTGGAGCAGGCCCGCCAGGACCTGCCACAGCGGCTCGGGGATGCCCTGCGGGGCGCCCGGGGTCCCGTGCGTCGCGAAGTGTTCGATCAGGGCCTGGGAGTCGGGCTTCTGGCCCTGGAGCAGATAGAGCGCCACCAGGCCGACCGCGAAGAGGTCGGCCGGGAAGTCCGGTTCCGCGCCCATCATCTGCTCGGGCGCGAAGTAACCGGGCGTCCCCACGACGTAGTTGGTCTCGGTGAGCCGCGGCTCACCCTTGCGCATCGAGATTCCGAAGTCGGACAGCCGCAGATGCGGCCGCCCGGTGCCGGTGGCCTCCAGCAGGATGTTGGCCGGCTTGATGTCGCGGTGCACGACCCCCTCCGCGTGCACCGCGGCGAGTCCGGACAGCAGCTGGTCGAGCAGGGTGCAGACGAAGCGCGGCGGCAGCGGCCCGTAGTCGCCGATGACGTGGGCCAGCGAGCCGCCGCTCACCAGATCCATGGTGAACAGGACCTTGTCGTCGTCCGCGGCCCAGCTGGCCGGCGCGAGGACATGCGGGTGGTCGATGCGCAGCGCCTGCTCGCGGACGAAGCGCAGCAACGTGTGCGCGTCGCTCTGCTGAAGGACCTTGGCCGCCACATAGCGGCGCCGCCGTTGGTCCCACGCGCGCCACACCGCACCGACCCCACCGCGGCCGATCGGATCGATCAGCTCGTATCGACCAGCGAAGACCTCACCCATTGCCCTGCGCCCGCTCCCCGTTCCTGTTGCGGCGTCCTGCCACGTTCTGGCGTCCTGCCTGGCGTACTGCCTCGTTCAGCTCTGGTGCGACTCGTAGTGGGCGACCGCCTCCGCGGTGCGCCCGGCGCCGTACACCCGGAGGAACTCTGCCAGTTCCGGGTGGGTCGGTGCGAGAGTGTCCGCCGCATCGATGATGTCGCCGGCCGCCGCCACCGACCGGAGGAGCGACTGGATCTCGCGGACCACCCGGCGTACCGTCGGCGCGCCCGAGCTGGTCGTGGTCTGGCCGGTGCTGGTGAGCACGGAGCCGCCCTGCGCCTTCTTGATCTCTTCCATCCGGTCCGTGGCCTCGGCGGCGCTGACACTGCCGTCCGCGACCTGTCCGGCCAGCTCCTGCAGCGCCTGGACGCGCTGGACCACCGCGGGGTTGCCGATCTTGGCGCGCTGGCCGCTCATCAGCTGGGAGAGCATCGGAGCCGACAGCCCGAGCACCGCCGCGAGCCTGGCCTGGTTCAGGCCCAGATCGTCGATCAGCCGACGGAAGAGCGCCCCCAGCGGCTCCCCGTACCAGCTGCGCTGGAGCTCTCTGGCTCTGGCGGTTGTGTCCTGCTGTGCTGCATCCATGTGCGTCTCCCCATCGCTTCCCCATGCGGCGGCTTCGCTGGTGCGAACCCGACGAGCATCTTACGGAGAGTGGTCGGATACCGGGAGTCCCAATCCTTTTGCGAGATCGGGGGGGTGACCCGGTACTCTGGTCTGCGTTCCGGGGCCTTAGCTCAGTTGGTAGAGCGCTGTCTTTGCATGGCAGATGTCAGGGGTTCGACTCCCCTAGGCTCCACTCCATACACCCCTTCAAACCTGCGGAAACGCGGTTTGAAGGGGTGTTTTGCGTGCTCATCGGCGAGCCGACGGCTCACAGGTCGGCGAGGGTGCTGTCCACGGTGTCGAGCAGGACCTGCCTGTCCTGCTGGACCCGGCCGAGCACGCGCAGTCCGTAGTACGTGCTCTGGATCCGGCGTGCGAGGCTGCGGAGGTCGCCGGTGGGGCGGATCTCGCCGGTGTGGCGGCCGGCGGTGAGGACCGCGTACAGCTCGTTCTCGACCCGGTCGAAGCTGCGTCGTACCGCTTCTCTGACCTCCTGGTCCGAGCCGGAGGCTTCGACGGCGGCGTTGATCGCGAAGCAGCCTCGGCGGTCGGTCCCGTCGAGGTCCGCGCCGAGGTCCGCGTCGATGGCGTGGATCATCATCTCGCGCAGGCGGTCCTTGACGGGGCCGGGGCGCTGGAGCAGTGCGACCTGCTCGGCGGTGCTGGTCTCGTAGTACTGGTTGAGGGCGCGCAGGTAGAGCGGTCGCTTGCCGCCGAAGGCGTTGTAGAGGCTGGAAGGCCCGAGGCCCGTGCTGTCGCAGAGGTCGCGGGTCGATGTGCCTTCGTAACCGCGTCGCCAGAACGTCTCCATGGCCGCGCTGATGACGTGGTGCTCGTCGAACTCTCGGGGCCTGGCCATGTTCCCACCCTAAGGGTTTTGGAACGTGTCTACAGAATCTGGCTGTGGGTGGACCTTTGCCCGTCCGGCCCACAGCCTCCAGGTGTCCAGGTGTCCAGGTGTCCAGGTGTCCAGGTGTCCAGGCGTTCAGGTGTTCTGGCGTTCAGGCCGCGATGCCGACCGCTTCGATCTCGATCATCCAGTCGGGGTCGGCGAGCGCGGCGACCTGGACGAAGGTCTCTGCGGGGAAGGGCGGGGCGTAGTGCTTCGCGCGCAGGGCCGCGAAGGTGTTCTGGTGGGCGATGTCCGTGACGAAGACGGTGAGCTTCACCGCCTGGTCGAGGCCGGAGCCGGCGTTGGCGAGGACGGTGGACACATTGGCCAGGGCCTGCCGGGCCTGGGCCTCGAAGTCTCCGGGTCCGACGGTGACTCCGTTCGCGTCGATCGGGGCCTGTCCCGAGGTGAAGACCAGTCCGCCCGCACGGATGCCGAGAGAGATTCCGGCCTGCTCGTACCAGTCGGGGTCCGCCGTGACGCGGATGCGGGCGAGAGGCGGGGTGGCGGGCGATGTCATGCCTGCTCCTTCTGTTCCTTCGGATCGTTCCGGGCTCGGACCGTAACACGTTTTGAAGCGATCGATTCAAAATTTCGGGCACGGTCGCGAGATCCAGGGGCTGACGCGCCGAAAGACGGACGCGATCCGGGGGGCCCGGCCGGAGGATCGTCCCAGCTTGTCCAGGGGGTGAGACGCCGTGACGGGGCGGGCCTCGGGGGCCGGGCATGGCGGTTAGCGTCGACGTTCGACCGGTATTCATCTCCACCGCGGTGCGGTGCAGTTGGGAGTTCTTGTGTCCGCGCCCGCGGGTTTCCGCGCTCTGTTCTCCCTGGCCGGTCCCGGCCTGCCCGTGATCTCCTTTCTGGCGCGGCTGCCGGCCGCGATCTGTCCCACCGGCACGCTGCTGATGCTGACGGAGCTCGGAGGCATCGGACGGGCGGGCGTCGCGGCCGGGGCGCTGTGGACGGGCCAGGCGGTGAGCGGTCCGCCGCTGGGTCGCCTCGCGGACCGGCTGGGGCACCGGCCGGTGATCCTGACGGCCTCCGTCGCCAATGCCACCGCGATCGCCGCACTGGTGGTCGCGGTGCTGAGCGGTGTGCCGATGGCCGTCGAGGTAGCGCTCGGCGCTGCGGTGGGCCTGACCGTTCCGCAGATCGGCCCGCTGTCCCGGACCCGCTGGATCGCCCTGACCGGCGGCGGGGACGACAGCGAGGGAGGTCTGAAGGGGCGTGCGCTGTCGTTCGACACCACCGTCGACGAGATCAGCTTCATGGCCGGTCCCGCGCTCGCGGGGGCGTCGGTCGTCCTGTTCCACCCGGTGGCCGGGATGGCGCTGGCGGGGGCGCTCATCGCCGTCTTCGGCGTGCTGTTCGCGATCCACCCCACCGCGCCCCGGGGCACGGGCGCCAAGAGGTCCACTGCGCCGTCTGGTGCGCCGTCCGGCGAGGGGGCCGTGCGGCTGCTGACCCCGGGGCTGGGCGTGCTCTTCGGCATGATCCTGCTCCAGGGCATGATCCTGGGCGCCGCCAACGCGGGCGTCAGCTCCCTGGCCGGGCATCTGGGTGACCCCGGAATCGCGGGCTTCGTCTGGGGTGCCATGGCGGTGACGAGCGCGCTCGCGGGTGTGGCCATCACTCTGAGGCCCGGCGCGCGGGACCTGACCGTCAGGCTCCGGCTGGCGATCGTGTCCCAGGCGATCCTGCTGCTCCTGCTGCTCACGGCCGACAGCTATACGGGCGCGGGCGCGGCTGTCGCCACGATCGGCCTAGCCGTGGCTCCGCACCTCATCGCGGTCTTCAGCCTCGCCGAGCGGGTCGCGCCGCTCGCGCGTATGGGGGAGGCGATGGCGCTGCTCGGCAGCGGACTGATCGCCGGCCAGGGCGTCGCGGCCCTGGTCGCCGGACTTCTCGCCGAGCACTCCGGATACCGGCTCGCCTTCGCGCTGAGCTGCGCCTGCGGGCTTGTGGCGGTGCTTTTCGGGCTCGCCCTGGTCCGCCGGAAGACGTTCCCGCAGGCCGAAGTCCGTACGTCGAAGTCGCAGGGGCCGCAGGGGCCGCAGGGGCCGCAGGGGCCGACGGAGCCGTCAGGGCCGGCGGGGCCGAAACACCCGTCGGCGCCGGCATCCGCGTAACAGGCGACAGGCGTCGTGGCGACTTCGGGTGGGCCGGACGGGTGGTGTTCATCCGAAGATCTGTCGACCCGTGGCGCAGGTCCCCCGATTCCCGAGATGCGTACTCATCATGAGGAAGGTATGTAAAACGCCCAACCCGATGAGACCCGGAAAAGCCCGGGAACCAGCCCGGGAACGAGACCCGAAAGCGAGGGGCCATGGCCGCCGTCAAGGTCAAGAAGTTGTGGACCGCCTTCATTTCCCTGCTGATCGCACTGCTCGCCCCGCTGGGGTTCGCGAACTCCGCCACGGCGGCTTCGCAGCCAGCCGCCCAGCAGCCGGAGAGTTCCTCCTCGCTGGAGCGGACGGCATCCCCTTCGGTGGCCGCCGCGTTCGCACAACGGCAGGCGGTGGTCCAAGAACGGGAATTGAGGGGCCTGTCGCTGCCGCCGACGATCAAGCAGCGCATCACTGCCGAGGCCCATGGCGCCTCACCGGCCGTCCGCAGGCTGGTCGCACAGCCCGGTCTGTCCGACGCCTCGCACGCCTCCTCGCCGATCGCCAGCGCGGTGCTCACCCCGGCATCGGCCTGAGGCGCCGGGTGGACATCAGCCCTCCCGGCGCCCGCAGCAACGGCCGCCTCAGCTGCACCGAGCGCCGAAGCCGCGTCTGCCGATGCCGTGCCTGCCGAAGCTGCGTCGACCGACGCTGTATCGACCGACGCTGTATCGACCGATGCTGTGTCGACCGATGCTGTGTCGACCGACGCTGCGTCAGCGCACATCACGTCAGCGCACGCCGTGTCCGCCGAGACCGCGTCACCCCCGGCCGCGTCAGCAGCCCGAGCCACGTCGGCCCCAGCCGCGTCAGCAGCCCAAGCCACGTAGACCCAAGCCGCGTCAGCCCCGGCCGCTCCGGGCCCAGCAGCCCGAACCACGTCGGCCCCAGCCGCCTCACCGCACGCGCACGCCCCGTCCGCCGATGCCGCGTCGGCCGTCTCCGTACGACCGCACGCGACGCTCAGCGACGGTCGTCGCGGTCCGCACCCCCGGCCTCGGCCTCCGTCTGCTTCGCCTGAACCTCAGGGTCCAGCCCCGCCTGCCCGTTTCCGCCCACCGACGACATCGGCCCCCCGCGGTCTGAGACCTCAGTGGGAGCCGGCGGCTCGACCAGCCAGTCCGGGTTTGCCTGCTTGTCCCACCACTTCCACACGACGAAGAGCCCGATGGCCAGCACACCGAGAACGGCCGCGCCCTTGAAGATCCGGCCGGACTTGCACCGTCGCTCATGCTTCTTGACCAGCTTCTGGACCTCCTTCGCCGAAACCTGACCGCGCAGCGCGGCCAGGGCGGCACCGGATCGGGCCGCGGCCTCCGCCCCCACGGGCTGAGCCACCGCGATCGCGTGCTCGATCCGCGGCACCGTGTAGTCCGCCGCCTGACGTGCGGCATTGCGGGTCGTGACGGCGGCCCGGTGAGCCGCGTCGTCGAGCTTCGGCGGCACATGCGGTGCGACATGCGCGGCGTACTGCATCCGCGCCTGATGGCGGGCCCGACGAGCGGCCCGGGACACCTTGGGCGCGAGGCGCACACGTGCCTCGTGGGCGTAGAGCGCGGCGTGGTCCTTCGCCGTGCCGGCGTAGGGCGCCACCACTTCCGCGGCGTGCAGCACGCTTTCCTTCGCCGTACCGGTCGCGGCGCGCACGCTGTCCATGCGGGTCACGGGGTCCTCCTCCTCGGTGGCGTTCGCGGGGGTCTGGGCGGTTGTCGCCCCAGGCAAGGCACAGTGCGCCTTTCCACCCTTTTCGAAATCATGCCCGCTGAGCCCTGCCTCGGCATGCGCTACGGGCATCCGGGTCACCCTTTGCTCACCGAGCGCACTTCCGTGCGAGGATCGGTAGACGTCAGAGGAAGACTTACGGAAGGCAGATCGTGGCCGAGCAGCTTTACGCCACCCTGAAGACCAACCACGGCGACATCGAGATCCGGCTTCTGCCGAACCACGCGCCGAAGACGGTCAAGAACTTCACCGAGCTCGCCACGGGCGAGCGCGAGTGGACGCACCCGGAGACCGGCAAGAAGTCCACGGACAGGCTGTACGACGGAACGGTCTTCCACCGCGTGATCAGCGGCTTCATGATCCAGGGCGGCGACCCGCTGGGCAACGGAACCGGCGGCCCGGGCTACGAGTTCGCGGACGAGTTCCACCCCGACCTCGCGTTCGACAAGCCGTACCTGCTGGCCATGGCCAACGCGGGCCCGGGCACCAACGGTTCGCAGTTCTTCATCACCGTGTCGCCGACCGCCTGGCTGACCCGCAAGCACACCATCTTCGGTGAGGTCACGAACGAGGCCAGCAAGAAGGTCGTGGACGCGATCGCCGGTACGCAGACCAACCCGCGCACCGACCGTCCCCTGAACGACGTGGTGATCGAGTCCGTCGTGATCGAGACCCGCGACGCCTGATCCCGGTCCACCCGCTGCCGGGTGACCTACGTCCGGTGTGGGAACCATTTCGCCCCGCTCGTCCGTAAGACGAGCGGGGCGGTTCGTTGTAGACGTAGAAGACGGTGCGGGAGACGAGGGGACCTCATGGATCAGGCGCCAGGAAGCCCGGACCAGCCCCAGGCGGCGAACGGGCTGCCGAGCTGCTACCGGCACCCCGGCCGGGAGACCGGCATCAGCTGCACCCGCTGCGAGAGGCCGATCTGCCATGACTGCATGGTCAGCGCCTCGGTCGGCTTCCAGTGCCCCGATTGCGTCCGCAGCGGCTCAGGCACGGGGCACGCGCCCTCGGCGAGCGCTCCCCGCACGATCGCGGGCGGTGCGGTCGCGGCCGGCGACCCGCGCCTGGTCACCAAGATCCTCATCGGTCTGAACCTCGCGGTGTTCCTCGCGGTCCTCGCCGACGGGACCCGGCTGGTCAGCGAGCTGATCCTGGTCGGGGCGTGGCCCGCGCCGCCGCAGTTCGTGTACGACGGCGTCGCCGAGGGACAGTGGTACCGGCTTCTGACGTCGGTCTTCCTGCACCAGGAGATCTGGCACATCGCCTTCAACATGCTGGGCCTGTGGTGGCTCGGCGGCCCGCTGGAGGCGGCGCTCGGGCGGTTGCGCTACGTCACGCTCTATCTGCTGTCGGGCCTGGCCGGCAGTGCGTGCGCCTATCTGCTCGCCGATCCGCAGGACGGGACGCTGGGCGCCTCCGGCGCGGTCTTCGGCCTCCTCGGCGCCACGGCCGTACTGATGCGCCGGCTCAACTACGACATGCGCCCGGTGATCGCACTCCTCGCGCTGAACCTGGTCTTCACGTTCTTCTGGAGCGGGATCTCCTGGCAGGCCCACATCGGAGGCCTCGTCGCCGGTACCGTCATCGCCTTCGGCATGGTGCACGCGCCGCGTGAGCGGCGGGCTCTGGTGCAGTTCGGGACCTGTGCGCTGGTGCTGCTCGCGGTGGTCGTGACGGTCGTTCTGAGGACTCAGGCGCTCACCTGAGCGTGAGCTATCCCCATAGTTGTCCACAGCGTGTGGCGGATCTTGTGCATTTCGTGGGGAACGGCTGTGCCCCTTGTCGCCGATCTGGGTTTTCCCAGTAGGGACAAGGGGCGAGCGGTGGTGAAGGGTGTCGCCGGTATGAGCGTCGGAGCGGCCGTCGCAGTCACACCGGCGTCAACACTCCATTCGTTATCCACAGATCGTCAGACCTTTTCCCACCGCTGTGGACAGACCTGTGGATAACTTTCTTCGTGCTGGTTACTTCCACTGGGTGGATACGGCGAAGCCGCCGGCGATGAAGCCGAAGCCGACCACGATGTTCCAGTTGCCGAAGGACTTGATGGGCAGGGTGCCGTCGGTGACATAGAAGACGACGATCCAGGCCAGCCCGATCAGGAACAGCGCCAGCATCACCGGAGCGACCCAGCTGCGATTCGTCAGCTTGATGGCGGTCGCCTGCTTCGCGGCCGGCGGCGGCGTGAAGTCGGCCTTCTTGCGGATACGTGACTTCGGCACGAGGGACTCTCCTGTCGATGCGCTGCGTGACCGCGCAGGGAAACAGTGGCAGGCGCCGGGGTGGGAGCGAGGGGGGACCACGGCCTCCCCCGGGCGTCCGTTAGCGTAGTGCTTCCGCGGCACCGTAGGAGTAAGGGTACGTTGAGCAATTCCGCCGACACCCCCCAAGGGCCGGTCCGCCGCACCACATGGCGGCCCGTCCGGCTGCTGACCGCTGCCGTTTTCGCCCTCGCCGGACTGATCTTCGTCACCAGCTTCAACACGGCCAAGGGCACCAACCTCCGCACCGACGACTCACTGCTCAAACTCTCCGACCTGATCCAGCAGCGCAGCAAGAGGAACGCCGAACTGGACGAGTCCACGGCGGCCGTACGGGGCGACGTGGACGCTCTCGCCCGCCGCGACGACGGCTCCACCAAGGCCGAGGACGACAAGCTCAGGGCTCTTGAAGAGGCCGCGGGAACCAAGAAGCTCAGCGGCCGGGCCGTCACCGTCACCCTCAACGACGCTCCCCCGAACGCCCAGGCAGCCCCCGGCTACCCCGAGCCGCAGGCCAACGACCTGGTCATCCACCAGCAGGACCTCCAGGCCGTGGTCAACGCGCTCTGGCAGGGCGGCGCCGAGGGCATCCAGGTCATGGACCAGCGGCTGATCTCCACCAGCGCCGTGCGCTGCGTCGGCAACACCCTGATCCTCCAGGGACGCGTCTACTCGCCCCCCTACAAGGTCACCGCGGTCGGCGACCCGGGAAAGCTCAAGCGCGCGCTGACCGCCTCCCCGGCGATCCAGAACTACCAGCTGTACGTGACGGCGTACGGGCTCGGCTGGAAAGTCGACGAGCACGAGGCGATGACTCTCCCCGGCTACTCGGGCACAGTGGATCTCCACTACGCGAAGCCTGTGAGTTAGCTCCCGGGGAGGGGTCGGCCGGTGTCGGTGCGACTGATCGTCAGGACCTTCAGCGAAGCCTGCGTCACGGTCGGCACGGTCATCGTGCTGTTCGTCGTGTACGTGGTGTTCTGGACCGGGGTGAAGGCCGCGGACGCGTCGCAGGGGCAGATCGAATCGCTCCAGGACGAATGGACCCGGCTGCCGCTCCAGTCCCCGCAACCTGCGAAGCCCCCGCAATCACCGCAGTCCCCGGCGGCGCCTCCCCCGCCCACCAAGGCGTACGCCGCCGGGAAACCGTTCGCCGTCATGTACATCCCCCGCTTCGGCGCGAGCTGGGACTGGCCGGTGCTGGAGGGCACGGCCGCCGGGACGCTGAAGAAGGGCCTCGGGCACTACGCGGGCACCGCCCGGCTCGGTGAGACCGGGAACTTCTCGGTGGCCGGCCACCGGCGGACGTACGGGGATCCGTTCAAGGACTTCCCGAAGCTCCGGCCGGGGGACGCGGTGGTGCTCAACGACGGGACGACCTGGTACACGTACCGCATCGAGCGGGAGCCGTACCGGACCGTCCCCAGCGATATCGCCGTCATCGACCCCGTGCCGCGCAAGTCCGGCTTTGACGGGCCGGGCCGCTATCTGACGCTCACCACCTGTGATCCCGAGTGGGGCAGCAGCCACCGGCTGATCGTCTGGGCGCACCTGGATGCCACTCAGCCTGTGACGGACGGCAAGCCGCAGGTTATCCACAGCTGACCCACACGCCTCCCGCGACCTTTAGTCTGGTCCAGTAACGAACGGAAGGGACAGCATGTACGGCTGGATCTGGCGTCATCTGCCGGGCAACGCATGGGTGCGGGCGGCTATCTCGCTCGTGCTGGTCCTCGCAGTCGTCTTCGTGCTGTTCCAGTACGTATTCCCCTGGGCGGAGCCGCTGCTTCCGTTCAACGATGTGACGGTGAACGACTAGTGAGCGCGCGCATTCTCGTCGTCGACAACTACGACAGCTTCGTCTTCAACCTCGTCCAGTACCTGTACCAGCTGGGCGCCGAGTGCGAAGTCGTGCGCAATGACGAGGTGTCCACCTCGCATGCGCAGGACGGCTTCGACGGTGTGCTGCTCTCGCCCGGGCCGGGTGCGCCCGAGCAGGCGGGGGTGTGCATCGAGATGGTCCGCCACTGCGCGGCGACCGGTGTGCCCGTCTTCGGGGTCTGCCTCGGTATGCAGTCGATGGCCGTGGCGTACGGCGGCGTCGTCGACCGCGCCCCCGAGCTGCTGCACGGCAAGACCTCCCTCGTGCTGCACGAGGGCAAGGGCGTCTTCGCCGGGCTGCCCTCCCCCTTCACCGCGACCCGCTACCACTCGCTGGCCGCCGAGCCGGGGACCGTGCCGGACGAGCTGGAGGTCACGGCGCGTACGGAGGACGGCATCATCATGGGGCTGCGCCACCGTGAATTCGCCGTCGAGGGTGTGCAGTTCCATCCCGAGTCGGTTCTCACCGAGCACGGTCATCTGATGCTCGCCAACTGGCTGGAGCAGTGCGGGGACGCGGGGGCGATCAGCCGCTCGGCAGGGCTTGCGCCGGTGGTGGGCAAGGCCCTGGCGTGAACGGCGAGGGGGGATCGCCGTGGTTCCGGGCTTCGACCGCTCCGGAGCCACAGCCGGAGCAGCAACCGCAGCCGGAGCAGCCGCAGGACTGGGCCGGCTACGGCCAGTACCCCGTCGACGACCCTGACGGGTATCAGCGGGACTGGTACGGGCAGCAGCCCCAGCCGGAGCCGGAGCTGATCGCCGAACCGGTGCCCGCAGCGGTGGCTGAGCCCGTCGCGACCGATCCCCCGCCCGCACGCGACGACGAGACCGTCGCGCTGCGGACCGCCACCGCCGCCGCCGCAGAAGCCGCCGCCGCGCCCGAGCGGCCCACCGGCGGCCGCGCGGAGCGCCGCCGTGCGGCGAAGGCGGCCAAGGGGCGAGGGAAGCGCCGAGCGGCGCCGGCACCGCCCCCCAGGCCCGAGGGAGCCGCCCCCGCCGCCCCGCTCTCCCGCGTCGAGGCCCGCCGGGCGGCCCGTGCCCAGAAGGACAGTCCGGCGGTCATCGCCAGCCGGGTCTTCGGCGAGCTCTTCATCACCGTCGGTGTGCTGATGCTGCTCTTCGTCACGTACCAGATGTGGTGGTCGAACATCTGGGCCGGCTTCCAGACCGATGACGCGACCAAGCAGATCCAGAGCGACTGGGCGAACGGCCGCAAGCCGGACGCCTTCGAGCCGGGCCAGGGCTTCGCCATCATGCACATCCCCAAGCTGGACGTCGTCGTCCCCATCGCCGAGGGCATCGACAAGCAGCGGGTCCTCGACCGGGGCATGGTCGGGCACTACGCCGAAGGCGCGCTCAAGACCGCCATGCCCTCCGACAAGCAGGGCAACTTCGCGGTCGCCGGCCACCGCAACACCCATGGCGAACCGTTCCGCTACATCAACCAGTTGCAGAGCGGCGACCCGATCGTCGTCGAGACGCAGGACGCGTACTACACGTACGAGATGGCGAGCATCCTCCCGCAGACCTCGCCGTCCAATGTCAGCGTGATAGGCCCGGTGCCGCCCGGCTCGGGCTTCACCAAGCCGGGCCGGTACATCACACTGACAACCTGTACCCCCGAATTCACCAGTACGTATCGAATGATCGTGTGGGGCAAGATGGTCGACGAACGCCCGCGCAGCAAGGGCAAACCGGACGCGCTTGTCGGCTGACCGGATGGAACGCACTTCAGAACAGGGACAGGTGCAGTGGCACGTGTGCGCAGCCGGATCGCCGGCGTCATCAGTGTTTTCGGCGAGCTGCTGATCACCGCGGGGCTGGTGCTGGGTCTCTTCGTCGTCTACTCGCTGTGGTGGACGAACGTCCTCGCCGACCGCGAGGCCAGCAAGGACAGCGACCGGGTACGCGACCACTGGGCGGGCGGCGCGGCGGGCCCCGGAGCCCTGGACACCAAGGACGGCATCGGCTTCCTTCACGTACCCGCGATGAGCGACGGCGAGGTCCTGGTCAAGAAGGGCACCGACCCCAAGACTCTCAACAACGGCGTCGCGGGCTACTACACCGACCCGATCAAGTCGGCCCTCCCGGCCGACAAGCAGGGCAACTTCTCGCTGGCGGCGCACCGTGACGGGCACGGTGCCAAGTTCCACAACATCCACAAGCTGAAGACGGGCGACGCGATCGTCTTCGAGACGAAGGACACCTGGTACGTCTACAAGGTCTTCAAGGACCTCAAGGAGACGTCGAAGTTCAACGTGGACGTGCTGAAGCCGGTCCCGAAGGAGTCCGGGAAGGCGAAGCCGGGCCGGTACATCACGCTGACGACCTGCACGCCCATCCTGACGTCCGACTACCGGTACATCGTGTGGGGTGAGCTGGAGCGTACGGAGAAGGTGGACGCGGAGCGGACGAAGCCGGCGGAGCTGCGCTGACCGTGACTGGCCCCCTTGCAGGGGGCCTGTGGTCTTAGAATGGCCGAGGCCCGAAGCCGCAACGTC
Organism: Streptomyces sp. NPDC000410; assembly: GCF_040300305.1. Lineage (NCBI taxonomy): Bacteria > Bacillati > Actinomycetota > Actinomycetes > Kitasatosporales > Streptomycetaceae > Streptomyces > Streptomyces sp. NPDC000410. The sequence continues at coordinate 284,158 of NZ_JBEPDM010000003.1, forward strand.
GATTTGCGACTTCGGGCCTTCTGCTCCCAGGGGGCTATCGCAGCACTTGCAGGGTGGCCCCGGCGCTCCAGGCTTCGAGCAGGCCGCGGTGGACTGCGGTGACACCGCCCTGGACGGCGATGTCGAGCGCCTCGCGGGAGAACGGGCAGGTCGCCACGTACAGCGCCACGTCGGCACCGTGGAGGGTCTTCGTGCCGACGAACTTCTGCATCTCGCCGCTCCAGACGGACCGGTACGGGGCGAAGTTCTTGCACTGGACGACGATCAGGCGCCCGTCGGCCGCCCGTCCCGTGACGTCGGCACCTCGGTCGCCGCTGCCGCCCTGCACCTCGACATCGGTGCAGCCGTCGCGGCGCAGCAGCTGAGCCACGTGCTGCTCGAACTCCCGCCAGTTCATCGCGTCGATGGACGCCATGACCCCGGCGAGGCCGCGCTGCTCCTGAGCGCGCTCCAGCCGCAACAGCCGTACGTCGTGCCGGACGAGCTTGCGCTCGATGCGCCGGACGTCTTCGCGGAGGGAGATCAGGTCACGGCGCTGTTCGCCGGAGGCCTCGATGAGGGCGTTGAACATGGGGACGACGGTCTTGCCGAGGATGTGGGTGATGCGCTGATCGATGCGATCGTCGAGCGCGTCGCTGGGGCTGTGGACAGAGTTGTCCACGGGTGCGGTGCGGGCGAAGTACTCCATGTCGAGGAGGTACGTACGCACCTGGCGGGCGACCTCGCTGTCACGCAGGAGCATGGCGATGTTGAGGACGGCTCGACGGGAGTAGAGCGTGAGGCTGGAGCGGGGCTGTGGATAACTCCCTGGATAGCGTGACAGGATGTCACGCTTAAAGTCTCGCAGGTCAGAGCCCTGCAGCGTGCGCATACCGTTGGCTGCGAGCTCTTCGCGGTGACGGGACTTGATCTGTCGGATCGCCTCCACCGCGACATCGAAGTAGGCGGCCACCATCGCCGTCGTCACGTGCATGCCGTCCGGCAGCAGCGACAACGCCTTGACCTTGTCCAGCACCTCCGTGCGTTCCACCACGCCCTCGCGCAGCGACCTCGACTCCAGCAGTACCGCTTCGTTGATCACGCTCATGTCCTCTCGGCTCGTCCGTCGTGCATGCGGTGTCGAGACGGGGCCTGAACTCTCCACCCCACCTCACCCGCTCAACGAGTCGGGACATATGAAGACACGATCGGTCTTCGCTGCTATGTGCGCACTTGTGGTGCCCGGAGTGGGTAGCGAGAAGCCCCGGCGCCCTGAGAGGGCGCCGGGGCTTCTACTGGCTGCTCTTACGTCCGGAGGCCGGGGCTAGTCGCGGCGGCCGCCGATGAAGCCTCCGCCGTCGTTGCCGCCTTGGTCTCCGCCCTGGTTCCCGCCTCCGCCGATGACCGTCAGGGTGACGGGGGTGGTGGCCGGGTCGACCATGGTGCCGGGCTGCGGGTTCTGGAGGACGACCTGGGCGTTGCCGTCCTGGGAGCCCTGGATCTGGATGTTCTTGAACCCGGCCGCTTCCAGCTCCGCCCTGGCCTGGTTCAGCGTGCGGTTGGTCGCGTCAGGCATCGCGATCTGCGGTGCCTGCGCCGGGCCCTTGGAGACCTTCAGGGTCACCGTGGACTTCTGGTCGGTCTTCTCGTTGGCGGCCGGATCCTGCTCGAGGACCTCGCCGGCGGGCTTGTCGCTGTCCACGTCGATCTTGGCGACCTCGAATCCGAGAGCCTTCAGCTGGGCCTCGGCGGCGGCGTACTGCTGGCCCACCACCGGAGGAACGGTGGCCTGGGCCTTCTTCGAGACCGTGATGGTGACCATGGCCTTCTTCTCGGCCTGCGACCCGCCCTCAGGGTCCTGCTTGATGACCGTGCCGGATTCCTGGTCGGACTCCTCGTACTTGACGTCGACCTTGAAGCCCTTGTCCTCCAGCCGCTTCTTGGCGCTCTCCTCGGACACCTCGGTCACGTCCGGTACCTCGACGAGCGGCGCGCCCTCCGAGACGACGACGCTGACCGTCTCGCCCTGGTTCATCTTGCCGTTGGCCGGGGTCTGGCTGCAGACGCTGTCCTTGGGCTGGTCGCAGCGCTGTGTGCCGGACTGGACGACCTTGACGCCGGCGTTGACGCCGAGCCGCTCGGCTTCCTTGAAGGGCTGTCCGACGAGCTGCGGCACATCGACCCTGCCGCTGCCCGCGCCGTCCTCGCCGAAGACCGCCTTGCCGATGAGGATCGCGCCGACGAGCACCAGGATGCCCGCGAGCACCAGCAGGATCGTCGACGTGTTCGACTTCTTCTCGCGGCGGCGGTTCGGGCGGTCGTCATAGCCGTATCCGCCGTCGTCCGGGTTGATGGGGGGCAGCATCGACGTCTGGCCGGCCGGGTCGGCCTGGCGCAGGGCGGTCGTCGGCTGGTCGTCGCCGTGGCCGTGCGGGGCGCCGTAGCCGCCGCCGTAGCCGACCGCGCCCATCGCCGCCGTCGCCGCGACCGGCTGGCCGTCGAGGCAGGCCTCGATGTCGGCGCGCATCTCGTCGGCGGACTGGTAGCGGTAGTCGGGGTCCTTGACCAGCGCCTTCAGCACGATCGCGTCCATTTCGGGCGTGATCTCGGCGTCGAAGTTGCTGGGCGGCTGAGGCTCTTCCCGTACGTGCTGGTACGCGACCGCCACCGGGGAGTCCCCGATGAACGGCGGGCGGACGGTGAGCAGCTCGTAGAGCAGGCAGCCGGTGGAGTAGAGGTCGGAGCGCGCGTCGACCTGCTCGCCCTTGGCCTGCTCCGGGGAGAGGTACTGGGCGGTGCCGATCACGGCCGCCGTCTGGGTCATGGTCATGCCGGAGTCGCCCATGGCGCGGGCGATGCCGAAGTCCATGACCTTGACCTGACCGGTACGCGTCAGCATGACGTTCGCCGGCTTGATGTCGCGGTGGACGATGCCGGCGCGGTGCGAGTACTCCAGCGCCTGGAGGATGCCGACGGTCATCTCCAGCGTGCGCTCGGGCAGCAGCTTGCGCCCGGAGTGCAGCAGCTCTCTGAGCGTGGAACCGTCGACGTACTCCATCACGATGTACGGGATGGAGACGCCCTCTACGTAGTCCTCGCCCGTGTCGTAGACCGCGACGATGGCGGGATGATTCAGCGAGGCGGCCGACTGGGCCTCACGGCGGAACCGGGCCTGGAAGGACGGGTCACGGGCGAGATCGGCCCGCAGCGTCTTCACGGCGACGGTGCGGCCGAGCCGGGTGTCGTGGGCGAGGTAGACCTCGGCCATGCCACCACGGCCGAGCACCGAGCCCAGCTCGTACCGGCCGCCGAGGCGACGCGGCTCTTCCATAACTGTTCCAGCCCTCTCCGTCAGTCCCGACCGCACCCGTGTGTGTGGTCCGGCGGTGTGCTGTTCGCGCATACGCTACCGGGCAGGCAGCACCGCATCCGCCCATGGCCGGGACCTGATATCCGACCGGTATCGCATTGTGCGGTAAAGGGGCGGGACGGAGCCAGGCCAGTGACCGGCGTCACTCCCTGCTCTCGAGTACCGCCTTCATCACATCGCGGGCGATGGGGGCGGCGAGCCCGCCACCGCTGATGTCGTCGCGGGAGACGCCGCCGGCGTCCTCGACCACGACGGCGACGGCGACCGGGGAGCCGTGGTCGGTCTTGGCGTACGAGATGAACCAGGCGTACGGGCGCTTCTTGTTCGCGACGCCGTGCTGGGCGGTGCCGGTCTTGCCGCCGACCGTCACGCCGTCGATCGCCGCCTTCTTGCCCGTGCCGCTGTTGACGACGTTCTCCATCATCTGCTGGAGAAGCTGCGCGTTCTGCGGGGAGAGCGGACGGCTCATCTCCTCGGGCTCGGTCTTCTCGATGATGTCCAGGTCGGGCGTCTGGAGCTGGTCGACCATGTACGGCTTCATCATCTTGCCGTCGTTGGCGATCGCGGCGGTCACCATGGCCATCTGGAGCGGCGTGGCGGCGGTGTTGAACTGGCCGATGGCCGACTGGGCGTTGCCGCCCCTGTCCATGTTCCGGTCGTAGACGGAGGCGGAGGCGCGGACCGGTGTGTCGATCTCCGGGTTGTTGAAGCCGAACTTCTCCGCCGTCTCCACCATCTTGTCCCGGGAGACCTTGTCGGCGAGGTTGGCGAAGACGGAGTTGCAGGAGACTTCCAGGGCCTTGTTCAGGCTCGCCTTCTCGCAGCCGCCGTGCTGGTTGATCATCTCGGTGCGCGACAGCGGGATGAAGTACGGGTCGGGGGTGTCCGTCGGGGCGTTGATGTCCGTGACCACGCCGTGCTCCAGCGCGGCGGCGGCGGTGACGACCTTGAACGTGGAGCCGGGCGGGTAGGTCTCGCGCAGGGCGCGGTTCACCATCGGCTTGTCTTTGTCGTTCAGCAGCTTCTGGCGGTTGTCGGAGTCCTTCGTCGAGTTGCCGGCGAAGACCGAGGGGTCGTACGACGGCGTCGACGCGAGCGCCAGGATCTTGCCGGTCCGCGGGTCGATCGCCGCGACCGCGCCCTTCTTGTCGCCGAGGCCCTCGAAGGCGGCCTTCTGGGCGGCTCCGTTGAGGGTGGTGACGACGTCGCCGCCGGTCTTCTTGTCACCCGTGAACATGCCCACGGTGCGGTCGAAGAAGAGCCGGTCGTCGTTGCCGCTGAGGATGCCGTCCTCGAGCTTCTCGATCTGGTTGGCGTCGAAGGCCTGCGAGGCGAACCCGGTGACGGGGGCCCACATGGGGCCGTTGACGTAGGTGCGCTTGTACTTGAAGTCGCCGACCTTCGTCTCGACCGAGCCGGTGACGGCCTTGCCGTCGACGATGATGTCGCCGCGCTCGTAGGCGTAGCGCTCGATCTGGACGCGGCGGTTGTACTTGTGGGAGTTCAGCTCGTCGGCGCGGACGTACTGGAGCCAGTTGTCCCGGATCATCAGGGCGAGGACCAGCAGGCCGCAGAAGATCGCGATCCGGCGCAGGGGCTTGTTCACGGTCGGACCACCTGGGTCATTTCGGCGTCGGGGTTCGGGGCGGGGGCGGGCGCGGGCCGGCGGGCGGTGTCGCTGATCCGGATCAGGATGCCGATCAGGGCCCAGTTCGCGATCACGGATGATCCACCGGCCGCGAGGAACGCCATGGTCATACCGGTGAGCGGGATGAGCCCCATCACACCGCCGGCGACGACGAAGACCTGGAGGGCGAAGGCGCCGGAGAGGCCGATCGCGAAGAGCTTGCCGAAGGGGTCGCGGGCGGCGAGGGCCGTGCGGACGCCGCGCTCGATGATCAGGCCGTACAGCAGCAGGAACGCCATCACTCCGGCGAGGCCGAGCTCCTCGCCGACGGTGGCGAAGATGAAGTCGGAGTTGGCGGCGAACTGGATGAGGTCGGAGTTGCCCTGGCCGAGACCGGTGCCGAGGGTGCCGCCGGAGCCGAACGACATCAGCACCTGCGCCATCTGCTGGCAGGCGGCCGACCCCTCCTCGTAACAGGTCCCGAAGGGGTCCTGCCAGGCGGCGACACGGGCCTGGACGTGGCCGGCGAAGGAGGCGACCGCGACCGCGCCGCCGACGGACATCAGCAGGCCGATGACGATCCAGCTGGTCCGCTCGGTGGCGACGTACAGCATGATCACGAACATGCCGAAGAAGAGCAGCGAGGTGCCGAGGTCGTTCTCGAAGACCAGGATGAGCAGGCTCATCGCCCAGATCGTGAGGATCGGGCCGAGGTCGCGGCCGCGCGGCAGGTAGAGGCCCATGAAGCGGCGGCTCGCGAGGGCGAGCGCGTCGCGCTTGACCATCAGGTAGCCGGAGAAGAAGACCGCGATGACGATCTTCGCGAACTCGCCGGGCTGGATGGAGAAGCCGCCGACGCGGATCCAGATCTTGGCGCCGAAGACGTCCGCGCCGAGGCCGGGGACGATCGGCAGGATGAGCAGTACCAGCGAGGCCACCATCGAGATGTACGTGAAGCGCTGCAGGACGCGGTGGTCCTTGAGGACGAGCAGTACGGCGACGAACAGCGCGATGCCGAGTGCCGAGTACATCAGCTGGTTGGTGGCCTGGGGTGCGAAATCGTTTCGCGCCAGCAGCCTCGGTGACTGGTCGAGGCGCCAGATCAGCACCAGGCCGAGCCCGTTGAGCAGGGTCGCCAGCGGCAGCAGGAGCGGGTCGGCGTACTTCGCGAACTTCCGCACCACGACATGGGCGACGGTCGCCATCGCGCCGAGACCGAGACCGTAGCCGAGCATGCCGGGGGGCACCTCGCCGTCGAGCGCGAGGCCGACGTTGAGGTACGCGAAAACCGGGATCGCGACGGCGAACGCGAGCAGGACGAGCTCGGTGTTCCGTCGGCTCGGTGCTTCGATCGCGCCGATGGTGGTCGTGTTGGTGACAACGCTCATGGTGGAGAAAGGCCCCCTACGGGTTTACGGCTATGCCGCTTACTGCTTGCCGCAGTTCGAGGCCAGCTTCTGCTCCTCTTCCGAGAGGGTGGGGCCCGGAGTGGGAGTTGCTGCGGTCGGCTTGGTCTTGGCGGACTGGGTCGAGGGGTTGGCGCCGGTGGTGCCACCGGCCTCGCCCTCACCGATCGATGCGCCTGCCGCGCGGTCGGCGGTGCGGCGCTGCTCTTCCTTCTTGCAGGCGGAGGCCTGGGTGGCGAGCTGCTCGATCTTGGCGCGCGCGTCTGTGAGGCTGCCCTCGGTGATCGTCTGCTCGACGTTCTTGCGCTGGTTGGGCGGCAGGTACTTGAGTTCGATCTCGGGGTGGTCCTTCTCGACCTTCGAGAGCGAGACCCAGCCCAGGTCCTGGCTGAGGCCCCGGTAGAGCGCGACGTGGTCCTCGTTGGCGCCGACGTAGTACTGCGTCTGCGTCCAGCGCCAGGATCCGTACAGTCCGCCGCCGACGACTCCGAGCGCGAGGGCGATGAAGAGCGAGCGCTTCAGCCACTTGCGGCGGGGGCGCGGCTTGATGAAGTCCTCGTCCGTGTAGGCCCCGAAGGTGCCCTGGGGGGGCATCCCGCCGTAGCCGACGTCGTCGCCGCTGCCGGGCGGGCCGAAGCCGGCGCCCGGGGGCGGCGGGACGGGGCGGCCGAGGCCGGAGGCGCGTCCCGCGGGGGTCTGCATGGCCCCGCCGTCGTTCGGCTGGATCTGGTTCTCGGCGACGGCGCCGACGATCACGGGGGTGTCGTTGAGCTGTCCCGCGAGGGTGTCGCCGCCGTCGACGTCGAGGACGTCCGCGATGATCACCGTGATGTTGTCCGGGCCGCCGCCGCGCAGGGCGAGCTGGATCAGCTCCTGCACGGTCTCCTGGGGGCCCTGGTAGCTGGCGAGGGTGTCCTCCATCGTCTGGTGCGAGACGACGCCGGACAGTCCGTCGGAGCAGATCAGATAGCGGTCGCCGGCCCGCACCTCGCGGATGGAGAGATCGGGCTCGACGTGGTCGCCGCTGCCCAGCGCGCGCATCAGCAGGGAGCGCTGCGGGTGGGTCGTGGCCTCTTCCTCCGTGATCCGGCCCTCGTCGACCAGGCGCTGCACCCAGGTGTGGTCCTGGGTGATCTGGGTCAGTACGCCGTCACGGAGCAGGTACGCGCGGGAGTCGCCGACGTGTACGAGTCCGAGGCGCTGACCGGTCCACAGCAGCGCGGTGAGGGTGGTCCCCATGCCTTCGAGCTGGGGGTCCTCCTCGACCATGGCGCGCAGCTGGTCGTTCGCCCGCTGCACGGCCGTGCCGAGCGAGGTGAGGATGTCGGAGCCGGGCACGTCGTCGTCGAGCTGGACGAGGGTGGAGATCACCTCGGAGGAGGCGACCTCACCGGCGGCCTGGCCGCCCATGCCGTCGGCGATCGCGAGAAGGCGGGGACCGGCGTAGCCGGAGTCCTCGTTGCCCTCCCGGATCATGCCCTTGTGCGATCCGGCGGCGAAGCGCAGGGACAGACTCATGCGCACCTGCCCTGTCGACGCTGCCTCGGGGTACAGCCGGTCTCGAGCCACACTGCCCACCCTCCGGTCGGGAGCCGCCTGTCCAGGTCCGCGGCCGGGACCGCTGTGGGGTCCGCTGTGGGGACCACCGTGGCTCGCTCGCTCCGCTCGCTCATTGTCGTACTACTTCCGCAGCTCGATGACGGTCTTGCCGATGCGGATCGGCGCGCCCAGCGGAATCGGCGTCGGCGTGGTGAGCCGGGCCCGGTCGAGATAGGTGCCGTTGGTGGACCCGAGGTCCTCGACGATCCACTGGCCGTCACGGTCCGGGTAGATCCTGGCATGCCGGCTGGACGCGTAGTCGTCGTCCAGCACGATCGTCGAATCGTGTGCGCGGCCCAGGGTGATCGTCTGGCCCTGGAGGGCGACCGTGGTGCCGGTGAGGCTGCCCTCGGACACGACCAGCTTGGTGGGCGCCCCGCGGCGCTGCCTGGCGGCCTGCTGGCGCTGCTGCGGCGGCGCGGCCGGCTGGCGGGCGGCCTGCTGCGGCCGCGCGTCGGCGCCGCGGCGGGAGCCGCGTTGCGTGACGCGCGTACCGAACAGGTCGCTGCGAATGACCTGGACGGCCACGATGACGAACAGCCACAGAACGGCCAGGAAACCCAGCCGCATGACCGTAAGGGTCAGCTCTGACATTGCCCCCGCTTCACCCTTCGGCTTGCCGGTAAACGATGGTGGTGCTGCCCACGACGATCCGCGAGCCGTCGCGGAGCGTAGCGCGGGTGGTGTGCTGCCCGTCTACCACGATGCCGTTGGTGGACCCGAGATCCTGGATCGTCGAGGGCGTTCCGGTCCGGATCTCGCAGTGGCGGCGGGATACGCCGGGGTCGTCGATCCGCACGTCGGCCTCGGTGCTGCGGCCCAGCACGAGCGTCGGGCGGGAGATCTGGTGGCGGGTGCCGTTGATCTCGATCCAGCGGCGCACCTGGACGCCCGGCATCGGGCCGGGGCCGGGTGCCGGGCGGCCGGCGGTGGGAGCGGGTCCCGGCCGGTTCGGCCCGGGCGGCGGGGCGGCCGGCATGGGCGGAGCGCCCGCCGGGGGGTAGCCGTAGCCGCCGCGGGCGCCGCCCTGGGGGGCGGCGGGAGCGGACGGGCCGGCGGGAGCACGGTCCGGGGACTGTGACGTACTCGACGCGAGCGTACGGCTGCGTACCCGGTACAGACCGGTGTCGAGGTCGTCGGCCTTCTCCAGATGGACCTTGATCGGGCCCATGAAGGTGTACCGCTGCTGCTTGGCGTAGTCGCGGACCAGGCCGGAGAGCTCGTCGCCGAGCTGGCCCGAGTAGGGGCTGAGGCGCTCGAAGTCCGGCGCGCTCAGCTCCACGATGAAGTCGTTGGGGACGACGGTCCGCTCGCGGTTCCAGATCGTCGCGTTGTTGTCGCACTCGCGCTGGAGGGCGCCCGCGATCTCGACGGGCTGGACCTCGGACTTGAAGACCTTGGCGAAGGTGCCGTTGACCAGGCCTTCGAGCCGCTGTTCGAAACGCTTCAGGACTCCCATGGGGCACCTCCTCCGTCGTTGCCGTCCTGGTACTGCTTACTGATCGTATCCACGCGTCGGGAAATCGGCTGGTTCCCCTTGTCTGCCCCGTCGATGAGTGTCACCTCTCACACGGATCGTAGAGGCGGCCTCCTCACAGTGTCCCGCACCCGGGGTGCGACCTGGAGGAGCGGGGGGAGGCGGGCCGTCCTCCGCCCGTCCTGCCTCGCGCACGTCGTGCCCCTCTCCGCCGCCCGGCCTTCTTCTCCGCCGCCTCCCTTCTTCTCTCCGCAGTGGTGGAGGGCCGAAACAAACGGATGTGAATGCACCCTGCGCAGCGTGCTAATCTTCTGCATGTCGCCAGGCGCTCGCACCGAACAAGGTGAGGGACAAGGCGGCAACACCCAATGCGCGGGTGGCGGAATAGGCAGACGCGCTGGATTCAGGTTCCAGTGCCCGCAAGGGCGTGGGGGTTCAACTCCCCCCTCGCGCACCAGGAGACACGGGTCTCCGTCAGGACGAAAGTCCTGGCGGAGGCCCGTTTTTCGTTGTTCACAGGGTGTTGTGGTCCGAGGCGAGGGCCCGATTTTGACGTGTTCAACGTGAAAGAGCCCACATCGTGACATACCTCATGATGTGGGCCCTAGTTCTTGGTCGATCTTCAGCTGGTGCGGTCGGAGTTGACCGACGGCCGGCCGGCGCGAGGCAGCCGGTGGGTGTCCTCCTGCCCCTTTCGGCGGCGCTCACCTGGCAGGACCGGCCGGAGTCGCGCAGCGTGGCTGCCAGTGGCACGCAGAAAGGCGGAACGACATGAACGGGCAGAATGCGGCTCCGCGCGTGGTGGTGGGCATCGACGGCTCGTCCTCGTCACATGCCGCGCTGCGGTGGGCGGTCCGGCATGCCGGCCTGATCGGAGGGGTCGTGGAAGCGGTGGCGGCCTACGAGCTGCCCGGTGCGCACGGATGGTCGGCGCCGGCGGTGGACGTCGATTTCGACAAGCAGGCCGCCAACCAGGGGCTGGTCGACGAGATCCGCGAGGTGCTCGGCGAGTCGGGAGTGTCCCAGGTACGGGAGCGTCTGCTGCGCGGCAACCCCGCCGAGGTGCTGCTGGATGTGTCCGAGGGGGCCGAGGCGCTGGTGGTGGGCAGTCGGGGCCGGGGAGGTTTCGCTCGTGTGCTGCTCGGCTCGGTGAGTCAGCAGTGTGCGCTGCACGCGACGTGTCCGGTGGTGATCGTACGTTCGGACGTCCGTGCCGGGGGCGCCACGTCCAAGTCCTCGTGAAGCAGTCCGCGGCGGCTCGGCTCAGGGCGTTCAGACACCTGACATCAGCGTGGACCGTCACCGAAGGTCCTGTCAGCGAATGTCGAGGATGTCGGTCACCGGCCGCCGGGGAGTCGCCGGACCTTCCGGCCCGTACCCGAGGCGGATCACCATCTGGACGTGGCCCATCGCCGTACCGGGGTCACGCACGGCCCAGCGCAGCTCGGGCCATTCCAACGGCTGGGAGGTCAGCGATGTGACCAGGCCGTCCTGGGTGGCCTGAAGCAGCACTCTCTCCATCGCCTGGCCGACCCGCAGCCAGTCGACCGGCCGGTCGCCGGTGGTGCCCAGCAGCGCGAGAGTGGGCCACTTCTCGAACGTGGCCGCCTCCCGGCCGGGCACCGGTCGCCCGCCGGCGAAGTCCCGCACCGGGGACGTCACGTCCCGTTGGCGAGGACCGAACGCGTAGGCGGGGATCCCCCCGTTCCGCGAGTCGTCCTCTTCCGCCCCCCCGTGCCGGTCCACCGGGCCAGCTCCTCCCGGGCCTCGGGGTCGAGCGACTCGCGCCCCTCGGCGTCGTGAACCAGGTCGAGCACCTCTCGGACATGCCAGGCCTTGGGGACGTGCAGCCGGGCGCCTTCGAGGAGCGCCGCGCCGCGCAGTCCGTCCAGCACTTCCACCGGAATCTCCTCGTCGGTGAAAGGGAAGCGGCTGGTGTGTCGACGGCGGATCGCCGGGTGGAGGCCGGCGAGATCGTCGTCCGGGCGCCTGGGCAGGTCGAGGCGGACCTCGGCGAGGAGCCAGGGGTCGGCGGGATCGGGGAGCAGCGTGGTGACTGGCTCCCTGCCCGCGTGAGCGACGGCCACGCGCAGGTTGAAGGGGGCCGCGCCGCACCCGAGGTGCAGGGCACGATGCGCCGGGTCGGCCTTCGGCAGCGCGCGATCCAGGTCGGCGTGCAGCTGCAGCGAACCCTTGTCCCGCAGGAAGCGGAACCTCCACGGCTGGGCGTTGTGCATGGACGGAGCCGCCGTGGCGTCCTCGACGAGGGCTGTCACGGAGGCCGCGTCGATCGGTGTCAGGGACACAGGGTCCTCTCGTGGCTGCCGGTCAAGCCGCTCCCGGTCACCAGCGTGGAGCGTCCGGCGCTTCGCCGCAAAAGGGACCTCTGTCCTGCCGCGGACCTGCCAAGGCGTCCGAGTGCGCGCTTGCCGTGGTCGCAGGCGCCGAGGCTCGAGTTGGTTTGTGCCGACGGGGGCCGTGTCATGGAGTGCCGCTGTCGGTTATTTTTGTCGATTTGCCCTGTTAAGTTTTGAATTGAAGTAGCAGGATAGGCAGAACGCGACGGGTTCGAGAGCTGCTACTGCCGGGCATGTGCGTGACGCATGCGGTCCGGGAGACGCGCGGCCGGACCGGACGTCGTTTCCGAAGGAAAATCGACAGCGGATCGCACTGACTGCAGGTGAACGACGCATGTTTTCGTGTTTCTGTGACCCGACCCAGCTCCAGGCGCAGGCCCATGACCTTCTGTGGGAGCTGTCGTGATCGGCGGCGGGGAGGGCCCCGCGGCCACCCCGGCCGGCACGGTGTCCGTCGCGGACACCGCGTCCACGGATGAGGATGCGGTCGCGGTCCATACGGAGACGCTGCTGGCCGAGGTGCTCGCGGGGGTCCTGCGCACCGAGCAGGTACCGGTCGACGGTCACTTCTTCAATGATCTGGGCGCCGATTCCATGGTGATGGCGCAGTTCTGCGCCCGGGTGCGCAAGCGGGACGACCTGCCCAGAGTGTCGATGAAGGACATCTACCGGAACTCCACGATCCGGAGCCTGGTGGCCGCGCTCGACATTCCTCCGGCCGGTGATTCGGCGTCGGTGTTGGTGTCCGCGTCGGGGTCGGTGGAGGCGGAGGAGCCGGCTTCGGCGTCGGTGGAGCCGCAGGCGCCGGACGGAGCGGCGGCACCGGCAGCCGCGCGTACGTGGCACTACATCCTGTGCGGGGTGCTCCAGCTGCTGCTGTTCCTCGGAATGTCCCTCCTCATCGCCTACGTGGCGATGCTCGGATACGAGTGGATAGGCGCCGGTTCGGGTGTGGTCGACTTCTATCTGCGGGCGGCCCTGTTCGCCGGCCTGGCCTTCGTGGGCCTGTGTGCCCTTCCCGTCGTCGCCAAATGGACGCTCGTCGGGCGCTTCACTCCCCGCCGGATCCCGGTGTGGAGCCCGGGCTACGTCCGCTTCTGGTGCGTGAAGACCCTGATCCGTAGCAGTCCGATGCGCCTGTTCACCGGTACGCCGCTGTACGTGCTGTATCTGAAGGCGCTGGGCGCCCACATCGGCCGCGGCGTCGCGATCCTCTCCCGCAGTGTGCCGGTGTGCGCCGACCTGCTGACCATCGAGGAAGGCACCGTCATCCGCAAGGACGTGCTGTTCTCCTGCTACCGGGCACATGCCGGGGTGATCGAGACGGGTCCGGTCACCCTCGGGCGGAACGTGACCGTCAGCGAACAGACCGTCCTCGACATCGATACGTCGATGGGCGACGGGGCCCAGCTGGGCCACGCCTCGTCTCTGCAGTCGGGGCAGGCCGTCCCGGCCGGTGAGTCGTGGCACGGCTCACCGGCGCAGCCGGCGGGGACCGACTACCGGGCCGTCGAGCCCACCGAGTGCGGAACCCTGCGCAAGGCCCTCTACACCGCCGCGCAGCTCCTTGTGGTGCTGGGTGTGTACCTGCCCCTGGTGCTGGGCGGCGTGGGCCTGCTGTTCACCGCGGTGCCGCAGTTGAACGTGCTGCTGCATCCGGAGCCGGCCTTCACGAGCCCGGGGTTCTACCTCGACGCGCTGATCGCCTCGTTGGTGGCCTTCTTCGGCGGCATGCTGGTGAGCCTGCTGACGGTGAACGCGGTGCCGCGGATGCTCGGCCCGGCGATCAAGCCCGGCAAGATCTACCCGCTGTACGGCTTCCACCACGGTCTGCAGCGCGCACTCGTGCGGCTGACCAATGTCAGGTTCTTCGTCCTGCTCTTCGGGGACAGTTCCGCGATCGTCCACTATCTGCGCTGCCTCGGGTACGACCTGTGCGGTCTCCAGCAGACCGGATCGAACTTCGGCTCGCAGGTGAAGCACGACACCCCGTACCTGAGCCAGGTCGGCACCGGAACGATGGTCGCCGACGGTCTGTCGATCATCAACGCCGAGTTCTCCAGTACGTCCTTCCGCCTCTCCCGGGTCGCGATAGGGCCGAGCAACTTCCTCGGCAACAACATCGCCTACCCCACACGCGGCCGGACCGGCGACAACTGCCTGCTCGCGACGAAAGTCATGGTCCCCATCGACGGGCCGGTCCGTGAGGGCGTGGGCCTGCTCGGCTCGCCCAGCTTCGAGATCCCGCGCACGGTGCTGCGCGACAACAGGTTCAACGACCTGGCCACCGGCGATGAGCTGCGCCGCCGCCTGGCGGCCAAGAACAGGCACAACGCGCTCACCGCGAGCCTGTACCTGCTGATGCGGTGGTTCCACTTCTTCGTCGTCGCGGTCATCGCCCTGGCCGCCATCGATCTCTACCACGCCGTCGGAGTGCCGGCGGTCGCGCTGATCGGACTCATGAGTCTGACCTTCACCGTCGTCTTCTACGCGCTGGTGGAACGGGTCGTCACCGGCTTGCAGCCGGTGAAGCCGCTGTACTGCTCGATCTACGAGCCCTCCTTCTGGCGCCACGAGCGCTTCTGGAAGCTGACGACGCACCGGTACATGCAGCTGTTCAACGGCACCCCGTTCAAGAACGTCGTCTGGCGCCTGCTGGGTGTCAGGATCGGCCGCCGGGTCTTCGACGACGGCTGCTCACTGATCGAGCGGACCCTCGTCACGATCGGCGACGGCTGCACGCTCAACGCCGGGACCGTCATCCAGACCCATTCCCAGGAGGACGGCGCCTTCAAGAGCGACCACGCCAGGCTGGGCGCCGGTGTGACCCTCGGCGTCGGGGCGTTCGTGCACTACGGCACCACGATCGGCGACCAGGCGCAGCTTGCCGCCGACTCCTTCCTGATGAAGGGCGAGGAGGTCCCCTCGCACGCGGGGTGGACCGGAAACCCGGCCCGGGAAGGAGCGGCCCCGCGAGGAACTGCGCGAGAAGCTGCCCAGATACGAGCGGGAGGCGCGGGTGTGCGCCGATGACGAACTGCGCGCCGGTCGAACTGCACGTGGTGCCGGTCGGACTGCACGTGGTTCAGCGCACGCGGAGCGTTCAGCGCACGCGAAGCAGGCGCGGTTCGGTCTTTCGTCCGATGTCGATGTGCTCGACGGTGTCGAGGCCCGGGTGGGACGAGAGCGGGACGCGGTCCAGCTGGACGTCCCAGCCGCCGTCGCGTCGCGAGGTGAGGGTGACCGCGGACAGGGGCTGCACGTCGACGTGCCAGAAGGCTCTCGCCGGCAGGGACAGAGCGTGCACGAGCGCGGCCCGTACGACGGCCGGTTCGGCGACGGCCAGGACACGGCCGGTGTCGGACGGCAGGCTGCTCAGCCAGTCCGCGACGCGTTCGCAGAGCCCGCGTACGGTCTCGCCTCCGTGCGGTGCGGCGTCCGGGTCGGTGAGCCAGGTGGAAAGGCCGTAGGGGTCGGTGTCGGCGATCTCGCGGACCTTACGGCCGCGCCACGTGCCGTAGTCGACATCGCGCAGCGCGAGCTCGGGCCTGGTCACCAGGCCGAGCGCGCGAGCGGTCTGCGCGCAGCGGGCCGACGGCGCCCGGAGGGCCAGCGCGTGGGGAGGCAGCGCTGCTCCGGAGGCGCCTGCGGCATGCAGGCCACGCTCATCCACAGGACCGTCACCGAAGGCCGCGTCCAAGGCGGCGTCCACGGCGGGCGTACAGACGAAAGTCAGGCGGACCGTCATGGCACGTACCTCCTTCCTGGTCCGGCGGAACGCCGGACGGTGGAGAACCCGGCAAGCGGGGCGAACAGGGCGGCGGGAGACCGCCACTCCGTCAGCCAGCCCGACGGCCTGCCCACGGACGGGGCGGGACGGGTGCCCGGTGGGACAACACAGCCGCTGACACGTCGTGCCTCATACGCTCAGAGTTGAGGAAGTTTCCCGGTGCAACCATCCGGCAGGTGTCCGGAACGCCCCCGCCGACTGGCTGGCGACGCACCCGCCGCCCGGCCGGACCGGGGATCCGGCCTCGGGCGCCTCGCGGGGCGGAGCGGGGCGTGGTACGAATCGGACAGTGGTCCGATGGGAGTGGAGCACCCGTGATCCGGGTATTGGTGGTCGACGACGAGGCCCTGATCCGTACGGGCTTTCAGCACATCCTCGACACGGCCGACGACATCGAGGTCGTGGCGGCGGTCACCGGCGGCCAGGCGATCCAGACGGCGCAGGAGATTCGCCCCGACGTCGTACTGCTGGACATCCGGATGCCGGACGTGGACGGACTCACGGTCCTGGCAGGCCTGCGCCGGCTGCCGGACCCGCCGGTCGTGGCCATGCTCACGACGTTCGACATGGACGAGTACGTGGCGACGGCGCTCCGCTCCGGCGCCGCCGGCTTCCTGCTCAAGGACACCGACCCCGAGGGGCTGCCGTTCCTGGTCCGGACCCTGGCCGACGGCGGCACCGTCCTGTCCTCCAAGGTCACCCGGACCGTCGTGGACGGATACCTGGACGGGGGCTGCCAGGAATCCGTCTGCCACGAGATTCTCGAGCGGCTGACCACCCGTGAGCGCGCCGTGCTCGTCCTCATCGCCGAGGGCCTGTCCAACGCCGACATCGCCGCACGGATGCACCTGAGCACCGGCACGGTCAAGGACCACGTGAGCGCCATACTCACCAAGCTGGGGGTGGGCGGTCGCGTACAGGCCGCTCTGCTCGCGCAACGGGCCGGTCTGCTCAAGCCGCCGAAGGACCGGGAGGGGGGATGAGCCCGCGCCGCCTGCCCGCCCCGCTGCTGGACGCGGCCCTCGTCGGCGTCTCGTTGTTCGACGTCTGGGCCAATGTCGCCACCGCCCAGCCGGCCCGCCTGGCGTTCGCCCTCTTCGCCGCCTTCTCGCTCCTGCTGCGCCGTCGCCTGCCGCTGCTCACCTTCCTGCTCACCCTGCCCGCCGTCCTGCTCTCCGACGCGATCTTCGCCGCGCTGGCCGCGCTGTACACGCTCGCCTCACTCACCCGCCGTCGCGGCCTGCTGGTGCTGTGCGCGCTGGCGTTCACGATCTGCGACATGACGTCGTGGCCGGCACCGAATTTCGATCTCTCGGACACCGCCACCCTGATCACTCTCGGCTACACCGCCGCGACGGCGGCCGCTCCGGTCTTCCTCGGCCAGCTCGTCCAGACCCGGCGTGACCTGTCGCTGCGGATCGCCGAGATCTCCGAGGCGCGTGACCACGAGCGGCTGCTGACCGCCCAGACCGTGCTGGCCAGGGAACGCGAACAGCTCGCCAGGGAGATGCATGACGTGGTCTCTCACCAGGTCAGCCTGATCGCGGTGCGGGCCGGGGCGCTCCAGGTCGGCACCCGGGACTCCGAGGTCAAGGAGGCCGCGGCCACGATCCGGCGGCTCAGCGTGCAGACCCTGGACGAACTGCGGCACATGGTCAGCGTGCTGCGTGCCTCCGGGGGCCGCCCGACGGAGCTGACCCCGCAGCCGTCCCTGGCCGGGCTTCAGCAGCTGGTCGACAACAGCGGTATCAAGGCCCAGCTGCAGACGGAGCTGCCCGAAGGGCTTCCGTCGACCGTCCAGCGCGCCATATACCGCACCGTCCAGGAGGCTCTGACCAACGTGCGCAAGCACGCCCCCGGCGCCACGGCGACGGTCCGCGTCTCCCACGAGGGCGGCGCCGTGCGGGTCACGGTCACCAACACCGCACCGCAGCGGCCCGCCCTTCCACTGCCCAGTGCGCACTACGGTCTGGTCGGTCTGCGTCAGCGCGCAGCGCTCCTCGGCGGCACGGTCACCGCCGGTCCGACGGCCGACGGCGGCTACGAGCTGCGGCTGGAGCTTCCGGCCGAGGGCGCGTAGCGACCGTGCGGTGACCGCGTGGTGTCGTGCGGTGGCGGTGCGGTGACCGCGTGGTGTCGTGCGGTGGCGGTGCGGTGGGTGGCGTGGTGCCGTGGCGGTGGCGGTGGCGGTGGCGGTGCGGTGGGTGGCGTGGTGCCGTGGCGGTGCGGTGACCGCGTGGTGTCGTGGCGGTGGGTGGCGTGGTGCCGTGGCGGTGCGGTGACCGCGTCTGTGGTCGCTCAGCCGCGCAGGTAGGCGAGCACCGCGAGGACCCGGCGGTTCGTCGCGTCGGTCACCGAGAGATCGAGTTTGGTGAGAATGCTGCCGAAGTGCTTGCTGACGGTGCCTTCACTCACGTGCAGTGCCTCGGCGACGGAGACGTTGGACTTGCCCTCGGCCATCAGCGCCAGGACTTCCTGCTCGCGGGCGGTGAGCCGGGACAAGGGGTCACGGCGGTGCCGCAGCAACTGCCGGACGACCTCGGGGTCCACCACGGTGGCTCCCTCGGCGACCCGCCGGACCGCGTCGACGAATTCCTCGACGTGCCCGATCCGTTCCTTGAGCAGGTAGCCGACGCCCGTACCGTCCGAGGAGTCGAGCAGCTCCTCGGCGTAGGCGCGCTGGACGTACTGGCTGAGTACCAGAACGGGCAGCTCAGGCTGCCGCTCGCGCAGGGCGATCGCCGCCCGCAGGCCCTCGTCGGAGTAGCCGGGTGGCATGCGGACGTCCGTCACGACGATGTCCGGGCCGTGCTCGGCGACCGCGTCGGTCAGCTCCTGGGCGGTCCCGACCCCGGCCACGACCTGGTGTCCGAAGCGCTCCAGCAGGCTGATGAGCCCGTCCCGCAGAAGGACACTGTCCTCGGCCAGCACGATGCGCGACATCAGATCCTCGTTCGGAAGGAAGGGCAGGGGACCCGCAGGCGCAGGACGGTGGGCCCGCCGGGCGGGCTGGACACTAGCAGGTGCCCGTCCACCACCGAGAGACGATCGGCCACGCCCTGAAGGCCCGTGCCGGTGCGCGCTGCGCCCGCGGAGGAGGTGCCGGTGCCGGTGCCGGTCATCGCGTCCGCTCCGCCCACGCCGTCGTCCCTGACCTCCACGATCAGTTCGCCGCCCTCGACCCCGCCGGACACGTCCGCCCGTGCCGCCCGGCTGTGCTTGGCCACGTTCGCCAGTGCCTCGCAGACCGCGAAGTACACGGCGGTCTCTATCGCTTCGGGCAGGCGTCCCGGCAGATCGAGGTCCACGCCGACGGGTATCGCCGACCGGTCGGCGGCGTCCTCGACGGCGGCCTTCAGGCCGCGGTCGGTGAGCACTTGGGGATGGATGCCCTGGATCAGCTCCCTGATCTCCACCAGCGCCTTGTCCGCCTGCTCGTGCGCCTTGGCCAGCAGACTTCGCAGAGGCTCGCCGGGACTCTCCAGCCGGGCCAGCCCGAGCGTCATCGACAGGGCCACGAGCCGCTGCTGAGCGCCGTCGTGGAGATCGCGCTCGATTCTGCGGCGCTCCGCCTCGAAGGCGTCCACGAGTCGCATCCGGGACCGGCCCAACTCCTGGATCCGGGAGTCGATTTCGACATCGCGCGAGGACAGCAGCTGCCGGGTCAGCGCGGCGCGCACCGCAGCCACCAGGCCCAGTGGGTAGGCGAGGAGGGGCAGCAGCAGCGCGCCGGCCAGTGCCGCGGCGAACGCCTGGGGATACGAGTCGGCCAGCCACAGCTTCAGTACGCGGACCTCCTCCCCTCCGCCGGCCGTCGCCATGACGACGGGGGTCGCCAGCAGACCGCCGCTGACTGCCAGGGCCATCCCCACCACCAGCGCGTCCAGCGGCCACAGTACGAAGGCGAACAGCAGGGCGTACCCCAGCTCCCGCCAGGTGGCCCGCTCCTTGAAGCGGACGCGTGCCCAGGCCGTCAGGCCAGGGCTCTCCGGCTCGCGGTGCGCGCTGACCAGTGCGGTGGAGTCGATGAGCAGCAGTCTGCGGCGCTCCACGGCGGCCAGCGGAATGCCCGCGAGGGCGAGCATCAGCAGCAGCGGGACGCCGATCAGGACCACCGCCAGCGCGCTTCCCGCTATCGCGAGCAGGAGCAGCGAGATGAGGGTGGCCAGACCGATCGGGACGCTGCTCAGCAGATACAGCGCCGACCGCCACGGCCAGCTGCTGAGGAGATACCGACGTCCTTGCAGTGCCTGCCGGAGACCGGAAGAGATCATGAAAGAACGGTAGGCGGCGCCGCGAGGGGGCGACCAGCCTGCCGGCTACACCTTCGGGGGGTGGCCAAGCGGCAGGTGAGGGTGGAGCTACCTCCACCATCGAGATGGCGTTCTGCTGCGATGTGCGCGAGGCCCGGGCCGGATTGAGTGAGCGGCATGAATGAAGCAGCCCTCCGACTCGGTTCGGTCACCCGGTCCTTCGGCACCGGAGCGGACGCGGTGACCGCCCTGGACAGTGTCACGCTCACCATCCCCAAAGGGACGTTCACCGCGGTCATGGGGCCCTCGGGCTCCGGCAAGTCGACTCTGCTCCAGTGCGCGGCCGGGCTCGACCGGCCCACGAGCGGCGCGGTGATGCTGGGCGACACCGATCTGACGAAGCTCGGCGAGACCCGGCTGACGCGGCTGCGGCGCGACCGTATCGGCTTCGTCTTCCAGGCGTTCAACCTGCTGCCCTCGCTCACCGCGGAGCAGAACGTGGCGCTCCCGCTGCGTCTGGCGGGCCGCAGGCCGAAGCGGGCCGCCGTTCTCGACGTGCTGGAGCGGGTGGGGCTGCGCGACCGTGCCGGTCACCGGCCCAGCGAACTGTCCGGTGGTCAGCAGCAGCGTGTGGCGCTGGCCAGAGCCCTCGTGACCCGTCCCGAAGTGCTGTTCGGCGACGAGCCGACCGGGGCCCTGGATTCCAGGACCGGCGCGGAGGTCCTGGCACTGCTGCGTGACATGGTCGACCGGGGCCAGACGGTGATCATGGTGACGCACGATCCGGTCGCCGCCTCGTACGCGGATCGCGTGCTGTTCCTCGCGGACGGCCGAGTGCGCGACGAGCTGTACTCCCCGGCCGCGGACCAGATTGCCGCGCGGATGACCAGGTCGGCGGTGGCCCCGTGCTGAGTGTGGTGCTCAGAGGCATACGGACGCGCTGGGTCACCTTCATCGGGTCCTTCGTCGCGCTGGCCCTGGGGGTGGGGCTCATCGCCGCCACCGGCCTCGCGCTCGCGGCCACGTTCCAGGCTCCGCACCGCGGACCGGAACGCTTCGCCGAGGCTCCTGTGGTCGTACGGGCGTCGGACACGCTGCGGGTGCGGACGCCGATCGGCGAGCGTACGCAGCGGCTCTCCGATCCACGTCCCGTTCCGGCCGGCCTGGTGGCCGGCCTGAAGGGCCTGGGCCGTACGGTCGCGGACCGGACGTTCCCCGTAGCCCTCGGGAACGCCGCGGCGGGCGGCGGCGGTGAGGGAACGGTCGGACACCCGTGGTCGGTCGCGGCGTACGCGTCCTACCGGCTCACCGGTGGCCGGGCCCCCGCGACGCCCGGGGAGATCGTCGTCACGGACGGGGCCCATGCCGGTGCCGGGCTCGGTGACCGCGTCAAGGTCGTGACGCCGGCCGGGAGCGGCAGCGGGACGGTCGTCGGGACCGTGCGGGCCGCGGGCTTCGAGACCGCCGTGTTCTTCACCGACTCCGAGGCGGCGGGGATCTCCCCGCCCGTCGACGCCGTCGTCGTGCACGCGGACGCCGCCGCGGTGCGGGAGGCGGTCGGGTCCGCCGGGGCCATGGGCGCGGGAATGGTCGTCCTCACCGGGGACGACCGGCGCAGGGCCGACCCGGACCCGGACCGGGACAGCGAAGCCCTCGTCTCGGTCAACGCGCTGCTGGGTACGGCCGCGGGCATCACCGGGTTCGTGTCGGTCTTCGTGGTGGCGTCGACGTTCTCGTTCGCCGTGGCACAGCGCAGACGCGAGTTCGGCCTGCTCCGCACGGCCGGTGCCACTCCGGGCCAGGTCCGGCGCGTGGTGTTCGCCGAAGCCCTCGTCATCGGTCTGGCGGCGTCGGCGGCCGGCTGCTGGCTGGGGCGCGCCGCGGCGCCCCGTCTGGCCGAGTGGATGGTCGACTCGGGGATCGCGCCCGGCTGGTTCGCCATCGGTGAGCAGACATGGCCCCTGCACACGGCCTTCTGGACGGGTCTGTGCGTGGCGCTGGCGGGCGTTGCGGCCTCGTCGTACCGGGCGGGGCGGGTCAAGCCCACCGAGGCGCTGCGCGAGGCCGTCGTCGACAGCCGGGCGATGCCGCCGAGCCGCCGGCTGCTGGGCGCGGCGGTCCTGCTGGCCGGACTTGGGCTGCTGGTCTGGGCGTTGGTCACCGACCCCGGTGAGGTGCTGAAGCGGAAGACGTACACCACCCGGCCGATGCTGCTGATCGTCGGATTCGCGCTGTTCGCTCCGGTGCTCGTGCGGCCGTTGACCCGGCTCATGACGTGGCTGCCCGCGCAACTGCCGGGCGCCACCGGACTGCTGGCGCGGCAGAACGCCGTCATCGCTGTGCGCCGGACGGCGGCGGTGGCCGCTCCTGTGCTCATCACGGTCGCGCTGGCGGCGTCGCTGATGGGCACGACGGCCACCATCAACGAGGCCAAGGCCCGAGAGGCGGCCTCGCAGACGACGGCCGACCACGTGGTGGCCGCCGGGGCGGGAGGCAGGTTGTCGCCGGAGTTCGTGCGACGGGCGCAGAGCATCCCGGGCGTGGTCGTGAGTGTCTCCCGTTCGACCTCGGTGAGCGTGCTCGAAGAGGGCGTCGCGCTCGTCAGGTCCGAGGCCAGGGTGGTCGACCCGACCGGTCTTGCCGCCGTGTCGGAGCTGCCCGTGGTGTCGGGCCGGGTGAGCGATCTCGATGACGACAGCATCATCGTCAACGAGGAATGGGAGGCCCGGACCGTCGGGCAGCGGGTCAGTGTCTGGCTCGGCGACGGCCGCCAGGTGTCCCTGCGCATCGCCGCGGTCCTGCGGGTCGGCACCGGAAGCAACGGTGTGTATGTGACGCCGCGCCATGCCGGCGGCGCCGGGGCCGACCGCGTCGACATCAAGCTCGTCGCGGGTGCGGACAGGGCGGCCGTTCTCGCGAAGCTGCGCGAGGCGGGGCGGGCGACGGACACACCTGTGCTGACGAAGGAGGCATGGGTGGCGGCGCACTATCCCCGCTCCAGTGAGAACACCCGCCTCGGGACGCTGATGATTCTGGGCATCGCCCTGGTGTACACGGGTATCGCGCTCGCGAACACCCTGGTCATGGCCACTGCCGACCGGGTCCGTGACCTCGTGGTGCTTCGGCTGACCGGAGCCACCCGGCCGCAGGTCCTTCAACTGGTCGCGGCGGAGGCCCTCGTGGTCGTCGCGGTGGGCACTGTGCTCGGCGCCGCCGTGGCGGGGCTGAACCTGCTGGGCGTCTGGGGCGCATTGGGGGCGCTGTCCGTCCGGTCGCCCCTGGTGGTGCCCTGGGGAACCGTGGGCGCGGTCGTGGGCGCGAGCGCCGTACTGGCCGTCGTGGCCGCCGTCGTACCGGCGATGATGGCGCTGCGTACGAAGCCGGTCGAGCTGGCGGGCATGCGCGAGTAGCGCATGCCGGGCCCGTGAGCCCACTTTGGTCGCGCGGGGGTGAGACGAAAGTGGGCCGCGGACGCTGCCGTACCTTGCCTAAGGTGCGGACGTGGACGGGGCTTTGAAGAGTGGGGCAGTGAAGAGCGGCACGCCGAGGAACGGCGTACCGGGGAACGCGGTGTCGTGGATCCGGGCCGGATGGCGCTGGCTGGCGGCCCCCGAGCTGTGGTCCCGGCGCAGGCTCGCGGGCGAGGCCGTCCTCGCCCTCGTTCTGGGGCTGATGGGCGCCGGCATGGCCGAGTTGCTGGGTGCGGAAGGGCTCGTACTCGCCGCGCAGGGCGTCGGGGTGGCCGTGCTGTCGCTGATGCGGCGCCGACTGCCCGCCGGCGTGCTGGTCCTGACATCCGCGCTGACTCCGCTGGTCGACGGGTTCGTGCCACTGCTGATGATCGTGGGCTGGTCCGCCGGGCGGCGGATCGTCGGGGCGGGGCGGGCGCTGGGCGCGTTCACCGGCTCGTACCTGCTCTTCGTCGGTGTCACGGTCGCCGCCAGCTGGTCCCAGCAGGTCGCGATGACCATGGTGTTCCTCACCACGCTCTACTACGTCGCGACGACGGTCGTCCCCGGACTGGCCAGCCGCTACTGGATCCAGCGCCGGACCCTGCTGCACACCCTTCAGGAACGCAATGTCCAGCTGTTGCGCGAACGCGCGATGGTGGCGGGACAGGCGCGGCTGCGCGAGCGGCAGCGGATCGCCCAGGACATGCACGACAGCCTCGGGCACCAGCTGGCGCTCATCGCCGTGCACACCGGCGCGCTCGAGGTGGACCCCGAGCTGACCGACCGGCAGCGGGAGGCGGTCGGTGTGCTGCGGGCCGCCTCGGTGACGGCGATGCACGAGCTGCGCGAGGTCGTCGGCATCCTCAGGGACGGGGTGGAGGCCCCCGTGCCGGAACCCGTGTCCCCGGGCGAGGCGGCACGCTCCGCCCGTGGCGCGGCCGGTATCGCGGGGCTGGTCGACGCGGCCCGAGCCGCGGGCAACACGGTGGAGCTGCGGCGCACAGGCGAGGCTCGGCCCCTCGCGGCGGCCGCCGACCACGCGGCGTACCGCATCGTCCAGGAGGCGCTGACCAACGCGTACAAGCACGCGCCGGGCGCGCCGATCAGCGTGGAGCTGCGCTACGAGCCCGACTCCTTCGTCGTGGAGATCCACAACGCGGCGGCCCCCGACGTGGGCGGCGAGGTCGTCAGTGGCGGTCAGGGGCTGACGGGGCTGCATGAGCGCGCCCGGCTGGTCGGCGGGATGGTGCACGCCGGTCCGGCCACCGGCGGTGGCTTCCGGGTGGCGGGCGTACTGCCGTATGGCGTCGTCGAGGCCGCGCCCTTCGTCGAGGTGGCGGACGACTTCCGGCAGCAGTCGCCGACGGTCCCGCTCGGGAACGGTGGTCCGGTCGTGAACTGGACCGTTTCGGAGAGGGAGCTGGCGATGAGTGGCAGGGGCAGTACAGGCGGCGGGGTCGCGCTGGGATGCGGGATATCGGCGGCTGTCGCGGTGGTGCTGGTGGTGGCCGCGGCCTTCGGGCTGTTCTTCCTGGGGACTTCCTTGGACAAGGGCATGATCGAACCCTCCAAGTACGACGCGGTCGAGATAGGCATGTCGGAGAAGGAGGTACGCGACCAGCTGCCCAGCGGCGACGGGATCGCGACGATCGGCCTCGAAGGCAAGGGGCCGAAGGAGCCGGCCGGGTCGACCTGCCTGGTGCTGGCGTCGACCGAGTTGGGGTCGGCCTGGGATGTCGAGCCGGTGTTCCGGTTCTGCTTCAAGGACGGCAAGCTGATCGAGAAGAAGACGTACGAGGTCAAGATCTAGCCGGGCCGCGCGGGCGGCCCGGGTGTGACGCCGGCTGCCGGACATCTGGCGGTGGGGAAGTAGGGGGAGTTCTTGTGACCGGTTCGCCGATCAGGGTTGTGATCGCCGACGACGAGCCGCTGATTCGCGCCGGGATACGGATGATCCTCACCTCCGACCGCGGGATCGAGGTGGTGGCGGAGGGGTCGACCGGCCGCGAGGCCGTCGACCTGGCCCGCTCGCACAGCGCGGACGTGGTCCTGCTCGACATCCAGATGCCGGTCATGGACGGCCTCACCGCACTGTCCGAGCTGCGCAGGGCGGTTCCGGCGGCCCGGGTCATCGTGCTCACGACCTTCGGAGAGCGGGAGAACGTGCTGCGGGCGCTGGAGCACGGCGGCGCCGGCTTCCTGCTGAAGGACACCGCCCCCGCGGAACTGATCGGGGCCGTGCGCGCCGCGGCCGCCGGCGACGCCTATCTCTCGCCCGGGGCCACGAGGCATGTCGTGGACCAGCTGGCCTCGGGGCGGGCGGCGGCGCGCGGGGAGCGGGCTCGGACGCGGGTGGAGGCGTTGAGTCTGCGGGAGCGTGAGGTGCTGGCCCTGCTCGGGGAGGGCCTGTCCAACGCCGATGCGGGCCGGCGGCTGCATATGAGCGAGGCCACCGTGAAGACGTATGTGAGCCGGATCCTGGCGAAGCTGGAATGCGAGAACAGGGTTCAGGCGGCGCTGTTGGCGAGGGACGCGGGACTGTAGGCCCCGCGCGGGGGCGAGGCCGCGGTGCGAGGGTCTTCGGCGCGAAGCCGGGGCCGGGCCTGTGGTGCGAGGCCGGGGCGGGCTTGCGGGGCGGGCCTGTGGTGCGAGGCCGGGGCGGGCTTGCGGGGCGGGCCTGTGGTGCGAGGCCGGGGCGGGCTTGCGGGGCGGGCCTGTGTGCGAGGCCGGGGCGATGATGGTGGCAGGCCGCTGCGATGTTTCACGTGGAACATCGGGGGTGGGGGCTGAGGGCGTACGCGCCGATGTGCGGGGGCGCGCTGACGGCGGTGCGGACCGGCTGCTCCGGCAGTTGTCCACAGGGGGAGACGGCTGCCGGGCGTGGCGGTACGGTCGTGGGCAGTTGATGTTGTGCGACGTCGGGGGAGGCGGTCCCGTCATGGGTGAGGTCGAAGCGGTCGTGCCGGAGCAGCTGTCGGTTTCCGGGAGCGTGCGCCTTCCGGAGGTTCCTGGTTTCTCCCCTCCGGTCGCGGGTGGCGTGCCGGACTCTCCCCGGCAGGCCGGCAAGGCGCTGCGGGAGAAGGTGCCGCGCGCGTCGCACGATTCCCTGGTGATCCGGGCGGATCGGCCGGACATGGTGCGGGCGGTGGAGGTGTCGAGCCGAGGCCGTGTGCCCGAGCTCGTGCCGATCCGGGTGGGCCGGATGGCCGCGTCCCCCTTCGCCTTTCTGCGCGGTGCCGCCGGGCTGATGGCCTATGACCTGGTGGGCACGCCGGTCACCGGCGTCGCGGCGCAGATCTGCGGTGACGCGCACGCGGCCAACTTCGGGCTGTACGGCGATGTTCGCGGGCGGCTCGTCATCGATCTGAACGACTTCGACGAGACCGTGACCGGGCCGTGGGAGTGGGACCTCAAGCGACTCGCGGCCTCGATCGTGCTCGCCGGACGAGAGGCTGGCGCGGACGAGGACACCTGCCGCAAGGCTGCTTTCGATGCGGCGGGGGCCTACCGCCGGACCATGCGGCTGCTGGCCAGGCTCCCGGTGCTGGACGCGTGGAACGCCATCGCGGACGAGGAGCTCGTCTCGCACACGGACGCGCGGGACCTGCTCGGCACGCTGGAGCGGGTTGCGGCGAAGGCCCGGATCAATACGAGCGCGCGGTTCGCCGCCAAGTCGACGGAGACCGGGCCGGACGGCAGCCATCGCTTCGTGGACGCTCCCCCCGTGCTGCGCCGGGTGGGCGACGAGGAGGCGGCCGCCGTCGCCGCAGCCCTCGGACCGTATCTGGAGACTGTCTCCGAGGACCGGCTGCCGCTGCTCGCCCGGTACGCCATCCACGACGTGGCGTTCCGGGTCGTGGGCACGGGGAGCGTGGGGACGCGGTCCTATGTGGTGCTGCTGATAGACCACCGGGGGGAGTCGCTGGTGCTCCAGGTGAAGGAGGCACGGCCCTCGGTGCTGCTGCCTCAGCTGCCGGCGGTGGGCTTCGAGGCTCCCGAGGTGACGCACGAAGGGCGCCGGGTGGTCCTCGGGCAGAAGCGGATGCAGGTGATCAGCGACATCCTGCTGGGCTGGACCACGGTCGAGGGCAGGCCGTTCCAGGTGCGGCAGTTCAGGAACCGCAAGGGCAGCGTGGACCCGACGGCCCTCGCGACCGACCAGGTGGACGACTACGCCCGGATGACGGGTGCGCTGCTGGCCAGGGCTCACGCGCACAGTGTCGATCCCCGGCTGATCGCGGGGTACTGCGGCAAGAACGAGGAGCTGGACGAGGCTGTCAGCGGTTTCGCCGTGCTGTACGCGGACCGTACGGAGGCGGACCACGCCGAGCTGCTGGCGGCGGTGCGCAGTGGGCGGATAGCCGCCGAACTGGGGGTCTGAGAGGCGCGTCACCCCGGGCCACAAGGCCCGGGGCCCGGCTTGAGGGCCGGTCGCCGGGCCGGGTGTCCGGCTGCCCGAGGGGCGGCGGCGGCCGCCCGCCGGGCCCGAGGGCGCTCTGCCATACGCTGGGCAGGTGACCCAGGACGCTCCCGGGAGCCCGACGGCCCGGAACGACGACGAGCAGGACGATCACCGCGTGGACGAGCAGAACGTGCAGGGTGCGCAGGACGAGCCGGTCGAGCAGGCGGCCGGTGATGTTGGTGATCAGCGGCCTGAGGCCCGCCTGGAGCGGGCCGTGCGCGCGGCCGAGCAGGCGCTGATCGAGTTCGAGATCGCGGTGGAGACCTTCCGGGTCGAGGTGGAGAACTTCTCCCGCCTGCACCACCAGAAGCTCGGCCCGATGTACTCGCGGCTCGACGAGCTGGACGCCCTGATCGCCGAGGCCCGCGCGGCGCGCACCGGCGACCCGGAAGATCTGCGCAAGGCGCAGGAGGCGCGGGCCATGGTGATGCCGATGCCCGGCGTCGACGAGCTCTTCCACAACTGGATCGACTCGGACGGTCTGTCGCCGGAGGCCGCCGCGATGCTGACCGACCAGTCCGTGCAGCCGCCGAAGCGGGTGCGGCCCAGCGAGGAGGTCCGCAGGCTCTACCGCGAGCTCGCCCGCAAGGCGCACCCGGACCTGGCCCAGGAGGAGTCGGAGCGCACGCGCCGGGAGGAATTCATCACCCGGGTCAACGCCGCGTACGGGCGGGGCGACGAGGCTCTGCTGCGCCAGCTGTCGCAGGAGTGGGAGGCCGGGCCCGCGCCACAGCCTCCCCGGCTCAGCGAGAGCGAGGAGCTCTACGCCCGCCTGGAGTGGCTGGCGCAGCGCAAGGAGCTGCTCACCTTGGTCGCCAAGGAGCTGGAGGACAGCGCGATCGGCGCGATGCTCCGGATGGCGCCCGACGACCCGGACCGGCTGCTGGAGGAGATCGCCGAGCAGCTGCTGGCGCAGGTGGCCGAGCGCGAGAGGGAGCTGGCGGGCCTGATGCAGTAGTCCGGCGCAGCAGTCCGGTGCAGCACCCCGGTGCAGTAGGTTTTTCAGGTACACCCATCACCGCGTCGTCCGTGTTCCCGTCGGTACGAGAGAAGGCAAGCCCCATGAATTTCGCCCCGCTCCCCTCGGTGGACGCCGAGGCTGTCCCGGCCGACGGTCTGGTGCTCGACGTCCGGGAGGACGACGAGTGGGAGGCCGGTCATGCCGAGGGTGCGCTGCACATCCCGATGAGCGCTTTCGTGGCCCGCTTCGGTGAGGTCACCGAGGCCGTTGCCGAGGGCCGCCGTGCCCATGTGATGTGCCGGGTCGGCGGCCGGTCCGCCCAGGTCACCCAGTACCTGGTGCAGCAGGGCATCGACGCCGTCAACATCGACGGCGGGATGCAGGCCTGGGAGGCCGCCGGACGCCCTGTGATCACCAAGGACGGAACCCCGGGCTTCGTCCTCTAGGGCCTGCCTTTCGGATCAGGCCGTAGCCCTTCTCCCGCCCGCCCTCTTCCCGTCCTCACGCTCCCAGCGGGTGGGCGGCGAGCAGGTCGCCCAGAGCCTCCTCATGGGCCGCGGCCGGGCCGAGTGAGAGCTCCAGCTGTTTGGCCCAGGCGTGGTAGCGGTGGAGCGGGTAGTCGGTGTCGGCGCCGAAGCCGCCGTGCAGATGCTGCGCGGTCTGGACGACACGGCGTACGCCTTCGGCCGCCCAGATCTTCGCGACCGCGATGTCCCCGGCGGGGGGCAGGGCCCCTCCCGCCCCGCTGCCGATCCGCCAGGCGGCCTGCCACAGGGTCGCCTCCATGGCACGCAGGTCGATGTACCGGTCGGCGGCCTGGACGGCCACGGCCTGGAAGGTCGCGACGGGGAAGCCGAACTGTTCGCGCTTGCTGGTGTATTCGCTCGTCATGGAGAGCACGCGCTCGCCGAGGCCGAGTGCCAGGGCACAGGTCCCCGTGGCGAGCAGCCCGCGCAGCCACTCCCAGGCCCCGTCGGCTTCGATCAGCGCTTCGCTCTCGAGACGGACGGAGTCCAGCCGGACCTCGGCGAGTAGTTCGCCGGTGGTGGAGATCTGCTCGGCGAGCGACAGGCCGCCATGGGTGCGGGGTACGAGGGCCAGGACTGCCCGGCCGTGGGCGTTGTGCGCGGGAACGGCGATCAGATCGGCGCACTGAGCCCAGGGCACCGCTGTCTGCACCCCGTCGAGGACCCAGACCTCGCCTTCGCGGCGGGCGGTGACGGCGAGCTCGGCGGGGTCATGGCCGGTGCGGCCATTGGCCCCGGCGGTCAGCACCAGTTCTCCGCGGCCGATCCGGGGGAGGACGGTGGAGCCCAGCCCGGCGCTGCCGAAGCGCTGTACGGCCATGGCGACCGCGCTCGTCTCCAGCAGCGGTACCCGGGCCAGCACCTTGGCCGACTCGCGCAGCACCAGGCACAGTGCGATGGGGTCCAGGCCCGCCCCGCCGTGCTCGGGGGCGAGCACCAGGCTCAGCAGATCGGCACCCGCGAGCCTGGCCCACAGCGGCCGGTCGAACTCGTCGGCCACCGCACCCGCGGTCAGCGCGGGGCTCGGCACCCCGTCGGGCGCCACGCCCGAGAAGACGGCCTTCGCCGCCTCGACGGCCGCTTGCTGCTCCTCGGTGAAGGTGAAGTCCACAGCCCTGTCCTCCCGCGCACCGGTCCTGCCTGATCTGACGGATCGTCAAGATAGAACAGGTTCTAGCGGAAGGGAATGGCGCCGACCGTGCCGTCCGCCGCGGTCAGCGGCAAGGGTCAGCGGTCGAAGTCCAGCTCCACCTCGGACGTCACCGGATGCGACTGGCAGGCCAGGACATAACCCGCCTCCGTCTCGTCCTGCTCCAGGGCGAAGTTCCGGTCCATCCGGACCTCTCCCGCGACCAGGAACGCCCGGCAGGTCCCGCACACCCCGCCCTTGCAGGCGTACGGCGCGTCGGAGCGGGACCGCAGCACCGTCTCCAGCAGCGACTCCCCTTCCCGCACCGGCCACTTGCCCGAGCGGCCGTCGAGCGTCGCCGTCAGCGTGCTGTGCGCGGGTGCGGCGGCCGGGGCCGGGGCGGGGGCCTCGTCCACATGGAAGATCTCCTCGTGGATGCGGCTCCGGTCCACGCCCAGTCCGCGCAGCGCCCGCTCCGCGCCCTGGACGAGCCCGAACGGTCCGCACAGGAACCAGCCGTCCACCTCCGGCACCGCGAGCAGCGCGGGCAGCAGCTCCATCAGCCGCTCCTGGTCGAGCCGCCCCGACGGCAATCCCGCCTGCTGCTCCTCCCGGGAGAGCACGGTGACCAGCTGGAAGCGGTCCGGGTAGCGGTCCTTCAGGTCGGCGACCTCCTCCAGGAACATCGTCGACGCCGCCGTGCGGTCGCTGCGGATCAGACAGAAGCGCGCCCGGGGCTCGCGGGCGAGCAGCGTCGCCGCCATCGACAGCACCGGCGTGATGCCGCTGCCGCCGACGATCGCCGCGAAGTGCCCGGCGCGCGGCGCCAGGACGAACCGGCCGGTCGGCTGCATGGCCTCCACGGTGTCCCCGACGGACAGTTCCTTGAGCGCGTACGTGGAGAACTCGCCGCCGTCGACCAGCCGGATGCCCACGCGCAGTACGGGATCCTCGCCGGCGGGGGCTGCCGGGGCGCAGATCGAGTACGTACGGCGGATCTCCTCGCCGGTCGGCCCCGTGCGGCGCAGGGCGATGTGCTGGCCTGGCGTATGGCGGAAGGCGTCGCGCAGCTCGGCCGGGACCGTGAGGGTGACGGCCACCGAGTCGTCCGTCAGCCGCTCGACGCCGCTGACCCGGAGCGGATGGAACATCTACAACTCCTTGAAGTGGTCGAACGGTTCACGGCAGGCCACACAGCGGCGCAGCGCTTTGCACGCGGTGGAGGAGAACCGGCTCAGCAGCTCCGTGTCCGTGGAGCCGCAGTGCGGGCAGCGCACCGAAAGCGTCAGCGGGACGGACCCGTCCGTGGCGCGGGGCCGGGGCGGGGCTATCCCGAACTCCGCGAGCTTGCGCCGGCCCTCCGCGCTGATGTCGTCCGTCGACCAGGCCGGTGAGAGCACCTTGACGACCGAAACGTCCGGTATCCCATGGTCGTGCAGGACCTGCTCGATGTCCGACGTCATCGTCTCGATCGCCGGGCAGCCGGTGTAGGTGGGGGTGAGCTCGACCTCGACCCGGCCGGGGCCGAGGATCTGCACCCCGCGCAGCACTCCGAGCTCCTCCAGCGACAGCACGGGCAGCTCGGGGTCGGGCACGGACCCGGCCAGCCTGCGCAGCTCGGCCTCCAGCGGCGTGTCGGTCACCATGACGCCCCCGGGTGACTGCGGTGCAGATGCTGCATCTCGGCGAGCATCCGCCCGAACGGCTCCGTGTGCAGCCCCTGCCGCCCGGCGCCCGCCGACCAGGCTCCGGTGTCCGCCGTGTCCGGCACCCGCAGCGTCGCTCGCCCCAGCACGGCCGTCACCGACTCGAGCCACTCCACGCGCAGCGCGGATGGGTCCACGTCCAGGCCCTCCACCGGCTGGAACATCTCGCCGGTGAACCGCCACAGGGCGTCGCACGCCCGCTGCATCCGCTCATGGCTCTCGGCCGTGCCGTCGCCGAGCCGCAGGGTCCACTGCTCGGCGTGGTCCTGGTGGTAGGCGACTTCCTTGACCGCCTTCGCCGCCAGTGCCGCGAATGCGCCGTCCCCCGCCGCCAGCTGCCGGAACAGCAGCCGCTGGAACGTGGAGAAGTACAGCTGGCGCGCGATGGTGTGCGCGAAGTCGCCGTTCGGCTGCTCGACCAGCTGGAGGTTGCGGAAGGAGCGCTCCTCGCGGAGGTATGCCAGCTCGTCCTCGTCGCCGGCCATGGAGAGCAGGGTCCTGGCCTGTCCGAGCAGATCGAGCGCGATATTGGCCAGCGCGACCTCTTCCTCCAGGACCGGGGCGTGCCCGGCCCACTCCCCCAGCCGGTGCGAGAGCACCAGAGCGTCGTCGCCCAGCGCGAGTGCGGCGGTGTTCACGGCGGTCGTCACAGGTGCTTCACCCCCTCCGGGATCTCGTAGAAGGTCGGGTGCCGGTACGGCTTGTCGGCGGCCGGCTCGAAGAACGGGTCCTTCTCGTCGGGTGAGGAGGCGGTGACCGCGGTGGAGGGCACGACCCAGATCGAGACGCCCTCGCTGCGGCGCGTGTAGAGATCGCGGGCGTTGCGCAGCGCCATCGCGGCGTCCGGCGCGTGCAGGCTGCCCGCGTGGGTGTGCGAGAGCCCGCGGCGGGAGCGCACGAACACCTCCCACAGTGGCCAGTCGGTCGAGCTGCTCATGCCGTCGCCTCCACATGCTCTTCGTCGCGCTTGCCGGCCCGGGTCGTCTTCGCGGCATGGGCCGCGGCCGCCTCCCGGACCCAGGCGCCTTCCTCATGGGCCTTGCGGCGCTGGGTGATCCGCTGGTCGTTGCAGGGGCCGTTGCCCTTCAGGACCTGCCAGAACTCGTCCCAGTCGATCGCCCCGAAGTCGTAGTGCCCGCGCTCCTCGTTCCAGCGCAGATCCGGGTCCGGGAGGGTCAGGCCCAGCGCCTCGGCCTGGGGGACGCAGATGTCCACGAAGCGCTGGCGCAGCTCGTCGTTGGAATGCCGCTTGATCTTCCAGGCCATGGACTGAGCCGAGTGCGCCGACGCGTCGTCCGGCGGGCCGAACATCATCAGCGAGGGCCACCACCAGCGGTCCACCGCGTCCTGCGCCATCTCGTGCTGCGCGGCGGTGCCCCGGGACAGGGTGAGCAGCAGCTCGTACCCCTGGCGCTGGTGGAAGGACTCCTCCTTGCAGATCCGGACCATCGCGCGGGCGTACGGGCCGTAGGAGCAGCGGCACAGCGGCACCTGGTTGGTGATCGCGGCGCCGTCCACCAGCCAGCCGATCGCGCCGACGTCCGCCCAGGTCAGGGTCGGGTAGTTGAAGATCGACGAGTATTTCTGGCGGCCGGAGTGGAGCTTGTCGAGCAGCTCGTCGCGGCCGGTGCCGAGGGTCTCCGTCGCGCTGTAGAGATACAGCCCGTGGCCGGCTTCGTCCTGCACCTTGGCCATGAGGATCGCCTTGCGGCGCAGGGAGGGCGCGCGCGTGATCCAGTTCGCCTCGGGCTGCATGCCGATGATTTCCGAATGGGCGTGCTGGGCCATCTGGCGGACCAGCGAGGCGCGGTAGTCGTCGGGCATCCAGTCGCGCGGCTCGATGCGCTCGTCGGCGGCCACAGCAGCGTCGAACCGCTCCTGGGGCGTCATCGCCACAGTCGTCTCTGGAGTCACTGCTGGCAGCGCTGTCATCAGATCCCCTACCGACCGATCGTTCGGTTGAATGGCTTCAATGGTGAGTCTGAGGCCCGTAGGGTGTCAACCCTGTGGATAACTGAGTGAGCGGTCGACCGGGTGACCGAGCGAACCGAGTGACCGATGGGGATCGGGGCGGGATGGACTCGTACGGCAACGAGGGCGCCAGGCGCGACGAGGCGCCTTCGGGCGACGGTGGCGCACGCGGCGGGGCAGGTGCCCCTGGTGAGGCCGGTGCGCGCAGCGGGACCGATGCCCGTGACGACGGCGGTACGCAGGGCGGGATAGCGAGCCTCTCGCTCCCGTACCAGGTGGTGGCGGCGGTCGCCCTCGCGCTCATCGGCGTCCTCGGCTGCGTCCATCTGGGGATGGTCTTTCTGCATGTCGCGCCCTCCAACACCGTGACCAAGCAGCACGGCAAGGCGATCGACGAGTGGATCTACCCCGAGTTCGAGCAGAACTGGAAGCTCTTCGCCCCCAACCCACTGCAGCAGAACATCGCCGTCCAGGCACGCGCGGAGATCGCCGGCAGTGACGGCGGCCGCAGGACCACCGAGTGGATCGACCTCTCGGCCGAGGACGGCGAGGACATCCGCGGCAATCTCCTCCCCAGCCACGTCCACCAGAACGAACTGCGCAGGGGCTGGGACTTCTACGCCAACTCGCACACCGACGACAACCGGCCGAACGGTCTGCGCGGCCAGCTCTCCGAGCGCTACGTCCGCCGCATCGTCATGCTGCGCCTTGACGGCCGTGACCTCGGCGGAAGGGTGGAGCGCATCCAGCTGCGCGCCGTCACGCGCTCCGTCGCGGCACCGGCGTGGAGCAAGGAGAAGACGGACACCAAGCCGTACTACCGGGTGCTGCCCTGGTGGACGGTGACCAGCGCGGATCTGCCCATGGGCATACGCGACGACGCCATGGGCGGCACGGAGGCCGGCAAGTGACCCAGACCCTCGAGCACGGTCCGCTCGGCCGCGCGCCCCGTGACCGTGCGCCCCTCGACCGTGAGCCGGTCGACCGCAGGCTGGCACGCGCCATCCACCGCGTGACCTCGTCCGCCCTCGGCCCGTACCAGAGCGCGGTCGTCCGGATCGGCTTCGCCGCCACCTGGCTGCTCTTCCTGCTGCGCGAGCTGCCCTACCGCCGGGAGCTGTACGGGCCCGAGAGCCCGTGGGGCTGGGACATGGCCCAGCAGCTGATCGCCAACAACCACGCCTTCACCGTGCTGATGTGGTCCGACAGCACGGTCTGGTTCGAGGTCGTGTACGCCCTCGCCGTACTCTCCAGCGCGCTGCTGATGCTCGGCTGGCGCACGCGCACGATGTCCGTGCTCTTCCTGGTCGGCGTGCTGTCGCTGCAGAACCGGTCCATCTTCATGGGCGACGGCGGCGACAACGTGATCCACCTGATGGCGATCTATCTCGTGCTGACGCGCTGCGGTCAGGTGTGGTCACTCGATGCCCGCAGGAGGGGCCGTGCCGCCGCGCGCGGGCAGGCCCGGGTACGGGATGCGGCGGGACCGGTGCTGTGGTCGGTTCTCGGCGTGGTCCTCCTCCTGGGGACGGTGGTCGACCGGATCGGCGGGGAATGGTGGATCCCCGTCCTGCTCTGGGGGCTGTGGATCATCCACGGTGTTTGGTGGGCGGTTAACCGCTACGCGCCCGGCAGCGAGCCGCGCACGCTGCTCGACATCCTCGCCAATCTCACCCACAACGCCGCGCTCGTCGTGATCATGGCCGAGGTCTGCCTGATCTACGCCACCGCCGGCTGGTACAAGATCCAGGGCTCGCGCTGGCAGGACGGCAGCGCGCTGTACTACCCGCTCAAGCTCGACTACTTCACGCCCTGGCCGGCGCTCTCGGACATCCTCGCCGCCAGCGGGCTGATCGTGATGCTGCTGACGTACGGGACGGTCATCGTGCAGGTCGCCTTCCCCTTCACGCTGTTCAACCGGAAGGTCAAGAACGTCCTGCTCGTGGCCATGATGCTGGAGCACGCCGGCATCGCCGTGCTGCTAGGCCTCCCCTTCTTCTCGCTCGCGATGATCGCCGCGGACGCGGTCTTCCTGCCGACGGCGTTCCTGCTGTGGCTCGGTGCCCGGGCCGCCTACGGGCGGGACCGGCTGCTGCGCCGGCGGCAGCCGGTGCCCGGGCCACGCGGTACCCCCGAGGAGCAGCCCGCACGTACCCTCGTCGGGTGAGCAGCGAGACCCAGGCACCCGTGCAGTACGACGACGGCTACGGCCACGAGGTCGGCGTCGGACCCCATCCGCACCCCTGGCCCGAGGGCCCTCGGTACGACACCGAGCTGCTCGCCGACGGGGACCGGCGCAATGTGGCCGACCAGTACCGGTACTGGACGCGGGAGGCGATCGTCGCCGACCTGGACACCCGCCGCCATGACTTCCACGTGGCGGTGGAGAACTGGGGCCACGACTTCAACATCGGGTCCGTGGTGCGCACCGCCAACGCCTTCCTGGCCAAGGAGATCCACATCGTGGGGCGGCGGCGCTGGAACCGGCGCGGTGCGATGGTCACCGACCGGTACCAGCATGTCCGCCACCACCCGGACACGCGGTCGCTGACCGCCTGGGCGCTGTCCGAGCAGCTGCCGATCATCGGGATCGACAATCTGCCGGGCGCCGTCCCGCTGGAGCGCACCGAGCTGCCCAGGCGGTGCGTGCTCCTGTTCGGGCAGGAGGGGCCGGGGCTGACCGAGGAGGCCCGCGAGCACGCCGCGATGGTCTGCTCGATCGCCCAGTTCGGCTCGACCCGCTCGATCAACGCGGGAGCGGCGGCCGCGATCGCGATGCACGCGTGGGTGCAGCGGTACGCCCAGATCCCGGGCCCGACGGCCTGAGCCGCCAGCAGGCCCCGGCCCTGACGGCCTGAGCCGTGAGCCGCCCGCCGGGCCCCGGCCCGGTCCCCGCGCCCCGACCGAGGCACGGGGGACGCGGGCGCCGGGCTTCGTCACGCCTGGCGGCGGACCTCCACCACGCGGAAGCGGTTCGAGACGAACGCGCCGTCGCACAGCGCGGCATTCGCCGCCGGGTTCCCGCCGGAGCCGTGGAAGTCCGAGAAGGCCGCCGTCTGGTTCACGTAGACCCCACCGGTCAGATTGAGCGAGAGCTGCGCGGACTCCTCCAGGCAGACCTCCTCGACCGCCCGCTCGGTGTCGGCCGATGTCGTGTACGCCCCGACCGTCATGGCGCCCTTGTCGCGCACCGTGCGACGCAGCAGCTCCAGCGCCTCGCCCGTCGAGTCGACGGCCACCGCGAAGGACACCGGACCGAAGCACTCCGACAGATACGCCGCCTCGTCCTCGGCACCGTCCCAGTACTTCCTCGCGCCGTCCAGCTTGACGATCACGGGCGTACGCACCACGGCCTGCGGAAACTCGGGGTTGGTGACCTCGCGCGAGGCCAGGGCCGCCTCGCCCAGAGCGGACGCCGCCTCCAGCCGGGCCTTCACATCGGGATTGACCAGCGCGCCCAGCAGCGCGTTCGCCCGGGCGTCGTCGCCGAGCAGACCGTCCACCGCGGCGGCCAGGTCGGCGACCACCTCGTCGTACGACTTGTGGCCGGCGTCCGTCGCGATGCCGTCGCGCGGGACCAGCAGGTTCTGCGGGGTGGTGCACATCTGGCCGCTGTAGAGCGACAGGGAGAACGCCAGGTTGGACAGCATTCCCTTGTAGTTGTCGGTGGAGTCGATCACCACCGTGTTGACGCCGGCCTTCTCCGTGTAGACCTGGGCCTGGCGGGCGTTGGTCTCCAGCCAGTCGCCGAAGGACGTGGAGCCCGTGTAGTCGATGATCTTGACCTCGGGCCGGACGGCGAGGATCTTGGCGATGCCCTCGCCGGGGCGCTCGGCGGCCAGCGCGACCAGGTTCGGATCGAAGCCCGCCTCGGCCAGCACCTCGCGCGCGACCCGGACCGTCATCGCCAGCGGGAGGACGGCGCGCGGGTGCGGCTTGACCAGGACGGGGTTGCCGGTGGCCAGCGAGGCGAACAGGCCGGGGTAGCCGTTCCACGTCGGGAAGGTGTTGCAGCCGATCAGCAGGGAGATGCCGCGGGGGGCCGCGGTGAAGGCCTTGCGCAGCTCCAGGGGGTCGCGCTTGCCCTGCGGCTTGCTCCAGTCGGCCGCGGCGGGGGTGCGCGTCTGCTCCTGGTAGGCGTACGCCACCGCCTCCAGACCGCGGTCCTGCGCGTGCGGGCCGCCCGCCTGGAAGGCCATCATGAACGCCTGGCCGCTCGTGTGCATGACCGCGTGCGCGAACTCGTGCGTCCGTGCTCCGATGCGCGAAAGGATCTCGATACAGACCAGGGCGCGGGTCTCGGGGCCGGCATCGCGCCAGGCCGCCATGCCGGCGCGCATCGCCGGCAGCAGGACTTCGAGGTCCGGGTGCGGATACTCGACGCCCAGCTCCGGCCCGTACGGCGACACTTCGCCGCCGGTCCAGCCGTCGGTGCCGGGCTGGTCGAGCTCGAAGCGCTTGCCGAGCAGGGCCTTGTAGGCCTCGAGCCCGTCGGCAGCGCCGGTCTCGCCGTACGCCTTCGGGTGCTCGGGGTGCGGTGACCAGTACGCCCGCGAGCGGATCGCGTCGAGGGCCTGGTCGAGCGTGGGCCGGTGGGTCTCGGTCAGCTGCATGAAAGACCAACTCCTCGATGAGCTGGGCAGGGAAACGCGGACAGGGTTAGATTAACCGAACGATCGGTCGGGACAAGAGGGCCCCGCAGAACCTGTGGACAACTTTTGTAGGGGAGGATCACACTCATGACCGCCATCGACGCCGCCACCGCCACGAGTGCCGGCCATGCCATCGCGACGAGCCGCGCCGTCGCCGTCGTGGGCACCGGCACCATGGGCCAGGGCATAGCCCAGGTCGCGCTCGTCGCCGGCCACCTCGTACGTCTCTACGACGCGGTCCCCGAGCGCGCACAGCAGGCCGCGGACGCGATCGGCGGCCGTCTGGACCGGCTGGTCGAGAAGGGGCGTCTGGACGCAGCGGAACGCGACGTGGCCCGAGGCCGGCTCCACCCCGCCACGGAGCTCACCGAGCTCGCCGACGCCGCGCTCGTCATCGAGGCCGTCGTCGAGCAACTGCACATCAAGCAGGAGCTCTTCACCGAGCTGGAGAAGATCGTCGCGGACGACTGCCTCCTCGCCACGAACACCTCCTCCCTCTCCGTCACCGCCATCGCCGGTGCTCTGCGCCTGCCCGGCCGGTTCGTCGGACTGCACTTCTTCAACCCGGCCCCGCTGCTCCCCCTCGTCGAGGTCGTCAGCGGCTTCGCCACCGACGAGACCGCCGCCACGCGCGCCTACCGGACGGCGAAAGCCTGGGGCAAGACCCCGGTGCGCTGCGCCGACACCCCCGGTTTCATCGTCAACCGCATCGCGCGCCCCTTCTACGCCGAGGCCCTGCGGGTGTACGAGGAGCGGGGCGCCGACCCCGCCACGATCGACGCCGTGCTGCGCGAGTCGGGCGGCTTCAGGATGGGCCCCTTCGAGCTCACCGATCTGATCGGGCAGGACGTGAACGAGGCGGTGACCCGTTCCGTGTGGGAGTCCTTCTTCCAGGACCCGAAGTTCACACCGTCCCTCGCCCAGCGCCGCCTGGTCGAGTCCGGACGCCTCGGCCGCAAGTCGGGCCAGGGCTGGTTCTCGTACGAGACCGGGGCCGAGCGGCCCGTGCCGCACACCGCTCCGCCCACCGAGCCGCCCCCGCACATCACCGTGGAGGGCGACCTGGGTCCGGCCGGCGAGCTGGTCGAGCTGTTCCGCGAGGCCGGTATCACCGTGCACGAGGAGGACGAGGACCGCGGGACCCGCATCCTGCTGCCGAGCGGCGGGCAGCTGGCGCTCGCCGACGGCCAGACGTCCGCCGAGTTCCGCGATGTCGTCTACTTCGACCTGGCGCTCGACTACCGGAAGGCGACCCGGATCGCCCTGTCCGCGTCCGAGGTCACCGGGTGGGAGACGCTGCGGCAGTCGATCGGCCTGTTCCAGGCCCTCGGCAAGAACGTGAGTGTCATCGGCGACGTGCCGGGCATGATCGTCGCGCGGACGGTCGCGATGCTCGTGGACCTCGCGGCCGACGCCGTCGCCAAGGGCGTCGCTTCCGCCGAGGACATCGACACGGCGATGCGGCTCGGCGTCAACTATCCTGTCGGCCCGGTCGAATGGGGCCGCAGGCTCGGCCGCTCCTGGGCGCACGAGCTGCTCGACGAGCTCCACGAACGCGTGCCCACCGGCCGCTACGCGCCGTCCCTGGGGCTCTATCGCCAGTCGTACGTCCGGACGGGGGAGCAGGCCTCATGACGACCGCCAAGCGCGACACGTACACGCCGGAGACGCTGCTGTCCGTCGCCGTCCGGGTCTTCAACGAGCGCGGTTACGACGGCACCTCCATGGAGCACCTCTCCAAGGCCGCGGGGATCTCCAAGTCGTCGATATACCACCATGTCGCGGGCAAGGAGGAGCTGCTGCGCCGGGCGGTCAGCCGCGCCCTCGACGGGCTCTTCGGCATCCTCGACGAGCCGGGGGCGGTGCGCGGGCGAGCCATAGAGCGCGTCGAGTACGTGACGCGGCGCACCGTCGAGGTGCTGATGGCCGAGCTGCCCTACGTGACCCTCCTGCTGCGCGTGCGCGGCAACACCAGGACCGAGCGCTGGGCGCTGGAACGGCGCCGTGAGTTCGACCACCGGGTCGCCGATCTGCTCAAGGCCGCCGCGGCCGAGGGGGATCTGCGCGCCGACATGGACATGAGGCTGGCGACCCGGCTGCTGTTCGGCATGGTCAACTCCCTGGTGGAGTGGTACCGGCCGCAGGCCGGCGCCGGGTACGACCGCGATCAGGTCGCCGACGCGGTCGTACGGCTCGCCTTCGACGGGCTGCGCACGGGTCCGTGACCAGCCTCTGAGGGCCGGGACGGACCACACCTCAGGAGGTGTGGTCCGGGTCCAGATCGGTCTCCTCGAAGACCAGCAGCGTCCGGGTGGAGAGCACCTCGGGGATCGACTGGAGCTTGGTCAGGACGAGTTCGCGCAGGGTGCGGTTGTCCGGCGTGTGGACGAGCAGCAGTACGTCGAAATCGCCGCTGACCAGAGCGATGTGGGCGGCGCCGGGGAGCGCCTGGAGCTGCTCGCGCACCGTCCGCCAGGAGTTCTGCACGATCTTGAGGGTGATGTAGGCGGAGGCGCCGTGCCCCGCGCGCTCGTGGTTCACCCGGGCGCTGAACCCGCGGATCACGCCGTCGTCGATGAGCCGGTTGATCCGGGCGTACGCGTTGGCGCGCGAGACGTGCACCCGCTCGGCCACGGAGCGTATCGAGGCGCGCCCGTCGGTCTGCAGGATGCGGAGGATGTCGCGGTCGATCGCGTCGAGCGGGCGGGGCGGTGGGCCCTGGTCCGCTCCGATGAAGGACCCGTTCACGACCTCGTACACGGTGCTGTCCCCGCCGTCGGCCATTTGTTCAGCTGTCACGTCCCCCCGCCTTTCTGCCATGGACGACCTGCTCCTATCCCAGGCTGTGGAGAACCGTTTGTCCACAGGCTGAAGGTGCCTGTAGCCAAAATGCGCCCACGACCGAACAATCGGTAGGTGAGGCGCCCCACACTCCGCGCCCTTCACGGGTCCTTATGCCCGCTCCCACGAGGAGGTGCTCGCGTTGAAGAAGAGCAGCATGTCGGTCCAAGAGCGGCCGGGTGGCGCCTACCGGCCCACCCCGCCGCCGGCGTGGAAGCCGCGCACCGACCCCGCGCCGCTGCTCCCGGACCCCGAGCCGTACCGGATTCTCGGTACGCAGGACGTGTCCGGGACCGACCCCGAGCTGCTGCTGCGGCTGTACGCCGAGCTGGTGCGCGGCCGCAGGTACAACGCGCAGGCGACCGCGCTCACCAAGCAGGGCCGGCTCGCCGTCTACCCGTCCAGCACCGGCCAGGAGGCGTGCCAGGTCGCAGCCGCGCTCGCCCTTCAGGCCCACGACTGGCTCTTCCCCAGCTACCGGGACACCCTGGCGGCCGTGGCCCGCGGCCTCGATCCCGTCCAGGCCCTCACGCTCCTGCGCGGCGACTGGCACACCGGCTACGACCCGCGCGAGCACCGCATAGCGCCCCTGTGCACCCCGCTCGCCACCCAGCTGCCGCACGCCGTGGGCCTGGCGCACGCGGCGCGCCTCAAGGGCGACGACGTCGTCGCGCTCGCCATGGTCGGCGACGGCGGCACCAGCGAGGGCGACTTCCACGAGGCGCTGAACTTCGCCGCGGTATGGCAGGCGCCGGTCGTCTTCCTCGTGCAGAACAACGGCTTCGCGATCTCGGTGCCGCTCGCCAAGCAGACTGCCGCGCCCTCCCTCGCCCACAAGGCAGTCGGTTACGGAATGCCGGGCCGTCTCGTGGACGGCAACGACGCGGTGGCGGTGCACCAGGTGCTGTCCGAGGCCGTCGCGCGGGCGCGGCGCGGTGGCGGTCCGACCCTGGTCGAGGCCGTCACGTACCGGATGGACGCGCATACGAACGCGGATGACGCGACCCGGTACCGGGGCGAGAGCGAGGTCGACGCCTGGCGCGAGCACGATCCGATCCGGCTGTTGGAGGCGGAGCTGACGGGACGCGGGCTGCTCGACGAGGACACCAAGCGGACGGCTGCGGAGGCGGCGGAGACGATGGCGGCGCGCCTGAGGGAGCGGATGAACGCGGACCCGGTGCTCGATCCGATGGACCTGTTCGCGCACGTCTACGCCGAGCAGACCGGCCAGCTGCGGGAGCAGGCGGCGCAGCTGCGAGCAGAGCTGGACGCCGAGGGTACGGACGGCTCGGAGGGCGACGCGCGATGAGCACGGCTGCGGCTACGGCCGCCAAGCAGGCCAAGCCCGCCACCATGGCCCAGGCCCTCCAGCGCGCGATGCGCGACGCGATGGCCGAAGACCCGTCGGTCCATGTCATGGGCGAGGACGTCGGCACGCTCGGGGGTGTCTTCCGGATCACGGACGGGCTCGCGAAGGAGTTCGGCGAGGACCGCTGCACGGACACCCCGCTCGCCGAGGCCGGGATCCTCGGGACGGCCGTCGGCATGGCGATGTACGGGTTGCGGCCCGTGGTCGAGATGCAGTTCGACGCGTTCGCCTATCCGGCGTTCGAGCAGCTCATCAGCCATGTTTCGCGGATGCGGAACCGTACGCGGGGCG
The DNA here is from genome assembly GCF_040300305.1 of Streptomyces sp. NPDC000410. Taxonomy (NCBI): domain Bacteria; kingdom Bacillati; phylum Actinomycetota; class Actinomycetes; order Kitasatosporales; family Streptomycetaceae; genus Streptomyces; species Streptomyces sp. NPDC000410. The sequence continues at coordinate 327,377 of NZ_JBEPDM010000003.1, forward strand.
CGATGCCGCTGCCGATCACGGTGCGGGTGCCCTACGGCGGCGGGATCGGCGGAGTCGAGCACCACAGCGACTCCTCCGAGGCGTACTACATGGCTACTCCGGGGCTCCATGTCGTCACGCCCGCGACGGTCGACGACGCGTACGGGCTGCTGCGGGCCGCGATCGCCTCGGACGACCCCGTGGTCTTCCTCGAGCCCAAGCGGCTGTACTGGTCCAAGTCGGACTGGTCGCCGCAGGCGCCGGCGGCCGTGGAGCCGATAGGCCGGGCGGTGGTGCGGCGCCAGGGCCGCAGCGCCACGCTCATCACCTACGGGCCGTCGCTGCCGGTCTGCCTGGAGGCGGCCGAGGCGGCGCGGGCCGAGGGCTGGGACCTGGAGGTGGTCGATCTGCGCTCGCTCGTGCCGTTCGACGACGAGACGGTGTGCGCGTCGGTGCGGCGTACGGGCCGGGCGGTCGTCGTCCATGAGTCGCCCGGGTTCGGCGGGCCGGGCGGGGAGATAGCGGCTCGGGTCACCGAGCGCTGCTTCCACCATCTGGAGGCGCCTGTGCTGCGGGTGGCCGGCTTCGACATTCCCTACCCGCCGCCCATGCTGGAGCGGCACCATCTGCCCGGTGTGGACCGGGTGCTGGACGCGGTGGCGCGGCTGCAGTGGGAGGCGGGGAGCTGATGGCCCAGGTGCTCGAATTCAAGCTGCCGGACCTCGGTGAGGGGCTGACGGAGGCGGAGATCGTGCGCTGGCTGGTCGCGGTCGGCGATGTCGTCGCCGTGGACCAGCCGGTCGTCGAGGTCGAGACGGCCAAGGCGATGGTGGAGGTGCCGTGCCCGTACGCGGGCGTGGTGACCGCGCGCTTCGGCGAGGAGGGCACGGAGCTGCCGGTCGGGGCGCCGCTGCTGACGGTCGCGGTGGGCCCGGCGGAGCCGGGGCGGGGTTCGGGGGACTCGGCCCCCGCCCCGGCTGCCTCCGGGGCGAGCGGTGCCCCCCAGGACGAGTCCTCGGGCAATGTGCTGGTGGGTTACGGCACGGGGGCGCCCGCGGCGCGGCGCCGCCGGATCCGGCCGACGCCCCTGCCGGGTACGACGCGCACGTCGGGTGCCCCCGGGGCGCGCGGGACGGATCGGGCGGATGCCGCCTTCGTGGGGCAGGAGCCTTCGTGGGACACGGCCGGTCAGGGGGCCGGGGCGCGGTCGAACGGTGCGCACACGCTTCCCGAGCCCCTGTGGGACAGCGTGGTGGAGAGCCCGGCGCCCGATGCGGGGCTGCGTGGACCCGCCGTCGAAGGGCCCGTGGCGGTGATATCGCCGTTGGTGCGGCGGCTGGCCAGGGAGAACGGCATCGATCTGCGGGCGCTGCGGGGGTCCGGGCCCGACGGGCTGATTCTGCGGGCCGATGTGGAGCACGCGGTGCGGGAGTCCGTCCGTCCCGCCGCACCGGAGCCGGAGGCGCAGCCGGTGCCGGTCGTGTCCGCCGCTCCCGCCGCTCCCGCCGAGGAGCGGATCCCATTGCGCGGCGTGCGCGGGGCCGTGGCGGAGAAGCTGTCCCGCAGTCGGCACGAGATACCCGACGCGACCTGCTGGGTCGACGCGGACGCGACGGAGCTCATGGCGGCGCGCTCGGCGCTGAACGCGGCGGGCGGGCCGAAGATCTCCGTCATCGCCCTGCTCGCGCGGATCTGTACGGCCGCACTCGCGCGCTTCCCCGAGCTCAACTCCAGGGTGGACACGGCCGCCAGGGAGATCGTGCGGCTGCCCGGGGTACACCTCGGCTTCGCTGCCCAGACCGACCGTGGCCTGGTCGTTCCGGTCGTCCGGGACGCGCATGCCCGTAACGCCGAGTCACTGAGCGCCGAGTTCGCGAGGCTGACCGACAAGGCACGGCAGGGCAGCCTCACCCCGGCCGACCTCACGGGAGGCACGTTCACTCTGAACAACTACGGGGTGTTCGGTGTCGACGGCTCCACGCCGATCATCAACCACCCGGAGGCGGCGATGCTCGGGGTCGGCCGGATCGTGCCGAAGCCCTGGGTGCATCGGGGTGAGCTCGCGGTCCGGCAGGTCGTGCAGCTCTCGCTCACCTTCGACCATCGGGTGTGTGACGGCGGCACGGCGGGCGGTTTCCTGCGCTACGTGGCCGACTGCGTGGAGAATCCGGCGGTGCTCCTGCGCACGCTGTAGCCTCACGCGGCCCGAGAGGGCCGGACCCACCCCGGCCGGTTCCGTATCGGTGATCACGGCCCATACTGCTGGGGTGACTGCGTATGCGGAGTACGACGCGATCGTGCTCGCCGGAGGCGCCGCCAAGCGGCTCGGTGGGGCGGACAAGCCCGGGGTGAGCGTCGGCGGGCGGACGCTGCTCGACCGCGTGCTCGCGGCGTGCAGGGGAGCCGGCCGCACCGTCGTCGTCGGGGACCGGCGGGGCACCGCGCACCCGGTGTTCTGGGCGCGCGAGACCCCGGCCGGCGGCGGGCCGCTCGCGGCCCTGGACGCGGGCGTGCGGCAGGTCGAGGCCGAGACGGTCCTCGTGCTCTCGGCCGATCTGCCGTTCCTCGGGGAGGCGACCGTACGGCAGCTGCTCGCCGCCCTGGACGCGGGCGGGCGGGAAGCCGCCCTGCTCACCGATGCCGACGGCCGCGACCAGCCCCTGGTCGCGGCCTACCGGACCGAGCCGCTGCGCCGTGAACTGGCGCTGCTCGCCACGGAGTACGGTGCTCTCGCCGGGCTGCCGCTGCGGCTGCTCACGCAGGAGCTGCAACTCGACCAGGTTCCCGCGGGGGCGCTCGACGCCTTCGACTGCGACACCTGGGAGGACGTTGCCGCGGCTCGTGCCCGGATCAGGGAGCATGGGAACGTGCTGGACGAATGGATCACCGCGGTCAAGGACGAACTCGGCATCGAGCTCGACGTCGACACCACAGTGCTGCTGGACCTGGCCCGCGACGCCGCGCACGGCGTCGCCAGACCGGCGGCGCCGCTCACCACGTTCCTGGTCGGCTACGCGGCGGCCAAGGCGGGCGGTGACAGTGCCCAGGCGGTGGCTGAGGCGGCGCGCAAGGCCGCGGCGCTCGCCGACCGCTGGGCGGCGGAGGCGGACGGCACGCCATGACCGCGCAGAACCCCCGACTCGACGTTCCGGGCACCGCCGGGCAGCCCGGCGCCCCGGCGCCGGGTGCGGGGCACGGCGGCCCCCTCACGGGCGGCGACGGTATCGAGGAGGCCCTCGCCCTCGTGCGACGCCGGCAGCCCGAACGGCCTTCGTCGCGGCTCTCGTCGGGCGGCGACGCCCGCGGCCCTGCGCAGGGACACGACAGCGGGGACGGAATCGAGGACGTCCTCGGGCTGGTGAACAGCCGCCCGGAACCGGCCCAGCGGCCATCGGGATCGGCCCAGCCGCCGTCGGAACCATCGCAGCCGCCGACGCCGGAGCGCGGCGCGGACACCGGAGCCGACGAGGCCTCGGACGGCATGGAGGACGCTCTCGCGCTCGTCGGCAGAAGATCATCCGCCCCCACGGTGAGCCCCTCCAGTCCCACCGGCCCTACCAGCCCCACCGCCCCCCGACGTGCCGACGACGGGTCGCACCGCACCACCCCCTGGGAGGAGGCCCGTGCCATCGCCGCGCGGGCCGGCCGTGGTGTCCCGGTCCGTACGCGGCACGAACCGCTCGACCGGGCTCTCGGGCAGGTGCTCGCCGAGCCTCTCGTCGCGCTCACCGATCTGCCGTCCTTCGACACCTCCGCCATGGACGGCTGGGCGGTCTCAGGACCTGGCCCCTGGAAGGTGAAGAGCGCCGGAAGCGGCATCCTCGCCGGGCACGGGGAGCCGGAGGCGCTCGCCGACGGCACGGCCGTACGCATCGCCACCGGCGCCCGGATTCCGCTCGGCGCCACCGCCGTGATCCGCAGTGAGCACTCCCACGCCGACGGCAGCGGACATCTCCATCCGCGGCACCAGGTGACGCACGGTCAGGACATCAGGCCGCGGGGCCAGGAATGCCGCTCCGGTGACCAACTCCTGCCCGCCGGAACGCTGGTGACTCCCGCCGTCCTGGGCCTCGCCGCGGCTTCCGGATACGACGAGCTGCGCACCGTCCGACGGCCGCGCGTCGAGGTTCTCGTACTCGGCGATGAGCTGCTCACCGAAGGGCTGCCGCACGACGGGCTCATCCGCGACGCGCTCGGCCCGATGGCCGGACCCTGGCTCCGGGCGCTCGGTGCCGAGGTCCTGGCCACCCGTCGGATCGGTGACGATGCCGATGCGCTGCACAGTGCCGTCACCACCTCCGAGGCCGACCTCGTCGTCACCACGGGAGGCACGGCGGCCGGGCCCGTGGACCACGTCCATCCGGTGCTCCGCAAGGCCGGAGCCGAGCTGTTGGCCGACGGGGTGGCCGTGCGCCCCGGGCATCCGATGCTGATCGCCCGGCTCGCGCCGGGCCGGTATCTGGTGGGGCTGCCGGGCAATCCCCTCGCGGCCGTCTCCGGGCTGCTGACTCTCGCGGAGCCGCTGCTGCGCGGCATGTCCGGGCAGGCGGCCCCGGCCCCGCGCCGTGCATTGTTGAGGGACGAGGTGCACGGTCATCCGAGGGACACCCGGCTGGTGCCGGTCGTGTACCAGGGCGGTCGGCTCGTGCCGTTGCGTTACCAGGGTCCGGCGATGCTCCGGGGCATCGCGGCCGCACATGGACTCGCTGTCGTACCGCCCGGCGGCGGGCACGCCGGCCAGGAGCTGGAGGTCCTCGATCTGCCCTGGTCGGCGACGGGGGAAGGGTGTTTCACGTGAAACTTTCCGGCCAGGACGCGATGTCCCGGCAGCCCGACGAGCAGGTGACCGCCGCGAACGTGCACATGCCGCGACGCGTCATCGAGCGGCCCTTGCGCCAGGTCGGCAAGCGCCTGTTCATGGCTCTGTTCGTGCTGGTGCTGACGGTGTTCATCGTCTACGCCGACCGCGGCGGCTACCACGACAACGCCGATGAGAGCGTCGACTTCCTCGACTCCGTCTACTACGCCACCGTCACCCTTTCCACCACGGGTTACGGCGACATCGTTCCGCACAGTGACAGCGCGCGGCTGGCCAATGTGCTGCTGGTGACGCCGTTGCGCGTGATGTTCCTGATCATTCTGGTCGGCGCCACCCTCGAAGTCCTCGCAGAGCGGACGCGGGACGAGTGGCGACTGAACCGCTGGAGGGCCGCCTTGCGTGAGCACACCGTTGTCGTCGGCTTCGGCACGAAGGGACGTTCCGCGATTCTGACCCTGTCCGCGACGGGGCTGAAGAAGGAACAGATCGTCGTCGTCGATCCGAGTCCGAAGGTCATCGAGGCGGCCAACGCGGAAGGGTACGTCGGCGTCGTCGGCGACGGGACCCGCAGCGAGGTGCTGCTCCGGGCCGAGTTGCAGAAGGCGCGCCAGATCGTCATCGCGACGCAGCGCGACGACACCGCGGTGCTGGTCGCACTGACCGCGCGCCAGCTCAATCGCGGGGCGAAGATTGTCGCGGCGGTGCGGGAGGAGGAGAACGCGCCGCTGCTGCGCCAGTCCGGGGCCAATGTGGTGATCACCAGCGCGAGCGCGGCCGGCCGGCTGCTCGGGCTGTCGGTGCTCAGCCCCAGCGCGGGCATGGTGATGGAGGACCTGATCCAGCAGGGCAGCGGGCTCGACATCGTCGAACGCCCGGTGACGAAGAGCGAGGTCGGCAAGAGTGTCCGGGAGACGGACGACCTGGTGGTGAGCGTGCTGCGCGGGCACCGGCTGCTCGGCTATGACGATCCGGCCGCCAGCCCCTTGCAGCTGACCGATCGCGTGATCACCATCGTGCGGGCGACGAACGGGCCACATGCGCACGATGCGGACTAGCGGGCGGGGCTGCTCGGAGTAGCCTCGCGGCCATGTATGCGATCACGATTCCCGAACCAGGTGGTCCCGAGGCGCTGGTCTGGGCGGAGGTGCCCGATCCGGTGCCCGCCGAGGGGGAGGTGCTCGTCGAGGTCGTCGCGAGCGCCGTCAACCGTGCGGATCTGCTGCAGCGGCAGGGTTTCTACGACCCGCCGCCCGGGGCGTCGCCGTACCCCGGGCTGGAGTGCTCGGGGCGGATCGTCGAACTCGGGCCCGGGGTCTCCGGCTGGAGCGTCGGTGACGAGGTGTGCGCGCTGCTGGGCGGCGGGGGATACGCGGAGAAGGTCGCCGTGCCCGTCGGGCAGCTGTTGCCGCTGCCGGAGGGTGTGGACCTGGTGACGGCGGCGGCGCTGCCGGAGGTGGCCTGCACGGTCTGGTCCAACGTCTTCATGGTGGCTCATCTGCGGCCCGCCGAGACGCTGCTCGTGCACGGCGGCGCGAGCGGGATCGGCACGATGGCGATCCAGCTGGGGAAGGCGGTCGGCGCGAAAGTGGCGGTCACCGCGGGCGGGCCGGAGAAGCTGGCGCGCTGCGCGGAGCTGGGCGCGGACATCCTCATCGACTACCGCGAGCAGGACTTCGTGGAGGAGGTGAGGAAGGCGACGGACGGGGCCGGGGCGGACGTCATCCTCGACATCATCGGGGCCAAGTATCTGGACCGGAACGTCCGGGCGCTGGCCGTGAACGGCCGGCTCGCGGTGATCGGGCTCCAGGGCGGTGTGAAGGGCGAGCTGAACCTGGGGGCGCTGCTGGCGAAGCGGGCGGCGGTGACGGCGACGACGCTGCGGGGGCGGCCGCTGAACGAGAAGACGGCGATCGTGGCGGCGGTGCGGGAGCATGTGTGGCCGCTCGTCGGGGCCGGGACGGTGCGGGCGGTGGTGGATCGCACCGTGCCGATGCCGGAGGCGGCGGAGGGACATCGGGTGCTGGAATCGGGGGCGAACGTGGGCAAGGTGCTGTTGACCGCGCCGGCGGCGGGTTAGACGAGTGCGTCCGAAGCAGCCCGCGGGCGGGACTTCGGACGCACCCCCTCATCCAGCGGTCCGGGTGCCCGCCCCCATGTCGGGGAGCGCGTCCGAGACGGCTGCGGGCCCGCCCCCATCCATGGGGGCGGGCCCGAAAGCCGAGTCAGAGGTACGGGCCCGAGCGGATCGCCCCGTGGGGGTTGTCGTCGTCATCGTGGGGAGCGCCCGGAGGGAGGGCGCGGCGCATCTGTTCGAGCTGGGCGCGCGCTGCCATCTGCTGGGCGAACAGGGCCGTCTGAATGCCGTGGAACAGGCCTTCCAGCCACCCCACCAGCTGAGCCTGCGCGATGCGCAGCTCCGCCTCCGAGGGAATCGCCTCGTCAGTGAACGGCAGCGACAGACGTTCGAGCTCTTCGACCAGTTCCGGCGCCAGGCCGTCCTCGAGTTCCTTCACCGAGCTCGCGTGGATCTCCTTGAGCCTGACGCGGCTCGCCTCGTCGAGAGGTGCCGCCCGCACTTCCTCCAGCAGCTGCTTGATCATGCTGCCGATCCGCATGACCTTCGCAGGCTGTTCGACCATGTCCGTCACCGGGACCTCACGCGACTCGTCGTCACCGTCACCGCCGCCGAGCGCCATCCCGTCCTGTCCCACGATCAGGACATGGGGACTCTCCTGCGACCGTTCATTCCTCGGCATCTCCATGCCGCCCATTCTCTCGCACGTGTGCCTCACCAGACGGTGTGCCCCTGTACGAGGGTGATCCACCCTCGTACAGGGGAACGAGCCACAGCGAGTCCGAATCAGATCGCCGCGCGGCGCGCCAGGGCTCCCCGCGAGCGGGTGACCAAGGCCGCCAGGATCGCCGCGCCCACCGGGACCGCGATCAGCAGGGCGGCCAGCGTCTCCCAGGGGACGACGATCGGGACGTAGGGCGGGTCCATGCTGCCCCAGCCCGAGTTGAGCGCCTCCTCGTGGAACTTCAGCCGCTGGCGCTTCTCGGCCAGCCGCAGGCCGATCGCGGGCAGCACACCCGCCGCCGCGCCCAGCACCACACCCATCGCCGCGACCACACCGCACTGGAAGCCGCTCAGCGTACGGCGGACCCGGGGAGGGGCGCCGACCGCGGCGAGCGTCTTCAGGTCCGCCTCGGCGTCGGCCTGGGCGAGCCCGGTGGCGATACCGGCCGCGCCGATGGTGATCAGTCCGGCGAAGACGGTCAGCGACAGCAGCACGATGCTGTTCTGGCTGATGTAGCCCTCCTCCATGTGGAGGGAGGCGCCGATGCCCGTCTTGGTGAGTTCGGCGTCCAGCCGCTGATACTGCTCGGTGCTCGGCGCCCGGTCCGTCGAGTAGTACGACCCGACGGGGACCGTCGTGATGCCTGCGGCCTTGGCGGCGGCGGGCGGCAGGATCATCGAGTGACCGTACGCCTCGACGTCCGGTCCGACCTGGTGCACCGGGAAGGACTTGATCGCGCCGGGCGCCTCCTTGCCCTCCTCGAAGGCCCTGTCGGCCGCTTCGGTGTCGGTGACCAGCCGGATGTTGACCGCGCCGGCCGCGTCGACATTGCGCTTGTCGAAGGAGACGACCTTCCCGTCCGCCAGGGCCCGCACGGCCGCCGGGTCGTCGATCGCGAGCACCTTCAGCAGCTTCTCGTCGGCGACGACGACACCGCCGTCCACAGCGGCGTATCCGCCCTCCTGCGTGCAGCGCCAGTCCTTGGCCAGCGCACGGCGCTGCTCCTTGGTGAACCGGGATGCCGGGTCCTCCTTCGACCCGGGCGTCGACTCCCACAGCGGGCACTGGTTCGCCTTCGGTACGACGACCTCCATGCGGCCGCAGTCCTTGCCGCCGCCGCCGTACGTCGGACAGTTGGTGTTTCCGACGGCGATGCGGGCCAGGTCGGCCTGGACGTCCACCGGCAGGTGCTTCCGTACGGCCGCGCGGGCCGCGGGCACGTCCCGCCCGCCGTTCTCGTCGATCATGACCGAGACGGCCCCGTTCGGCAGCCGCGCCTCGTACGCGGCCCGCTCCTGGGCGTCGTTGCTCGCGGCGTACGTGGCCACGGCCACGGTTCCGGCGACGGCGGCCAGTACCGCGGCCACCGCCGGAGCCGTACGACCACGGTTGCGTACGGCGTCGCGCAGCGCGAGCCGCGGCGAGAGGGGCAGCCAGCGGCCGACCCGGCCGAAGAGGCCCACCAGCGCGGGTGTCAGGGCCACCACACCCAGCTCGGCGATGGCGCTGCCGCCCGCGACGATGATGAACGAATCGGACACCAGGGACCCGAACACGGCGATCGCCGCGCCGATCAGGACCGCGACCAGACCGATCACCGGCAGTACGCGGCTGCTGCGACGGATGCCCCGGCGGCCGGTGAGCGAGGCGAGCACCGTCTGCCGGGACGCGGTGACGGCCGGGACGATCGCGGCCAGCAGACCGGTCACTACGGCGAGCAGCGCGATGCCGAGCAGTTCCAGGGGCCGGACGTCGAAGCTGCCGAACCGCCGGCCCATGGTCTCCTCGAGCCAGGGCTGCAGGGCGAAGGTGAGCACCAGGCCGAGTACGGTGCCGACGACCGCGGAGGCGACGCCGATCACCAGACCGCCCGCCAGGACGATCGCCCGGATGTGCCGGCGGTCGCCGCCGTTGGCGCCGACCAGCCCGAGCTGGCGGCGCGAGCGCCGGGCGCCGACCGCGAAGGCGGGCCCCGCCAGCAGGCAGATCTCCAGCATGGCGAGTCCGACGACCGTGCCGACGGCCGCGAGCGTCGCGGCGTCGGCGGCCGGGCTGTTCTCGAAGTTGCCCCAGTCCTCCTGCTGGTAGAGCGGGACCTCGGAGTCGGCCGGCGGATCCAGCGCCACGGCTCGTGAAATCACTATGACGCCCTTGGCGTTGACCTCCTTGACCATGTTCCACGTGAAACCACGCGCGGAGTCCGGAAGGCTCACCAGGTACGTCGTCTGCTCGCCGGAGCTCGGCATCTTCGCTGCTTCGAGCGCCTTGTTGAGGGGGGCGATCAGGGCCCCGGGGAGGGCGTTGACCTGGTCGGTCTTCAGCGAGTCGGGCAGCTCGTACGAGCCGGTGATCGTGTACTCCCGCTCCAGCCCGCGTGCCGCGAGTTTGGAGCCGATGCTCAGGCCGCTCGACTCCAGGAAGTGCGTCGTCGTGGCCACCTCGTCGGCCGACTTCGGGAACCGGCCGCTGACCAGCGTCATGATGCCCTTGGCCATCGGATCCGCGGCCTTGAGCTCGCGGATCTCGGAGGTCAGCAGGCCGTGCGCGGTGCGGATCTTTGCGGAACCGGACGTGTCCGCAAGGGACGTGGCGCCCGCCGGGATGGCCTTCGTGGCGTCGGTCTTGCCCTCGGGCCACGGCTTGCCGTCGGGGACGCCGCCGACGGGCATGGAGCCCTGGCCGTCAGGCGTCTGGTAGATCGGCACTCCCCCGGTGCCCGCGTCGGAGAAGCGGGCGTCGGCCGCGCCGAGGCCGCGCTCCATGCTCTGCTCGGTGGAGAGCTCGGCGCTGCGCAGGGTCAGATCCGCCGCGCTCACGCCGAGGATCGGCAGGGCGATCATCGCCAGGACGAGGAAACTGCGCCCCTTGAAGCGCCAGGCGTCACGGCGGGCTATGCGCACCGCGGCACGCCAGGAGTGGTACCAGTTCGTCACCGCTCGGCCGCCTGCCCGCTCAGCAGGGAGTCCGCGTCGCTGCGCAGGGTCTGGTCGACGACGGCGCCGTCGCGCAGGAACACGACCCGGTCGGCCCAGGCGGCGAACCGGGGCTCGTGGGTGACGAGGATGCCCGCGGCGCCCGCGTCGCAGCGGTTGCGCAGCAGGGCGAGCACGGATTCGCCGGTCTCGGAGTCCAGGGCGCCGGTCGGCTCGTCGGCGAGGACGAGGCGGCGGTCGCCGACCAGGGCGCGGGCGATCGCCACGCGCTGCTGCTGGCCGCCGGACATCTCGTCGGGGAACCGGTCGGCGAGGTGGCCGAGGTCCATCTCCTCCAGGGCGGCGACGGCCTCCTGACGAGCCTTGCGGGCGGAGGTGCCGTCGAGTTCGCGGGGCAGGGCGACGTTCTCGGCGGCGGTGAGTGCCGGGATGAGGTTGTAGTCCTGGAAGACGTAGCCGATGCTGCGGCGGCGCAGGGCGGCGAGCGTCTTGCGGTCGGCGGTGGTGATGTCGGTGCTCTCGACGATCACACGGCCGGAGCTCGGGGTGTCGAGACCGCCCGCGATGGTGAGCAGCGTGGACTTGCCGGAGCCGGACGGCCCCATGACGGCGACGAGTTCACCGGGGAACACGGTGAGATCGACACCGCGCAGCGCGTGCACTTCGGTGGCACCGCTGCCGTGGACGCGGGCCAGTTGCTGAAGTTGCAGCACGGGCTGCCGGGTGTGCTGGGGCTGTTGGGGTTGGTTGGACATGAGAGCGGTCCCCCTTGGGGCGTACGCGGACGGCGTCGGCGGACGCGAGCGGATGTGAAGCGGATACCAAGCGGATGTACGGACGTGACAAGGACGTGAGAAGTGCGGACGTGAGAAGTGCGGGCGCGGGTGGCCGGCCGGATGGTCCCGGGGGGTCAGCGCCGTCGCCTGTGGAGGGCGTCCGGTGCCGGGACGGGGGGTGGGGCAGGGTCGGGGTCCCGGTCCCGGGGTGCCGCGGCGGAGAGCCGGATGAGCCGGGCCTCGCAGTGGTCGAGCCAGCGGGCCTCCGCCTCGGTCTGGAAGATGAGCTGTTCCAGTACGAGCAGCCAGGCGACCTCGTCCCGTTCCGTGGGGACGGACGCCAGTGCCTGGGCCTTGAGCCGGGTGTAGTCCTGCATCGCCTTCACGGTGTGGCGGCGCTGGGACTGGATGACCTCGCGGATGTCGACCGTCGGAGCACCGACGGCCATCGCGAGTTTGATGGCCAGCTCGTCGCGGGCGGGACTGGTGCGGTCGACCGGCCGTTCGTACCAGGAGCTCAGCTCGGAGCGCCCGGCGTCCGTGATCGCGTAGAGCGTGTGCCCGGCCTCGTCCTCCCCGTCCTGGACGACCATGCCGTCGCGCTCCAGCCGGCTCAGGGTCGTATAGACCTGGCCGACGTTGAGCGGCCAGGTCGCGCCTGTGCGTGACTCGAACTCGGTGCGGAGCTGGGAGCCGTAACGCGGGCCGCGTTCGAGAAGGGCGAGCAGTCCATGGCGGATCGACATACTCAGTATGTATACCGAGTATGCCGCCGCGGGCAACCGTCTTGAGAAGGACCTTGTCCCTAGGCCGTACGAGGGACGGATGGGTCTCAGCGGCGACGCAGGCGCAGGCCCATGTACCCGAGACCCACTCCCATCAGCGCGAACCCGGCGCCCAGCGTCAGCACCGGGACCTGCCGCCCCAGCGGCTCGGTGGCGGGCTGCGGGGCCGCCTTGCCGATCGAGGTGGGGTCGGAGGGGGCCGGGGTCGCCACGGGCGGCGATACGGAGCCGGCCACGGGCGGGTCCTCCCGGGCCCCTTCCTCCAGCTCCTCCTCGGCCTCCACCTCGTACGCATCCGTCGCGTCCTCGGTGGAGGGGCCGGTGGAGGGGCTGGCGGAGGCGCTGTCGGAAGAGCTGGAGGACGGGCTGGGGGAAGGGTTGCCGGAAAGCGAGGGGGACGCCTCGGCGGTACGCCCGGGCCGCTGGCGGCCCTCGCCGGCCTGCCGTCCCGCCAGTGAGGGCGAGGGTGAGGGTGAGGATGGGGGCGATGCGGACCCGGAGGCGGACCCGGAAACGGATACGGGCACCGAAGCGTATGCGTATGCGGAGGCTGAGGCGGGGGCGTACGCCGGGGCCGGGGCGGAGCCGGTCGCGGAGCGGGGTGCGGACGGGGACGCCGCCTCGCGGCGGGGCGGCTCATCGGCGTGCGCCCCGGCGGGCACGGCCAGCACGAGAGCTGCGAAGGTCACCGCGCAGTGCGTGCGGAGCTTCGGAGTCACCGGGGGACCCCCTCCCGTGCCGAGTCACCGAGTCGCCGAGTCGCCGAGTCGCCAAGATTCAAGACATCGGACTCAGCGTCACATGCCGGGAGATTTCCGGCATCCCGGGGCAATCTGGAGTGACGAGATCAAGCGGACGGCCGGGCAAGCGGACGGCCGGGCAAGCAGGCGCCGGGCACGCAGGCGCTCGGCAAGCAGCCGGCCCGGCACGCAGGCGCTCGGCAGACGGACGGCCGGGCACGCAGGCGCTCGGCAAGCAGCCGGCCCGGCACGCGGACGCCCCGGCACGCGGACGGCCCGGCACGCGCACGTGCCGGGCCGTCCGGGAGCTGTCCGTGACCCGCCCTGAAGAGGGGCCGGGCGGGCTACTGCCCCGGGTCGCCGGTCGCGACCTCGAGCTCGAAGGTCGCGCTCCCGGGCACCACCGCGGTGCCCGCCGTCGGGAACTGCGAGACGACCTGGTCCTCGGCGAACAGGGGGTCGTCGACCTCCGTCTCCCGGACCTGCCAGCCCGCCGCCTGGAGGCACGCCTTGACCGAGAGCACGTCCTTGTAGACGAAGTTCGGAGCCTGGACCTTCTTCGGGTCGTCCGAGTCCTCCATGGCGTCCGTGCACTCGTCCGTGTCCATGGTGCGGTTGCGCTCCGGCGGCTTGTGCTCGCCGCGCGCCGCGTTCGACTCGCTCGTGGTCGGGGGGTCGACCGGGTCCTCGTCCCCGCCCACGTTCAGCGCCGTGATCAGACCGCCGATCGCGAGCAGCGCCACCACCGCCGAGCCGATGATCACCGGCATGTTCTTCCTGCCGCCGCCCGATCCGCCCGCGTGGGTCGGCTGCTGCGGCGCGAGGGTGTACGGCGGCGGGGTCGCCGCCTGGTACGCGGGAGCCGGCACCGGGCTCGGGGCCTGATGCGGGTACCCGTACGTCGGAGCGGGCGCCGGAGTCGGCGGACCGTACGGACCGGGTACCGGACCCGGGGCCGGGGTCGGCTGGTACGGCTGCTGGACGCTGTGCGGGCCCGGAGCCCCGGTCGTCTGGTCCACCGGCGGGAAGACGGCCGAGCCGACCCCCGCGCCGCTGCTGACCGGCCCGCCCTGGACGATCATGGGCGCGCCCGTCTGCCCGGCACCGGCCACCCGCAGGCACTCGTCGCGCATCGCGGCCGCGCTGGGGAAGCGCTCGTTGGGGTTCTTCTTCAGTGCCCGGGCGACCAGCGCGTCCATCGCCGGGGTCACCGAGCGGTTGATGGAGGACGGAGCGACCGGCTCCTCCTGCACATGCGCGTACGCGATCGCGAGCGGCGAGTCCGCGTCGAACGGCAGCCGGCCCGTCAGCAGCTGGAAGAGCATGATGCCGACCGAGTACAGATCGGAGCGGGCGTCCACGCCCCGCCCCAGCGCCTGCTCGGGCGACAGGTACTGCGGGGTACCGACGACCATGCCGGTCTGCGTCATCGACGTGACGCCCGACTGCATGGCGCGCGCGATACCGAAGTCCATGACCTTGACGACGCCGCGCTTGGTCATCATCACGTTGCCGGGCTTGATGTCCCGGTGGACCAGGCCCATTTCATGGCTGGTCTCCAGCGCCGCCAGCACATCCGCGGTCACCTTGAGCGCCTTGTCGGCGGGCATCGCGCCGTACTGCTGCACATCGGTCTGCAGGACGGACCCGAGGGGCTGGCCCTCCACGTACTCCATGACGATGTACGGCATCAGCGAGCCGTCCAGCTCGTCCTCACCCGTGTCGAACACCGAGACGATGTTCGTGTGGGACAGCTTGGCGACCGCCTGTGCCTCGCGCCGGAACCGCTCGCGGAACGACTGCTCGCGCCCCAGCTCCGTGTGCAGCGTCTTGATGGCGACCTGGCGGTCCAGCGCACTGTCGTACGCCAGATATACGGACGCCATGCCGCCCTCACCGAGGAGGTCGCGGAGCTGGTACCGGCCGCCCGCCACCGAACCGCCCGCGTAGCGGCCGCCGCCGTGTGCCCCGTCCTGGCTCATCTCGTGCTTCCCCCTACGCGCGCCCACGGCGGCGATGATCTGGATTTACGGGCCAAGTCTGCCCGAGGGCACCGACACGTCAAGCCGGGTGCCCGTTCCGTGACCGTACGCACAAGAAGCGTCTCGCAAGCGTTACAGGAAACCCATCGGATTTGCTCCGGTGTAGCCGCAACCGGTTTGATGGCCGGTCCATCTCGATTCGGGCCGCCCCGGGCAGCCTGTAGCGTGACGTGGCGAAGCATGTGGACAACACGCGGACAACACGCGGACAGCGCGCGGACAAGCGCGTGGACAAGCACACGACAGAGATACGACGGCGAGGAAAGATGGCACCCGAACCCGAAGCAAGTGGCGGCGGAGTATCGGATGCTGCGGACTCCTGGGGAGTCGGCGGTCTCGTGGGCGACGGCCGCTACCGGCTGACGCACCGTCTCGGCCGGGGCGGCATGGCCGAGGTGTTCGCGGCGGAGGACGTACGCCTCGGCCGTACCGTCGCCGTGAAGCTGCTCCGCGCGGACCTCGCCGAAGACCCCGTCTCCAAGGCCCGCTTCACCCGCGAGGCGCAGTCCGTCGCCGGCCTCAACCACCACGCGATCGTCGCCGTGTACGACTCCGGCGAGGACGTCGTGGGCAGCCAGTCCGTGCCGTACATCGTGATGGAGCTGGTCGAGGGCCGGACGATCCGCGATCTGCTCATCAGCGCTGACGCGCCGCCGCCCGAGCAGGCGCTGATCATCGTCTCCGGCGTCCTCGAAGCACTCGCGTACTCGCACCAGCACGGCATCGTGCACCGCGACATCAAGCCCGCCAACGTCATCATCACCAACAGCGGCGCGGTGAAGGTGATGGACTTCGGCATCGCGCGCGCCCTGCACGGCGCCCAGTCGACGATGACCCAGACCGGCATGGTCATGGGAACGCCGCAGTACCTCTCCCCCGAGCAGGCGCTCGGCAAGGCCGTCGACCACCGTTCCGACCTGTACGCCACCGGCTGCCTGCTCTACGAACTGCTCGCGCTGCGCCCGCCGTTCACCGGTGAGACCCCGCTGTCCGTGGTCTACCAGCACGTCCAGGACGCCCCGGTGCCGCCGTCCGAGGTCGCGGACGTGGCGCCGCCTGAGCTGGACGGACTCGTCATCCGCGCGCTCGCGAAGGACCCGGACGACCGGTTCCAGAGCGCCGAGGAGATGCGCGGTCTGGTGCAGTACGGGCTCCAGATGATCCAGCAGCAGGGCAGCCACTCCGGCACCTGGAACACCGGCCCGGTCTCGGTGCACGAAGGCGGCCACACCCCTGCGCACGGCCTGGGGGCGACGACTGCCATGGGGCACCCGAGCCACGGGGACACCGCCAAGGGGCCGATACTGCCGCCGCGCAATCCCGACGACGTCGGCTACGACGGGTACGACGGGCACAACGGTGGCGGCAAGAGGCGCGGTGGCCGTGGGAAGGCGCTGCTGTTCGTCGCGCTCGCGCTGATCGCGATCACGGCGGGTGTCGTCTACGCGCTGAACCAGACGAAGAAGGACCCGAACACCCCGAAGGACAAGACGCCCGTCTCCACCGCGCCGTCGACTCCGGGCGAGACCTCGCCGCAGCCCTCGGAGGAGCAGACCGAGCACAGTGAGGAGCCGTCCTCGACGACCGGCGGTAACCAGGAGCCCTGGCCGCCGGAGGAGCCGACCGACCACCCGACGACCCCGACCGACACGCCGACCGACCCGCCGACCTCGACCGAGGGCACGACGGAAGGTACGACCGAGGGGACCACGGAGGGGACCACGGAAGGTACGACCGAGGGGACCACGGAAGGCACCACGGAAGGTACGACCGAGGGCACCACGGAAGGCACCACGGAAGGCACGACCGAGGGCACCAGCACGGGCACGGACGCCGGTGGCACCAACACCGGCACCACCGACGGCGGCGTGACCGCGGGTACGGACGCGGGCGCCGACGTGGGCGGCACCACCCCGTAGCCGGCGGGCGCCCCACTCGGGCGGCCCCGGAACCGGCCGTCAGCCCGCGAACGCCTCGCACACCGCCTCGTACTCCCGGGTCCACCACACCGCCAGGGCCGACACCGCAGGAAACTGCGGGTCGGCCCTGCGGTCGTGCAGCTGGTAGCGCCAGCGCAGTATCCAGAAGTCGTTGAGCCGCTCCCACCACACCCGGTGCACCGCGGCCGCCAGTTCAGCCGAGTCCGCCCCCGCCGACCGCCGGTAGGCGCGCGCGTACGCCCGTACCTTCGCCAGCTCCAGCTCCCCCGCGGGCCGTACGAAGAAGATCGCCGCGGCCCGTACCGCCTCCTCCGCGCGCGGCTGCACCCCCAGCCGGTCCCAGTCGACGATCGCGGCCGGTTCCGCGCCCGGGTAGTCGCCCCGGTAGAGGAGGTTCAGCGGGTGGAAGTCGCCGTGCACCCAGCCACCGGCGCCGCCCGGCGGCGGCCTGCGGTGCGCGTGGCGTTCCAGCAGGGCGCGGCGCTCCAGCAGCCGGTGCTCGGCGAGCTCGTCGTAGGCGTCGCGCGGCCGGTGGGCGCGGGCCAGCTCCAGCAGCTCGTCGATGAGCGCGAAGGTCTCGTCGGGGTCGGCGCTGCGGTGCTCGAAGTCGCCCGGACCCGGGGAGCCCGCGGGGCCGGTCTCCATGACCCGTTCCAGACAGGTGTGCACGAGGCCGAGCAGGGCGCCGAGCCGCCGGGACTCGGCGGCCGTCAGCTGGGCGCCGTCGCGGTGCCGGCCCTCGACCCAGGGGTGCAGCGCGTAGTGCCGCCCGCCGATCACCGCGACCGTGTCGCCCGTGGCGTCCTCGACGGGCGGGGCGACCGGGACGCCCAGGGCCTGCAGGCGCTGGGTGGCGCGGTGCTGGCGGGCGATGCTGTCGCGGTCGCCGTCGAGGTGGTGCTTGAGGAAGTAGGCGCCGCTGGTGGTGGCGAGCCGGTAGCCGCGGTTCAGCAGGCCCTGGGTGACGGGCTCGCAGGAGAGCGGCTCGCCGGCGTTGTCGTACCGGCGCAGCAGTTCACCCAGCGGGGGAGGTGGGGAGAGAGCAGATGAGCGCGGCACTTGCCAGATGATAGATCACATAACGTGGTGCGTCGGTCGCTCTTCGGAATGACCATCGGAACGGCCGAGGCTGTGCACGGTGACGAACCGGGGCCTGATCCGCAGATAGGCGGCGTCGGCCGCGTGGACGTCCGCACCGCCGCCGAAGCTCTTCCGCTCGGCCTCGCCCGGCTCGACCAGCTCCGCGGTGCCGGTGAACTGGACCGACCAGAGCGGGTGCGCGCCCGAGCCGGGGCCGTCCGCGCCGTCGGACCCGTCCGTGCCGTACGCCGCGGCGCCGTATGCCACGACGCTGCCGCCGCAGGCCTCGTGGCAGCCGAGCCCGGCGGGCACGCGCAGCAGGACGCTCCCGTCACCCGCGACGACATGGCTGGCGGGGGCGACGAACGGCATGGCGCGCAGGCTGATGGCCAGGCTTCCGTGGGGGACCTGGGTGAGCAGCGAGAGGCCGTGGAGTTCGTCGGAGGGCATGGCCTTCACTCTCCGTCGCCGGGCGGGGGCGTGAACAGAGGCACCCGGCCCCACCTGCCGCGGACCAAGGTCCTGAAAGGTGCACATGCCACACACATGCCGAAAGCGCACGCCGAGGCGCGTCCGCACACGCCGAGGCGCGCCCGCACACGCCGAGGCGCGTCCGCACACGACAATGCGTCCGCACACGACAATGACCGTCCGCACGCGACCATGCGCGCCCGCTCACGACCATGACCGTCCGCACACGCCCATGCGCGTCAGCGTGCAGCAGCCCACGGCCGCGCCCGTCGGCGTGGGGCGGCGCGCGTCAGTGCTGCCGCTCCGCCTGGAGCCGCGCCACATACGCCGCGGCCTGCGAGCGCCGCTCCATGCCCAGCTTGGACAGCAGGCTGGAGACGTAGTTCTTGATGGTCTTCTCGGCCAGGTGCAGCCGCTCGCCGATGACCCGGTTCGTCAGCCCCTCCCCGATCAGGTCGAGGATCCTGCGCTCCTGGTCGGTGAGGCCGGCCAGCTTGTCGCCGCCCTTGGGGCCCGTGCCGTCGCGCAGCCGCTCCAGCACGCTCGCGGTGGCGACCGGGTCGAGCAGCGACTTGCCCGCCGCCACGTCGCGTACCGCCGCCAGCAGCTCGCTGCCGCGGATGGCCTTGAGGACGTAACCCGAGGCTCCGGCCATGATCGCGTCGAAGAGGGCCTCGTCGTCCGCGTACGACGTCAGCATGAGGCATTTGATGGCGTCGTTCTGGGAACGGACCTCACGACAGACCTCGACGCCGCTGCCGTCCGGAAGGCGGACGTCCAGGATGGCGACATCGGGCCGGGTCGCGGGAATTCTCGCCATGGCGTCCATAGCCGTTCCCGCCTCGCCGACGATCTCGATGTCGGGCTCCATGGCGAGCAACTCATGCACGCCACGGCGGACAACCTCATGGTCATCGAGGAGGAAAACGGTGATTTTGTCGTCTTTGGACACGAAATAAGTCTCACATACTCACCCTTCCCGTGCCCGGGGTGACCGGGATAACGTGCCGGTGTTCCGGCGGCCTGCAAGGCTGTGACCAGTGGTTGTTCCCGCATTTCTCGATTTACTTGGAAATCCAAGCAAAATCGCAGGTCAAATGGGGTTTCGCAGTAATGCGACCCACTGGGTAACGTGCCTTTGGCAGGCGCTCGCCGGGGCACCTGTCACGCCTGTTCCCGGCCGCGTCGCACCCACCCCGTGCACGCGTACGAGACGGGCGAGCCGCACTGGCCATGCCCGGCGAACCCGGGGGCCGGACCGACGGAGGAGCACGCACGTGACCGTGGAAAGCCCTGCCGCGCGCAAACCGCGCCGTGGCAGTAAGCGCGTCAGCGCCGCGAAGAAGCCGGAAGCGCCGCAGCCGCAGAATGCCGAGCCTCAGCTCGTCCAGCTGCTGACCCCCGAGGGCGAGCGGGTCGAGCACCCGGACTACGAGATCGACCTGAGCGCGGACGAGCTGCGCGGGCTGTACCGGGACATGGTCCTGACCCGCCGTTTCGACGCCGAGGCGACCGCACTCCAGCGTCAGGGTGAACTCGGACTGTGGGCGTCGCTGCTCGGCCAGGAGGCCGCCCAGATCGGCTCCGGCCGCGCTCTGCGGGACGACGACTACGTCTTCCCGACCTACCGCGAGCACGGTGTCGCGTGGTGCCGGGGTGTCGATCCGACGAACCTGCTGGGAATGTTCCGTGGCGTGAACCACGGCGGCTGGGATCCGAACAGCAACAATTTCCATCTGTACACGATCGTGATCGGCTCGCAGACGCTGCACGCGACCGGGTACGCGATGGGTGTGGCGAAGGACGGCGCGGACTCCGCCGTCATCGCGTACTTCGGTGACGGTGCCTCCAGCCAGGGCGATGTCGCCGAATCCTTCACCTTCTCCGCGGTCTACAACGCCCCGGTCGTGTTCTTCTGCCAGAACAACCAGTGGGCGATCTCCGAGCCCACCGAGCGCCAGACCCGCGTCCCGCTCTACCAGCGCGCGCAGGGCTTCGGCTTCCCCGGCATCCGCGTCGACGGCAACGACGTGCTCGCGTGCCTGGCCGTGACCCGGTCCGCGCTGGAGCGCGCCCGTCGCGGCGAGGGCCCGACGCTGGTCGAGGCCTTCACGTACCGGATGGGGGCGCACACGACCTCCGACGACCCCACCAAGTACCGGCACGACGACGAGCGGGCGGCCTGGGAGGCCAAGGACCCGATCCTGCGGCTGCGTACGTACATGGAGAACGAGGGCTTCGCCGACGAGGCGTTCTTCACCGCTCTCGACGAGGAGAGCGACACGCTCGCCAAGCGCGTGCGCGAGGCGGTGCGCGCCATGCCCGACCCGGACCCCATGGCGATCTTCGACAACATCTATGCCGACGGGCACTCCCTGGTCGACGAGGAGCGCGCGCAGTTCGCCGCCTACCAGGCGTCGTTCGCGGACGACGCTTCCGAGGAGGTCAAGTAGCCATGGCCGTAGAGAAGATGTCGCTCGCCAAGGCGCTCAACGAGTCGCTGCGCAAGGCCCTCGACACCGACCCCAAGGTCCTCATCATGGGTGAGGACGTCGGCAAGCTCGGTGGGGTCTTCCGGATCACCGACGGACTGCAGAAGGACTTCGGCGAGGAGCGGGTCATCGACACCCCGCTCGCCGAGTCCGGCATCGTCGGCACCGCGATCGGACTCGCGCTGCGCGGCTACCGCCCCGTCGTCGAGATCCAGTTCGACGGTTTCGTCTTCCCCGCGTACGACCAGATCGTCACGCAGCTCGCCAAGATGCACGCACGGGCGCTCGGCAAGATCAAGCTGCCGGTCGTCGTCCGTATCCCCTACGGCGGCGGTATCGGCGCGGTCGAGCACCACAGCGAGTCGCCGGAGGCGCTGTTCGCCCATGTGGCCGGACTGAAGGTGGTCTCCCCGTCGAACGCGGCGGACGGCTACTGGATGCTCCAGCAGGCCATCCAGAGCGACGACCCGGTGATCTTCTTCGAGCCCAAGCGCCGCTACTGGGACAAGAGCGATGTCGACGTCGAGGCCATCCCCGATCCGCTGCACGCCGCGCGGGTCGCGCGCGCGGGCTCGGACCTCACGCTGGCCGCGTACGGGCCGATGGTGAAGGTCTGCCTGGAGGCCGCCGCGGCCGCCCAGGAGGAGGGCAAGTCGGTGGAGGTCCTGGACCTGCGCTCGATGTCCCCGATCGACTTCGACGCCGTCCAGACGTCGGTCGAGAAGACCGGCCGGCTGGTCGTCGTGCACGAGGCCCCGGTCTTCTACGGGTCCGGCGCGGAGATCGCCGCCCGCATCACGGAGCGGTGCTTCTACCACCTGGAGGCCCCGGTGCTGCGGGTCGGCGGATTCCACGCCCCGTATCCGCCGGCCCGGGTGGAGGAGGACTACCTTCCGGGACTGGACCGCGTGCTCGAC
The DNA here is from genome assembly GCF_040300305.1 of Streptomyces sp. NPDC000410. Classification (NCBI taxonomy): domain Bacteria; kingdom Bacillati; phylum Actinomycetota; class Actinomycetes; order Kitasatosporales; family Streptomycetaceae; genus Streptomyces; species Streptomyces sp. NPDC000410. The sequence goes on from NZ_JBEPDM010000003.1 coordinate 349,149, forward strand.
GCCGTCGACCGCTCGCTGGCGTACTGAGCTGCTGAGGAGACTTGCTGTGATCCGTGAGTTCAAGATGCCGGACGTGGGCGAAGGCCTCACCGAGGCCGAAATCCTCAAGTGGTACGTCCAGCCCGGCGACACCGTGACCGACGGCCAGGTGGTGTGCGAGGTCGAGACGGCGAAGGCGGCCGTCGAGCTGCCGATCCCGTACGACGGCGTCGTGCACGAGCTGCGCTTCGCCGAGGGCACCACGGTGGACGTGGGTACGGCGATCATCGCGGTGGAGGTGGCGGGGGGCTCCGCTCCCGCAGAGGCGCCCGCCCCGGCCCGTGCCGCCGAGCCCGAGCCGGAGGCGGCGCCGAAGGGCCGTCAGCCGGTGCTCGTCGGTTACGGCGTGGCCGAGTCCTCGACGAAGCGCCGTCCCCGCAAGGGCGCGGCGGTGCCGGACCAGCCGCAGGCCGCGGCCGCCCAGGCCGCCGTGCAGGCCGAGCTGAACGGGCACGGGGCTGCCGCGCCCGCCGAGACCGGCCGCCCGCTGGCGAAGCCGCCGGTGCGTAAGCTCGCCAAGGACCTCGGTGTGGACCTGGCGACCGTGGTGCCGAGTGGGCCCGACGGGATCATCACCCGCGAGG